>JBBRYO010000087.1:0-12262 GCA_038237595.1 Candidatus Limnocylindrales bacterium | reverse complement strand
TACGACACCAACGAGGCGCGGCTCGACGCGCTGCCGGGCTTCGTCGCCGACTACAACGAGCGACGCGGACACGGATCCCTAGAAGGCCGGACCCCGATGTCGGTCCTGGTCAACAACGTGTCCGTGAATCACAGCTAGAGCCTGGAACGGACCGAGATCGTTGTCAGGCTGAGGCGAGGCCCAAGGCAGGCACCAGGGGCCGCTTCGCGGACGTAACACGAACTGAGTCCAACATCTGGTACCGGCGACCGCTGTCTATCACACTCGCCGTAGTGGCGCACTCTCGGGTCAGTAAGCGAGCACGTCGCGCTGGAACCCACCAGCCTTTCGGAGGGTTGGCTGGGTTCCTCACTCAACAGGTTCCTTTGGCCGGCCATTCGGCCGTTCTGCCCGCCGTCGAGCGCGGAAGGCGCGCATCTCGGCTGTGTGGGCCGCCCGCTTGCCGGCAACCCCAGCTTCGGCGCGGAGTTCGCGCTCGGCGGCCTCCGCAGCCTGGTGCTCGCGGATCCAGCGGTCGATCGCACGCGGGCACCACCGCTCTCGTCGGAGCAGCTCGCGCGGTGGTTGTAGTGCCCCGAGGAATAGACGCCGGCATCATCGGCTTGCCCGACACCAGGAATGCCACCCGCTCGTCGCCTTGCCGTGGAGGCGACTGATCGTTCCACTCGTCGTAGGTCACGATGATCAGGCTTCCGCATCGAAGGCGGGTGAGGCCTCGATCTTGGGCACCTCGCCGGCGAGGACCGGTCGAACTGGCCAACGGTGTCCAGTGACTGGCCGCACCCCGATCGGGACGCCGGTGAACATCGTGATCGAGGATGACCACGCCTTCATTCGCACGTACGACCTCGCCTGGAAGGTGACGCGTATGCAGCACGACCCACGGGTCCAGATCGCCACGTCGACCTGGCGCGGTCGGCCAACCGGCCCGGCTCTCCGGGCGAGGGCTCGGCCGCTGAGCGGATCAGAATCAGAGCATGCCGGCAGGCTCATCGACCGCAAGCACCCGGTCTTCCAGCGGCTCCTCGTGCGCTTCGGCCGTCGTGAGCAGCACTACCAGACCGTGCATTTTGAGTTCCGACCCGAAGGTGACGCGCGAAGCCGCGCATCGGCGCGCGGATCCGGCGAAGGCACTGGGCTCGCGGTCACGACCTCCTCGTGTCCCGCCTTGCCGGCCCGAAATGGGCGGCGGTCTTCCGCCTCGAGACAGAGGACGCACCGGCCTTGAGCGGATGGGGCCCTTCAATGATCCCCGTGGGTCCATCCGCCGCGAGCATGGCGGCAGCCGCGGCAGCCTCGCCGCGCGAGGGCTGCGCGCCCGTGCCGCCGACAGTTCGTACCGAGAGAGATCCGCATGCGACGGCAAGCTGAAGCGCATCCGCCAGAGACAAGCCGTCGAGCAGGCCGGCAATCATCCCGGCGTCGAATGAGTCGCCGGCCCCCGTTGCGTCCACTACCTCCACGAGGGGAGTGCCACACGCGACAAGCTCGTCGCCTCGGACTGCCAGACCGCCGTCGCGTCCGCGCTTCACGGCAATCGTTCCGCCGGGGGCCACGACCCCAACCAGGGAGCGGGCGCTCGAGGCAGGATCGTCATCTCCAGTCAGTGAGCGCAGCTCGGCGGCGTTGGGTAGGAAAAGGTCTGTCATCCGCAGGACCGGGGCCAACCCACGCCAACGGCCCGATGGGTCCCAGTTCGTGTCGAGCGAGGTGCGGACACCGCTGCGCCGGGCCGAGGCGAAGAGATCCGGCAGCTGAGAGGCCAATCGGGGCTGGAGAAAGAAGCCGCCAACGTGCAGGTGGCGCGTGTCCGCCATCAGGCGCCGCGGGACGTCAGCGACGGTCAACTCGTCCATCGCGCCTGGTGCGGTCATGATGGCGCGATCGTCGCCGCGTGAAAGGATGACGGTCGCGCCTGTCGGACTGTGCCTGGTCACTCGGCAGCTGGACACATCGACGCCGCGGTCGGCGAGCCCGCCGAGCACGTATCGCCCGAAAGGATCGTCGCCGACGACCCCGACGAAGGCGACCCGCAGACCCAGACGTGCGGCACCGCAGGCGACAATGGCTGAGGAGCTGCCGATCTCGAGGCGGATCTGGTCGACGATCAGCTCAACCTGGCCAAACGATGGCTGCAGCCCGGGCTGATGGACGATCACATCAGGATTGAGCTCTCCGACCACCACCAGGTCGAAGGCCACCTCGCTCGCGCTCTTCACGGCTGGCGATACCAGTCGGATGGCGGGGCCTGGAGGTCTCGCAGGATCGGCGACCTCGATTCCCACGATCGGCCGGACTGGTCAACGATCGCGCTCAACCGCTGCAGGCGGGCCACGGCCACAAGCGATAGAAAGGTGTCGCGTTCAGCCTCGGCCATGGTTGCCGCATCTGCCCAGACGGATCGCCCCACCAGAACGCCGCTCGCGCCCGACTCGCAGGCGACACTCGCCTGTGCCTCGAAGGTGGGTCCGTCGACCCCACCGGAGAGGAGCGCCCATGGGACGCGCGACGCCGCATCTACTTCGGCGCATGCCTCCCGCCATAGGGCCTTATCGCTGACGGACGGGTCGTATGGAAACTCGGCTTTGAGAATGTCGCCGCCGATCCCCGTGAGCCGGCGCGCCGTTGCCACCACGACCTCGCGGCGCTCCTCGCCACGAAGCGAGCTTTCGTTCGGGTCAATCGAGAATGAGAGTGGCTCGAGAAACAGAGGGATGTCCTCAGCCATCGCCTCGCGCGCCACTCGCTCCACGAGTCGCTCCTGGTCCGCCGCGTTCGCCGCCTCGGGGTGGTAATAGACCAGCAGCTTCACGGCCGACGCACCGATCCGCCTGGCCTGTGCCACGCTCCAGCCCGGGAGGGTGCTGGTGACCCTGGCGTAGGGCGTGCCTGTGTAGCCGGTCGCCTCGACCGCGACCAGGAGACCCGACCGCGCAGGCAATGAACCGTCGACGATGCACTGTGCCACCCCGATCTCGGGGTCGAGGAGAACGCCGGACGTTGCCGGCGCAAGGGCCCGGACCACGGCTTGCTTGAAGGCGATCATGGCCTCCGTGGTCACGGACCCCGGGTCCGCCGGGGACATCTCCTTGCGAAGATTCTGGCGGTGATCGAGAGCGAGGAGCACGAAGGTGCCGCGATCGGACGCACAGGCGCGCAGTCCACGAAGTCGACCGAGCGGGTAAATGGCTGTCTCCTCTGCGGAATAGGCGTCCCGGAAGACTCGGGCGCCATGGCATGATGACCTCCGCCGGCCATCTCGTCCGGTCGATTGGTGCCGTGGAGCTCACGTTGTTGAACGCCATGAATGACCGAGTCGCGGAGACTCTTACGTGGCAGGAATCGGCCACCTCCGGTGAGGCCGTTCGCGCCGCCCTTGCCGTCGGTCGCGACGGCGCGGACTGGTTTCGGTCGCTGGCCGGTTCGGATCGGCAGGTCGTGTTCAGCGGCGCCGGATCGTCGTATTACCTCGCGCTCACGGCGGCGTCGGCCTACCGCTCCGTGCTCGGCTCCCCGGCTATCGCCTTCCCGCCATCGGAGCTCTTGATCCGCCCGCGTTCCGCGCAAGGGGACTCCGCAGCGGAGGATGGACCGCTGGTCGCGATCTCGCGGTCCGGCTCGACGTCGGAAATCGTCCGCCTTGTGGAGGCGGCGTCGCGGCATGGCCGCGGAACGACGGCGATCACCTGTCGCGCTGATTCCCCGCTGGCGGATCTGGCCGATCGCGCACTGGTGTCGCCCGCCGGGGACGAGCGGGCGATCGTGATGACGCGATCGTTCACGAGCATGCTTGCGTTGCTCCTACGGGCCATTTCCGGGGCGGCCGCGGACGAGGGCATCGCAGGTGGGCAGGGCATCGCCCGCGACCTCGATGCGCTGCCCGGCAGGTGGGAGTCCACCAACCTGGCCGTCGCTCAGGCTCTTGAGCTCGCGGCGAGGCATTGGCTGCGGATCGTCGTCCTGGGCGGAGGTGCGGCCTTCGGTATCGCCAACGAGGCGTGCCTGAAGCTGACGGAGATGAGTCAGGTCCCGGCGAACGCATGGGAGCCCTTCGAGTTTCGTCATGGGCCGATGTCCGTTTGTGAGCCGGGCGTCCTTGTGCTCGGGCTGATCGGCGGCGAGGGAGTGGACGAGGAGCGGCGCGTCCTGGAGGAGTCCGCAGCACTCGGCGCCACCGTGTGGGCCCTCGATCCGGACGCGCTCGGTCGGGGACTCGACCCGGTTGCCAGACTGCCGCTCCTGCTGCCCCCGCTGCAGGCCCTGGCGATCGGCCACGCGCTTACCCGCGGGGCGGATCCAGACCGACCCCGCCACCTGTCCCAGGTCGTGCTGATCGGCGCCTGAGTTCATTCCGCTCATCGTCATGCCAGGATTTGCTCATCGTTACCCGGGACATGAGCAAAAAGCCGGAATCGGATTGACAGTTCGAACATTCCGGACGCACACTCTGGCCGTGACCACCGGCATCGCCCGCGATGACCGCCTCCTGTCCCTGCTTCGAGATCAGGGCCGCGCATCTGTGGCAGAGATTGCCGACCACCTCGGGATCGGGTCGGCCACCGTCCGTCGCGATCTCGAGCGGCTGGCGCGGGAGCGTCGCCTGGTCAGGACGTATGGTGGCGCGGCGCTTGCGACGCGTGGCGTGGCCTAGCCGGAGGCGGGCTCCGCGTCAGCTCAAAAGCGTGCGATCGGCGCGACCGCGGCCGAGATGGTGCGCGACGGTCAGACGATCGTGATCTCGAGCGGGTCGACGACGCTGGAGCTGGCAAGGCGGCTGACGAGTCGAAAGCAGCTCACGGTGATCACCAACACCCTCGACGTGGCGGAGACGCTGCTCGACTGTGAAGGTATCGAGCTCATCGTCCTGGGCGGGGTTGTTCGACCGCGAATGCATAGCTTGCTGGGCCACATGACCGAGCTCGCCGCCAAGGAGCTCCGAGCCGACACCCTCTTCATGGGGATCCCGGCCATCAGTCTCGAGCACGGGCTGATGAGTGATTACATGCCCGAAATCCTGAGCGACCGAGCCATGCGTCGCATGGTCAGCGACGTCGTCGTTCTGGCCGATGCGCGCAAGTTCGAGCGCGTCGCTCCCGCCTATGTATTCGGCCTCGAGGAGGTCAATACGATCGTCACCGACGATGGCATTCCGCAGGGCGTCCGTGGGACGCTGGAAGAGCGTGGCGTTCGGGTCGTCGTTGCGAATGGTGCTTCCACGGCGAGCGCCTCGTGAGCGCGAGCAAGTCGCCGACCGATCGCTATGTCTTCACAGGTGAGTTTCACTACTTCCGCCTGCCACGGGCATCGTGGGCCGACCGTCTTGCGCAGGTCGCTGATCTCGGGTTCGAGGGTGTCAGCATCTATGTGCCCTGGAACTGGCACGAGCCCGCCCCGGGCAAGCTCGACCTGAGCGGCCGGACCCTGCCGGAGCGAGATCTGTTCGCCGCGTTGAACGAGATCGCGGGCGCGGGACTCAAATGCATCTACCGGCCTGGGCCCTTCATCACCAACGAGTGGCGTGACGGCGGCATTCCTGCGTGGCTCTGGGAGCAGGACCCCTCGATCCTGGCACTCAATGCGGCGGGGCTGCCGGCAGGTAGCCTTCGTCCCTATCCAGCGCTGACGTACGCTCATCCTGGCTACGAAGCCCGCGCGGTCCGTTGGCTGACGACGTCGATCGAGTCGGTGGCGGACTACATGGAATCTCGCGGTGGGCCGATCGTCCATCTCCAGCTGGATGACGAGCCATCGTACTGGCAGCAGCTCGACGATCCACTGGCGCTGGACTACAACCCGTATTTGGTGGACGCGATCGATGGCGCGCCATCCCGCTACGCCGCGTGGCTGCTTCGTCGCCACGGTTCCCTCGAAGCGCTCAATGCGGCCCACCACACCGCGTGGCGGCGACCTGAGGCCATCGAAGCTCCGCGGGTAGCGCTGGCCGCGCGCAACGAATTGATTCGCTACATCGATTGGCTGGACTTCAAGCTCGACCAGATCAACGAGCACGTTGTCGTTCTCGATCGCGCGGTCCGCGAGACTGGCTTTGACGGGCCGATCTCGATGCTCTTCCCGTATCTTCTGCCGCTGCAGGCCGCGAAGTTCGCGGCCTTCGCCCGCGAGCGGCTCCCGCACCTCGAGCTGACGGACGAGTGCTATGTGTCGCTGTTCTCCGCGACGGAGTCGCCGGAGCAGAAAGTGGCCCACGTCATCGCCTGTCACGAGACGTATCACATGTGGCGGGGCCGGGACCAGGGCCCGGCCTTCGCGATGGAGCTCCAGGGCTCGAACAGCTCGTTCATTCCCGCCGGGGTCATGGAGCTGCTGTACGCCGTGACCCTGGCACGCGGGGTGCGCGGCTTCAACATCTTCATGCTGGTCGGCGGCGAGAATCCCGCTGGGTTCGAGAACGGCACAGGCCGCGAATACGATCTTGATGCGCCCATCGGCTACAGAGGGGAGCTGCGGCCGCACGCTGAGGTGCTGCGCCGCCAGCTGCGAATCGTCAGGGCGATCGAGCCGGAACTTCTCGCCGCTGACCCGATCCGCGACACCTGGCTGGCCTCGTACACGCCCTACGAGAGCGCGGCGCTGGTGGCGGGTCGCGGCGAATTCGCGGATGCGGGCGGGGCCATGACCGGGCTCTTCTCCAGCGGAGACTTCGGACTGTCGAACGCCCAGAGCCTGTCCGCGCTTCTCACGCTGGCCAACGTCAGCTGGGGTGCACTTGACCTGGAGCGCAGCGACGAAGCGGCGTGGGGCCGGGCCAGGCAACTGTGGGTGCCCGGGCTCGCGTTCAT
The DNA here is from genome assembly GCA_038237595.1 of Candidatus Limnocylindrales bacterium. Taxonomy (GTDB): domain Bacteria; phylum Chloroflexota; class Limnocylindria; order Limnocylindrales; family CSP1-4; genus JAFMJV01. The sequence goes on along the minus strand of JBBRYO010000087.1, from coordinate 5,462 downwards.
GGACGCCGCCGTGCAGGAGCGACTCGTTCGCTGGACGTCTGACGGCGGCCATCTCGTGATCATGCCCGGGATCCCGATGGTCGATCAGCAGGTGGATCCGTGCGACGTACTGGCGCGTGCCATCTTCGGGTCCGCGGACCAGCCAGACTTTCCGCTCGTGGAAGCGGAGCCGGTCGGGTGGACCCAGGTCAGGACTACGGATGGCGGCTCGCTCGCCGTCCGTGGGCAGGCTACCCCCATGGAACTCCCGGATGGCGCAACGGCGACCGCTTGGTCCGAGGATGGCGCGGTCGTTGGGTTCTGGCGGCCACTCGGGACCGGCTCGGCGACCGTGCTCAGCTTCCGCCTGGAGTATCACCCAGTCGGTGGCCGCGACCAGTTCAGTCTGGTCCGCGGCATCGTCGAGGAAGCGTGCGGCAGGCTGGCGGCGAGCGCGGAGACACTGGGAGCGATCGCGCTCGAACTGGCCGGGCCTGCCGGCGGCGTCCTGTGCGTCGTCAATCCGGTCGAACGACACCTCGCCACACGCATCCATTTCACCGTCCCGGGATCGTCGCAAGAGGCGTCGCTGCCGACCTGCCTGCCGGCGTTTCAGATCGATGGCCGCGGCGCCCGGCTCCTCCCGATCGGCATCGAGCTGATGCCAGGCCTTCGCCTCCGCCATGCCACTGCTGAGTTGGTGGAGCGATCCGATGCCGGCGATGGCTCGGTTCTCCTTACGTTTGCGCCCGACGGCGGGCACAGGTTCGAGGTCGCGATCGATGGAGCATCCGCAACCTTCGCCGTGGTGGGTGGGGGTGCGACGGAGCAGACCATCGCGACGGCAACCGGCCAGGTCTACGTCATTGGGCCCAGCGAACCTGAAGTGATCGTTTCGCTGACCCCCGGCGGCAAAGAGGACCGTTCAGGTCCGTCAGCCGTCCAGACAGATGGAGGAGCAACGTGATGTCCGAAATCCCTCGCCGGGCCACCCGGGCTTCGGCACTGTTCATGGGCCTGCTTTTGGCCGGTTGTGCCGGCTCGAGTACGCCGTCCACCCTTCCAACAGGCACAGCGAGGCCGGCGATTTCGGCGACGCCTGCTCCGTCGACTGTCGCTGCGTCGGTAGCCGCAACCCCCGCGCCGCCGGCATCCGAACCCGCTCCATCCGAGCCCGGACCCTCCGCAAGCGCCGCAGAGACAGTTACGCCGTCGGCCGAGGCGACCCCCAGCGAGAGCATCGCGGGCCAGGAAATCACCGTGATGCTGCCCGACTGGGCGAACGTTCCGCCAGAGGTACTCGCAGAATTCACAGCGGCGAGCGGAGTCAAGGTCATGCTCAACGTGGCCGGATTCGGCGCAATCCATGACAAGGTCGCAGTAGCCGGTGCGGCTACTACGCAGCTGGCCGACGTCACCGAGTTCGACTGGACGTGGACCGGGCAGTTCGCGACTGCTGGATGGTACGAGCCACTCGATGGTCTGCTTGACCCTGCGATTCTCGCCGACATTCCCAATGAGCCTTCGTTCAGCGCAGGCGGTCGACCCTACGCCGCCTGCTACAGCAACGACTTCCGGATCGGCGCGTATAACAGCCAGCAGTTCACCAAGGCCGGTATCGCCGCAGCGCCCACCACCTTCGACGAGGTCTTGACCGACCTGCGGCAGCTCAAGAGCAAGGGGATCAGCAAGTCGCCCCTCACGATTCCGTTGTCAGCGTCCGAGGGCACATCAAGCGCGTGGTACCTGCTCACGACCGCAATGGGCGGCACGCTCTTCGATGATGCCGGCCAACCCACCTTCAGCGACCCGGCGTCGGGCGCCTACAAGGCCTTCGACTTCATGGTCAGCGCCTACAAGGAGGGGCTCGTCGCGCCCGGCGCGATCGCGCCGGAAACAGATGCCGACGGTGCGTTCACCTCGGGCGCTGCGGCCGTCACCCTGACTGCTGGCCCGGACGAGCTCGTAGTGGCGAACGACCCGAAGTCGTCGAGCATCGTTGGCAAGGCCGCATTGATGCTCGAGCCCGGGATCACAGGGCCGGGTGGCACGATCGGCTCACCCGAAGGCCTGGGGATCATGACGACCTCGCAGCACAAGGCGGCGGCCGCAGCGTTCATCTCCTGGTGGATGCAGCCAGACACGCTCAAGAAGCTCCAGTCGACGCTCGGCCTGCTGCCGTGTCGAGCGAGCGTGGTCGCAGACCTGATCTCCTCCAAGACCCTCGTCGGTGGCGACATCCTCTCGAAGCAGCTCGAGGCACTCAAGCCGCTCTTTCCGAACGGTGCGCCGACCTGGTACAACGAATTCTCGACGGACGCTTCCAGTCAGCTCAACGCGGCTGCCCGCGGCGATCTTTCCGTCGCCGAGGCGGTCAAGACGCTCGTCGATCAAACGAAATCCCTGACCGGCGGCTGAGCGCCGGGCCCGACCCCGGCCAGGACGATGACAGCGATTCCAGGAGGGCGCGCGTCACATCGGAGAGGATGGCGCCCGCCCGGCCCGGCCCGGCTTGCCGAGGCTCGGCTCGGTTGGCTGCTTGCCTTGCCCGTCGTCGCGGTCATCGTCGCCCTCGTCTTCTACCCGCTCGTTCTCGGTTTCAGCCTCAGCCTCCGATCCGTCCACTACGCGTCGGGAACGCCCCAGACGTTCGTCGGCCTCAAGAACTACATCGACGTCGTGGGACGTCCCGACACGCTTGCCGCGCTGTCGCACACGCTCGGCTACGTCGGAGTGGCCATCGTCCTGGAGATGATCTTCGGAACGCTGATGGCCCTGATCCTCAACCGGGGGTTCGGTGGTCGGAGCCTGCTCTTTGCAATCCTGATCCTGCCGTGGGCGCTGCCCGGAATCGTCAGTGGCCTCCTCTGGACGCGGATCCTCAACCCGGACAACGGCCTGCTCAACAGCCTCCTCTACCAGATCGGTGCGATCGATCACTACCAGGTCTGGTTCAGCAGCCCGGTGGCTTCGATCGTTCTGATCGCGATCGTGCACGTCTGGGGCGTCATCCCGCTGACGACGCTGATCATTCTGGCGGGCCTGCAGTCGGTGCCGGAGGAGCTGCACGCCGCCGCAGCCGTTGACGGTGCCGGCCCGGCCGCACAGTTCCGGTTTGTCACCCTGCCGCTCATCCGACCGGCGATGGCTGTCGCGCTCACCATGGGGACCGTCGCCGCCCTGGGCATCTTCGACGAGATCTACGTCCTGAACGGCACGGCCCTCGGGACCCGTTCGATCCAGATGCAGATCTACCTGACTACCTTCGGCCAGCTCGACTTCGGCCGTGGCACAGCCATGGCCTTTCTTCTTGCCCTCGTGACCATCGTGTTCTCCGTGTTCTATCTGCGCGGTCTGCGCCGGCAGACGACCTGAGTCCGATGCACACATCGCGCCTGGTGCAGGTCCTGCGAGCCGTCGGGGTGGTTGCGATCATCGCGTGGTCGCTTGCGCCCGTGGCCATCGGGCTGATCACGAGTCTCTCGACCGAGGCTGACGTCCAGGCAGTCCCCGCCCACTGGCTGCCCGACGCGGCGACACTGGCGAACTACCAGACCCTGCTCGGCGGTGAGGTCATCCAGGGTGGAATCCGCACGCCGAGCGAGGTGCGGGCGTTCGGCACTGCCATGGTGAACACGGCTGTCGTGACCGTGGAGGCCGTCGTCGCCTGCGTGGTGGTGTCGGTGCTTGCCGGCTACGCCTTCAGCCGACTGCGCTTCCTCGGTCGTCGCGTGGCCTTTGTGGCCCTCATCGTCACGCTCGAAGTGCCGGTCTTCGCACTGCTGGCACCGCTCTTCCAGCTGATGGCGGGCGCGCATCTCATCGATACGCAACTCGGACTGGTGCTGGTCTACGTCAGCGCCCAGGCCCCGCTCGCCGTGTGGCTGATCTACAACTACTGTCGCGAGCTGCCTCAGGAGCCCGAAGAGGCGGCACTCATCGACGGGTGCGGCCACTTCGGCGTGTTCTGGCGAATCGCGCTGCCGCAGATGCGTTCCGGAATCGCCGCGGTGAGCGCGATCGTCATGCTCTCCGTCTGGGGCCAGTTCCTCGTCCCGCTGCTCTTCGCTCCGACCAACGCGACCAAACCCGTGACCGTTCTCATCACCGAATTCGTTGGGAAGTACAACAGCAACCAGCCCCTGATCGTTGCCGCGGGGATGCTTGCCCTGCTGCCACCGGCGGTCGTTGCGATCGCCCTCAACCGACAGATCCGGGGCATGCTGTCCGGGTGGTCGAACTGAAGCCGGATCGGCTACTGGCCGTTGCTCCGAATCCGTCGGTGGATCGGCTCCTGGAGGTCGAGGAGCTCCGGCACGGCCAGATCCATCGCCCCGTGGCCGTGACCGTCGTGCCCGGCGGAAAAGGGTTCAACGTCGCGCGGTCCGCAGCCGCGCTCGGGGCGCCGGTCACAGCCCTCGGCCTCCTGGGTGGTCACGCAGGGCGTTGGATCCAGGAAGGCCTCGCGGCCGAGGGCGTGACCCTGATGGCAGCCTGGCGGACCGGCGAGACCCGGACCTGCACTTCGATCCTCGACCGATCCGATGAGTCGATGACCGAGCTGTACGAGTCCGGTGACCCGATTCTGCGCGCAGAGTGGGACGCCCTGATCACAGCCCTGGTCGATGGCCTCTCGGACGAGGACATCGGGTTGGTCACCGTCTCGGGGAGCCTGCCACCAGGTGCCCCGGACGACGGTCTTGCGCAGATCGTTCAGGTTGCCAAGTCGGCGGGCAAGAAGGTCGCAGTCGATGGCCATGGCCCGACATTGGTGCGCGCGCTGGGCGCGCGACCCTGGCTTGTGAAGGTCAACGTGGACGAAGCGCGTGCGGCCCTCGATGCTTTCGCGCCTGCGACGCGAGAAGCTGCCCCTCCCAGGACGCCGTTGTCCGGCGAGGATGCCGTGCGAGGTCTCGTGGCGGCCGGTGCGGACGTGGCAATTGTCACCGCCGGAGATGCGGGCTCAGTCGCATCAACGGAGGACGGGTCCCTGATCTGGGTTCGGCCACCCATCCGCGGGCGATATCCGGTAGGCAGCGGCGACGCACTGTTGGCCGGCTTCGCGGTTGCCGTACTTCGAGGCGATGATCTTCGACGCGCCGTCCTCCGGGGAACGGCCGCCGCTGCGGCGAGCGCTCTTGTCCCGGGTGCCGGCCGGCTCGACCCGGCGGCAGTCGACCGTCTGCTGGTCGGTCTGATCGCTGAGCCTGTTCACTGAAGCGCGCTCGGTCAACGAACTGCGGAGATGGCCTGCTCCGACAATAGAGAACCCGAGCCCGAAGGCCCCGATCTCAGCGAGTTGCGATGGGCCGAGGGCACCCGAGCTTCGGCCGATCCACCTAGCCTTAAGCCCGGATCCACCGATGAGCCGCGGCTGCAGGAGCGCTGAAACGACGAATCAGGTGCCCATCTGAACTGGGAAGATGGCGTTGCGAACCAGCCCATCAACCCAACAGAGGAGCACCTGATTGATGCGATCTTCT
>JBBRYO010000086.1:0-12312 GCA_038237595.1 Candidatus Limnocylindrales bacterium | reverse complement strand
TCGAGCTGCCCTTCGCGTCGCTCGCGTTCCTGCACGATGCCGAAGCGGGCGTGCGGTTCAGCCGCAACCCGATCTACGCGACGCTCCACGAGTCGTCGTATGCAGATGGCGTGGCGACGCGCTGGTCGGCGCACCGGCTTCTTCCGGACGAGATTGCGGAGCAGAGGTACTTCACCGCCGAGCACGTCTTCCCCTGGATGTGGGACGACTACGCCGGCCTTCGGCCTCAGCGTGAGGCTGCCGAGCTTCTCGCCGAGCATGCCTGGCCGGCGCTCTACGACGCCCAGCAGCTGCGCAGCAACGATGTCCCGGTCGCGGCCACGATCTACGTCAACGATCTGTACGTGGAGCGCGACTTCGCCGAGGAAACGGCCGCCTCCATCCGTGGGCTGCGAACCTGGGAGACGGACGAGTACGAGCACAACGGTATCCGAGCGGACGGAGAGCGGGTGCTGGGAAGGTTGATTGACCTGGTTCGAGGACACACCTAGGTCCGTCGCGCGTCGACGGGCGTTGTCGGGCAGACTTGCGCGCCTATGCGTCGTGCCATCCTCGTCGTCATCCTCGCCCTCGTGGTGGCCGGAGCCGTGTTGATTGGTTCTGGATTGCTCGACACCACGCCCAGTCCAACGCCGCTCCCGACCTCGACGCCGGCACCGACGGCATCGCCGAGCCCGTTCCCATCGCCGAGCCCGTTCCCATCGCCGAGCCCGTCCCCGTCGCCGAGCCCGTCCCCATCGCCGACGCCGAGCCCCAGCCCGACTCCGTCGCCCAGCCCATCGCCGAGCCCCACCGTCGCCCCGACCGCCTTCGTCTTCACCAGCAACGACGGCTACACGATGACGATGCCTGCCGGCTGGACCGCGACCGCCGTGGGGCCGGACGACATCGGGCTGCTGCTGGGCCTCCTGGGTGCCTCCAATCCCGACCTGGCGAACCTGGTGCGCAACATCCTCGACCTGACCCACGCCCGGGCCAGCATGGTCGGCGGCGACCTGCGCGACTCGACGGCTCACGTGCCGCCGAACGTCACGATCCTGATCCAGCCGAGTGCCGGGCTGCCGCTGGGCCTTGTCGGAACAGTCATGGAGGCGCTCGTGAACCGGATTCCCGGGGTGACCGGGAGCCCGGTCAAGGCGAACGTGAACCTTCCGTCAGGAGACGCGATCCGGATGGACTACCAGGTGCAGCCGGCGGGTGGCGGGGGGCTCATCGGCCTCCGGACCTTCGTGATCGTGAAGGGGGATCAGACGTACCTCGTCACGTTCACCGCCGGCGCAGACTTTTTCTCGGCTCAGCAGCCGACGTTCGACGAGATGGTCAACAGCCTGCGCTTCGGGGTCTGAGCCGCCGTACACTCGGCCGGCATGGCCGAGCTGCGGATCGTCGACGTCACGGACCTGCCGACCTTCGAGCGCATTCCGCCGTGCGCGGATCCGCGCTTCGACCACCGTACGTGCGACTACTGGGAAGACGCCGACCGCGGCTCGAAGCTGGCGCGCCCGTCGTGGCTCGCCGCCGGGTCCCATGAGCCCGCGCCACGCCGGCCCGGACTCGAGGACAACCCGTTCGCACCACCTTCGCGGCGCGAGGCCGAGAACCCCTTCACGAGGAGCGAGCTGACCCCCAGCCTCGATCCTCTCGCGGGGGAGGACCTCTTTGCGCCACCCGAGTGGAACCCCTTCGTTCCGACACAGAAGCGGGAGCGCCCACTGCGGGAGGGGGTGCCTCGCAAGCTGGCGCTTCTCGACCGCGGCCGCGGCGTCTTCGGGAGCTACGCGAAGGTGGCGCTGCTCGGCGAGGCGTCGGTGGCTTACGCGCAGTTCGGGCCGCTATCCGCGTATCCGCGGGCGATCCGCCTGCGGGAGCTGTATCCGCAACTGCCTGACTCGCCGCTGCCCGCGGTCATCAGCTGCATGTCCACGACCGCCGAGGCGCGGCGCCGCGGCCACGCAAAGCGCCTCGTCACCGAGGTCTGCCGCGACCTCGCGGAGCGCGGCTTTGCCGCGGTCGAGGCCTACCCGGACCTGACGCTGCCCGAGGACGAGACGAGCGCCGGCCGCGCGGTCTTCTGGCACGCCTGCGGCTTCGTGACCGCCGTCGACGACGAGCGCTTCCCCGTCATGCGCCGCGAGCTCGACTAGGCGAAGTTCTCGGGGGCTATTGCAGGCAGAACTCGTTGCCCTCGGGGTCGTTCATGCGGACCCAGTACTCGCCGTCCTTGTCGATCGAACCCCGCTCGTCGCTCGCACCGAGAGCCTTGAGCCGCGTGGCCTCCGCATTGACCCGTGCCTTGCGTTCCGCAACGGGCACGCTCCGTCCGCCGCCGACGTTGAGATCCATGTGCATCCGGTTCCTGGCGGTTTTGCCCTCCGGCACCTTCTGGAAGAAGATCCGGGGCCCCTTGCCGTCGGGGTCGGTGATGGCGCTTGCGGTGTCCCACTCCGCTTCCGGCATGCCCTGGGCGGTCAGAAAGGCCTCCCACGAGTCGAATCCCTCCGGCGGGTCCTGGAGCTTGTAGTGCAGCGCCTCCGCCCAGAACGCGGCCTGTGCTCCGGGATCGGCGGTGTCAAATACGAGTTGAATGCCGGTGGCCATGTCGCCTCCTCGATCGGCGGGTTGGTGATCGACCTACGGTATGCCGAGAAACCTGACACCTGGTGGCGTAACGGTGCGCCGACTGATGTCCAACCTTGGCGATGCCCTTGATGCGGCGGCGGCGTAGCATCGCCTGACCATGGCCACTGCACTGAAGCGAGTTGTGCGCGCTCCGCGGGGAACCGAGCTGTCCTGCCGGGGTTGGCAGCAGGAAGCAGCGCTGCGCATGCTCATGAACAACCTCGACCCGGAGGTGGCTGAGCGCCCCGAGGACCTGGTCGTGTACGGAGGGACCGGTCGCGCTGCGCGCAGCTGGGAGGCCTACGACGCGATCGTGCGCGAGCTGCGGCGCCTCGGCGACGACGAGACGCTGCTCGTCCAGTCGGGCAAGCCGGTGGCCGTGTTCCGCACCCACGAGTGGTCGCCGCGCGTGCTGATCGCGAACAGCAACCTCGTTGGCAAGTGGGCGAACTGGGACGTCTTCCGCGAGCTGGAGCGCGCCGGCCTGACGATGTATGGCCAGATGACGGCCGGCTCGTGGATCTACATTGGCACGCAGGGCATCCTCCAGGGTACGTACGAGACCTTCGCGGAGCTCGCGCGCCAGCACTTCGGCGGCACGCTCACGGGACGCGTGGTGCTCACCGCAGGCCTCGGCGGCATGGGCGGGGCGCAGCCCCTGGCCGTGACGATGAACGAGGGCGTGGCCCTCTGCATCGAAGTCGATCCGGAGCGCGCCCACCGCCGCCTGGACATCGGCTATGTCGACCGCCTGACCGAGTCGGTCGACGAGGCGCTGGCCTGGGCGCGGGCTTCGGCGTCGGCGGGCGAGCCGCTCTCGATCGCGCTGGTGGGCAACGCGGCCGAGGTCGAGCCCGAGCTCGTGCGCCGGGGCGAGCGGTTCGACGTCGTGACCGACCAGACGAGCGCCCACGACGCCCTCAACGGATACGTGCCGGCGGGAATGACGCTCGCGCAGGCCGGCGACCTGCGAACCGGCGACCCGAGCGGGTGCGTGAGCCGTGCGATGGCCTCCATGGCCGACCAGGTCCGCGCGATGCTCGCCTTCCAGTCCGCTGGTTCCGTCACCTTCGACTATGGCAACAACATCCGGGCGCAGGCCAAGGATGCCGGCGTGCCGAACGCGTTCGACTTCCCGGGGTTCGTGCCCGCCTTCATCCGGCCGCTCTTCTGCGAGGGCAAGGGTCCGTTCCGCTGGGCGGCCTTGTCGGGTGACCCGGAGGACATCCGTCGTACGGACGAGACGATCCTCGAGCTCTTCCCGGAGAACGCGCCGCTGGCGCGCTGGATCCGGATGGCGCAGGCCAAGGTACCGTTCCAGGGCCTGCCGGCGCGCATCTGCTGGCTGGGCTACGGCGAGCGGGCGAAGGCGGGGCTTGCCTTCAACGAGCTGGTACGGACGGGCGCCGTGGCCGCGCCGATCGTCATCGGTCGCGACCACCTGGACGCAGGCTCGGTGGCGTCACCCAACCGCGAGACAGAGGCGATGCGCGACGGATCGGATGCGATCGCCGACTGGCCGCTCCTCAACGCCATGGTCAACACGGCCGCCGGCGCCACGTGGGTGAGCATCCACCACGGCGGCGGCACAGGGATCGGGTACAGCCAGCATGCGGGCATGGTCGTCGTGGCGGACGGCACGGATCTGGCCGCCAAGAAGCTGGAACGGGTGCTCACCACCGATCCCGGCATGGGCGTGGTGCGCCACGCCGACGCCGGCTACGAACGCGCAATCGAGGTTGCCGAGGAGCGCGGGATCCGCATCCCGATGCGGGTGGGGTAAAGACCAGATGATCTAGGCGTCATCGGGTGATGGCACTCCGGGGAGGGGGTGCGCCATCTCGTCGATGGCCTCGCCGATGGTCGCGATGGCGCGCTCACCCGGGGTCTCGCTGGGGGTGCCGTCCGATTCGTCCTCGATCGGCTTCGGCATGTCCCTGAGCGATGGGAGCGGCGAGAAGAGCAGCGGGATGACCGAGAACACGCCGCCGATGGCACCGATCCAGATGGTCTCGCGCAGCCCGATCGCACCGCCAAGGTACCCGCCGAGGAGGCTGCCGACAGGGATCGTGCCCCACACGATGAAGCGCATCGTCGCGTTCATCCGGCCCTGCATCCGCGGCGGACTGATAGCCTGGCGAAAGCTCAACTGGTTGATGTTGTAGATGGCGCCGCCAAAGCTGCCGAGCAGCAGCGACAGGCTTACCGCGGGCAGCGCGAGCTCGCGCGGTGCCGCTGCGACAAGGATGCTCGACGGCCCGAATATGAAGGCCGCGATGATGATCGTGGGACCGACACCGATCCTCGAGCCGATGCGGTTCGCCAGCAGCGCTCCCACGAGGAAGCCGACCGAGCCGACCGAGAACGCGATCCCGAGCTCAGCCGCGGTCACTCCCAGCTCCCGCACCAGGTACAGCACCAGCACGGCGAAGACCATGTTGCTGAACAGGTTCGAGATCCCGGTGCACGCCGCGATGTAGCGCAGGTACGCGTGGGTCAGGACGTAGCGAAGGCCGGCGCCGATCTCCGCCCGCATGCCGGGACCCCTGCCGCCGGCGCTGTCATGGCGCGTGGGCGCAGGCTCGTTCTTGCGGATGCGGAAGACGAACAGCGCGGACCCGAAGAAGCTCAGCGAGTCGAGGATGATCGCGACCGGTGCCGTGACAATGCCGATCAGGAAGCCGGCGATGCCGGGTCCCAGGATCTGGGCGGAGGATCGGCTGATCTCGAGCTTCGAGTTCCCCTCGAGGATGTCGTCACGATCGACCAGGGACGGCAGGTACGACTGGTAGGCGACGTCGAAGAAGACCGTCAGGCACCCGTTGAAGAAGCCGACGGCGTACAGCTGCCAGATCGACAGCGCGTGCAGCTCGTAGGCGATCGGGATCGACAGGAGCGCGATGCCGCGTCCCAGGTCGCCGACGATGAGGATGGGACGCCGGCGCAGGCGATCCACCCACACGCCCGCAGGCAGGCTGAGGAGGATGAACGGCAGGAATTCGATGGTCGCAATCAGGCCGAACTCGAACGGCGTGACGTTCAGGTAGAGCGCGGCAATGAGCGGAATGCCCAGCGCGCTGACCTGCGTGCCGAACTGGCTGATCGTTTCGGCCGACCAGAGCTTGCGGAATTCCGGGTGGCGCATGAGTCCCAGGCGACTGCGAGGCCGCGGGGGCTGCGGTGCGGTTGCCGCCAAGTGCCGCTCCTTGGTGTCGCTTGGCTAACGGACGTTAGCGTTCAATCTAACAGCGGGGGCAGAGGGTTCGCGCAACGGGAATGCGCTGCGCCGTCTACTCGGTCGAGATGATCACGCCGTCGCCGTCCTCGTCCTGGACCTCCAGGATCGGACCCACGGAGCCCGAGCGAATAGCTTCGCGAATCCGATCGGCGTGGACGCTCGAGAGACCCGGAACGACGTTGGCAAGGCTGGCCCAGGACATCGGGATACGGAGCGTGGTGACCGTGCGTCCGTTCTCGAGCACCTCGAGACGAACGGTTCGACGTGCCTGACCCTCGGGTTGCACAGGGTCCGTCGTCGCCGGCGCGGCGGCAGCGTCCTGAGCGTGCCTGCCGGTCCTGCCGGTGGCTGCCTCCACGAGCGGTTCGGCCTCATCAGGGGTCAGCTCGCCGGATGCGACGCGGCGCAGGATCGCATCAAGCTCCTCAGGCATTGCCGCGCGCTCCTTCCAACCGGCGGGCTGCCTCGTCAACGCTGATCTCGCCACGCTCGAGTGCCTGGAGGATCACCAGCTCGTTCATTTCCGCCGCCGCCGCTCCTAGCATGGCTTCCTGCGGGGAGGGCGTGCCGGGAAATGCCGGAGGCGCCGGGGGCATGGGCGGCGCAGGCGGGGCAGGCGCCGTGGGTGCCGTCGGACGCGGCGGGTCGGGTGGTCGCGTGGGTGAGGCCTCCGAGATGAGTGGCTCGGGCGTACCGGCGCCGGGTGCCTGCGCGATGTTCAGGTCGCCGGACATGGTCCGAAAAGTGACGGTCGCGGATCCGTCCCCGACGACGATGGCGCGGCGTCCGCCGTTCGATTCGCGCCGGTGGGGCAGCTCGCTGTGGATCGACCCAGAGATGGCGGTCATGCGGGCGGTGATGCCGCCCGGCGAGGCAAGCTCCAGGTCCCCGCTGATCGACTCGATGGCGTGCTCGCCGGCTGGGTCCAGCGGGCCGCTGAGGCGCAGGTCGCCGCTGACCGACCGCGCACGCACGGATTGGATGCGTTCCGCGACGGCGCTGAGGTCCCCGGAGGTGGTCGTCGCGTCGAGCGATATGACGGCCCCGCGGATCAGCACGTCGCCGGAGACGGACTGGAGCCTGATGCGCCCGGCGACATCGTCCATCGACACGTCGCCGGAGACGGTGCGAACCTCCATGGCTCCCGAGAGGTCCCGGAGGTCCAGGTCGGCGCTGACGCCGGCGAGGCGCAGGGTGGCGGTCCGGGGCATCGTCACGTCGAAGTCGACCGCGGGACGGCCGCCGCGCACCAGTACGCCGAGCGCGGGGAGGATCCCGCGGGACGTCTCATCGACTTCCACGCGCAGCTCCCCGGCGTGGCGCTCGACCTTGAGGACGCCGTCCTCCTCGGGATTGGCGGAGTCGCCGCTGCGATCGGCGTAGCGTGCCTCGACCCGTGCCTCATCGCCGTCGGTGCCGCGGACGCGGACCGAGCCGCGGATCGTGCGAATGCTCAGCGTTCCATCCGGGCCGATCGTGTGGGTCAGCACGGCGTGGCGCTCGGTTGTGGTCATGGGATCAGGCTCCCTCATCCGCAGTCGATCTGGCGCGTGGCGGCTCACCGAGGGCTCGCAGCAGCGCGGCCGCGTCCTCGGCTGGGATCTCGTGTCGCGAAAGGCGCTCCAGGACCCGGCGACGTTCGGCGGCGATGCTCCCGGCGCGAGCCGTGGCGGCTCCGACGGCATCAACCTCCGGCGCGTCTCCATCGGCGGCCGAGCCGCCAAGGCCGAGCGCCCGCACCAGTGCCTCCACTCGGCCGCGCACGGTCGGGTACGAGATCCCGAGCTCACGCTCCATGTCCCGCAGGTTGCCGCGCGACCGGAGGAAGCTCTCCAGGAGGGCCAGCTGGTCGCGGTTCAGGCGCCCGAAGCGCCCGACGGCGAACTGGCCCTCCAGCGTGGTTCCGCACTCTCCGCAGTGCAACCGCGTCACGCTGAGCTCGTGCTCGCAGACGGGGCACGTGGAGATCACGTCATGAGGCATCGGCTTGTCAGGCCGCGAGCCGGAAGCCCTGGCGGGGCTGCGGGCGGCTGGACCCATCGGCCCAGCGGGTAGGCCGTTCCCCGCCGGTCTGGCGGGTGCGCGTGGGGTTCTTGAGGTCCCCGGAATTGAGGCGGGTGTCCTGCTGCATCGTGGTGTTCCTTCCTGCACGGACCGCTATTTCGTCCGTGCAGAGGCCACTGTAGCAACTCACATTTCACTTTGTCAATACTAATCTGCATAAAGTGCAAGATCAGCTACGACATGTCCTCCAAGCCCCCACCAACGTGCGCCGCGCCCTCTGACCGCGTCGACTCGAAGGCGAGTTTCGGAATGCGATGGAAGAGCGCGGGGTCCGCCCGGCCCGGGAGGACCCGGATGAGCGCGGCGGGACGCAGCCCCATCGTCGAACGACCGCGCGGTCCCTCAAGCGTGATCGAGTCGCGAGCGGCGCTGACGTCCACCACGCGAGCCTGTACGCCGGGCACGAGGCCCTCCTGCTCCAGGTAGACGAGCAGGTCGGCGTCCTCCTCCGCTTCCTCGGTGATGCGCAGAACGGTGATCTCCGTTCCGGGCTCGGCTTCGGCGAGCGTCATGCCACTCGGCCGTGCCCGCGCCGACGCCGCGTCGATGGGGTTGCCGTGCGGGCACGTCGCCGGATGGCCGACGAGGTCCGCGATGGCCGCCTCGACGCGCGGCGAGATGGCGCCCTGGAGCCGCATCGCCTCCTCGTCCGATTCGGCCCACCCCAGGCCGATCACCCCGATGAGGAGCCACTCCATCAGGGCGTGCCGCCGGAAGATCGTGTCGGCGGCCTCGCTGCCCATCGGGGTCAGGCGCAGGGACCGGTCAGCCGCGACATCGACGAGGCCGTCGTGGGCCAGCTTCGCCACCATCTCGGAGGCGGCCTGGGTCGAGACCTTCATCCGGCGAGCCAACGCGGCCGTCATGGCCGGCGTCCCAGCGCCGTCCATCGCGCGCAGCGTCAGCAGGTAGGTCTGGGCGGCTTCGGAGACCTCGTGTGCGGGGCCGTGGGCGGCGCGGTTCACGCGCCCATGGTAGCCGTGCGACACCCCTCGGCGGCATACACTCGCGGGCATGCCGCGGCTCGTGGAGTGCGTTCCGAACTTCAGCGAGGGCCGCCGCATGGACGTCGTCGACGCGCTCGCCTCGGCCGTTTCGGGCACGCCCGGCGCGCACCTCCTCGATCGGACCTCCGACCGCGATCACAACCGCAGCGTGCTCACCTTTGCGGGCGAGGCCAAGCCCGTGTGCACGGCGATGGAAGCGGCGGCGGCCATCGCGCTGGAACAGATCGACCTGCGGTTTCATCAGGGCCAGCATCCCCGGCTCGGCGCGGTGGACGTCGTCCCGTTCGTACCGCTCGAGGGAACGACCATCGCCGACTGCGTGGAGCTGGCGCGGGATTTCGGCAGGCGTGCCGCCGAGCGCTTCGATATCCCGGTTTACCTCTACGCGGAGGCGGCGACCCGACCGGAGCGGCGGGTGCTGAGCGACATCCGGAGGCCGCAGTTCGAGGGCCTCGCGGCGCTGATCGCGTCCGCTGCGTACGAGCCTGACTTCGGGCCGGCGCGCCTCCATCCCAGTGGCGGCGCGATGGTCGTCGGGGCACGGCCGTTCCTGATCGCGTGGAACATCAATCTCGAGTCCGCGGACGTGGCAGTGGCGAAGCGGATCGCTTCGACGATCCGGGAGCGCAACGGCGGCCTGCCACGGGTCCAGGCACTCGGGCTGTACCTGGAGGACCTCGAATGCGCGCAGGTCTCGATGAACCTGCTCGACCACACTGTCACGCCGATCTGGCGCGTCTCGGAGGAGGTCGAGCGACTCGCCGCACAATCCGGCGTGGCGATTCGCGAGTCGGAGCTGATTGGGCTGGCGCCGCTCTCGGCGTTCACCGAGGTGGCGGATCACTTTGAGCTGCCGTCCGATGAGCCGGTGGATGAACGCATCACGAAGGCCGCGGCCTGGCTCCGCGTGCGTGACTTCTCCCCGAGCATGGCGCTCGAGCTGCGATTGGCCGCCGTCGCTGATACGACGGCGGGTCACTGAGGCATGCCGGCCGGACTCCTGATCGAGGGCGCCTCGGAGGTCGCGACGGTTGCCGGCGGACCGCGTCGCGGGGCGGCTCAGGCGGACGCCGGGATGCTGCGCGACGCCGCCGGCGGCTTGGCCGTGGCCGTGATCGACGGGTCGATCCACGCTGTCGGGCCCGGGCCGGAGGTCAGGCGTAGCCTTGAGGGAGCCGGTGTGGATGCCGCGAACCTGGGGGCGATCGACGCGCGCGGCGGGCTCGTCACGCCCGGGCTGATGGACGCCCACACGCACCTGCTTTTCGGCGGCACGCGCGAACGTGAGCTGCTACTCCGTCAGAGCGGCGCGACCTATCTCGAGATCCTCGGCGCGGGTGGGGGGATCCTCTCGACGGTCGAGCGGACGCGCGAGGCGACCCAGGAGCAGCTGCGGACCCACGGCCGCCGCTGGCTGGACGAGATGCTGCGCCATGGGGTGACCACGATCGAGGCCAAGTCCGGCTACGGCCTCGACCTCGAGACTGAGTTGCGACTGCTCGACGTGGCCGGGGAGCTGGGCCGCCAGGGACCCATCGAGTTGGTGCCGACCTATTTCGGCGCGCACGCCGTGCCGAGGGAGATGCGGCAGCTCGGGGACGCCGCCGACGCATACCTGAAGATCGTCGTAGAGGAGCAGCTGCCGCGCGTGGCCGAGCAGGGGATCGCGCGCTTCTGTGATGTGTTCTGCGAGCTCAGCGTGTTCGACGCGGTGCAGTCACGCCGGGTCCTGGAGGCCGGCGCAAGGTTGGGACTCCGGCCGCGCCTCCACGCCGACGAGATCCGCGATTCGGGAGGCGCCGCGCTCGCCGCGGAGCTGCGGGCTGCCTCGGCCGACCATCTCGCGGCCGTTTCCGATGCCGGGGTCGAAGCGCTCGGCCGCGCCGCGGATGAGGGCCACCCCGTGGTGGCCACGCTGCTCCCTGCCACGACGCTGTACCTCATGAGCGAGCACTACGCGCCCGCTCGGCGCCTCATCGATCGGGGCGTTCCCATTGCTCTGGGCACGGACTTCAACCCCGGCACGTCGCCGACTCCGAACCTCCAGCTGGTGCTCTCGATTGCCTCCCTGAAGTTGAGGCTGACGCCGCAGGAGGCGCTCGTGGCTGCGACGGCGAACGCGGCCCTCAGCCTCGGCCTCGAGGATACGCACGGATCGATCGAGCCAGGGAAGGTCGCCGACCTGGTCGTCTGGGATGTCCCCTCGGTCGACCTTCTGCCCTACTGGGTCGGCGCCGACCTTGCGCGGGTCGTGGTCAAACGTGGGCGTGTGGTGCTGGACCGCGAGCAGGTCGGCTCCTAGACGCGTCCCCGCGCTTCGAGCACGACCACCGTCGTCTCCTGGGGCACGGTCGAGATCGACACTGAAAGCTTCGAGACCGGCTGTGCCTGCTGGACGCCCATCTCGTGCAGGAAGCGATCGAGCTCGGCCGAGGCGTGGGCCTCGTCCTGGCCAACGGGCATCGGCACCACCAGCCTCGCGTCGAGCTGCGCGACAAGCTCGGCGGCCTTGGTCGCGCTGAGGCTCGACCCGATCGAGACGCACACCACGTCCACCGAGCCGAGCTCCGCGAGCGCCTCCTCGGTCAGCAGGTGGCCGACGTCGCCGAGGTGGACCGCGTGGAGGCCGTCCAGCTCCACCACGAACGTGGTGTTCAGGCCGCGCTCGGCGCCCTTGCTCTCGTCGCGGAACGTCCGGACGCCGGTGATGAGGACATCGTGGACCTCGTACTCACCGGGAGCGTCCAGGTAGAAGGCCGGTTCCAGGCTCGAGGGGCGGAGGATGCCGGTGCCGTTGTGGCTTGCGGCGGTGGCCCTGCCTTTCGCGCGAGGCGGCTCAGACGAGTCGGCATGGCTGTAGGTGCAGATGTCGCCGGTCAGGCCTCGGCCAGTCGGTCCGACGACCGCGCGATAGGCATCCGCGACCACGACGCCCTCGCGGCCCTTGAGGCGGATGCACGTGTCCCCGAACCAGGTGATCTCCATGTGGGGATGGTGCCACACGACGGCGGGGGAAAAAGGAACGAGGGGCGCCTGCCCAATCGGCGCCCCTCGTTCCGAGGGAGGGAGAGGGAACTGGAAGCGATGCTTCGCGGTTCCGCAAGGAGAAAGCTACCGGCCTCGCATGAAGGCACCAGCGGTGAGTCGGTGAAGAAACCCACACCTTTGCCTCGACCCTTTCAGGAATGGCGTCCGAGCTTTCAGAAAGGGCCTACAGGCAGCTTTTGACCGAACGATCGGCCCATCGGGTTCAACGCGGATCGCTGCCACAATCGACGGGATGACCGATCCCCGCGAGCCCTCGCAGCCGTCCTGGTCTGACGAGGCCACTCGGCCGTACACAACCGGGGAGCCTCCGGGCCAGGGTCCACCTCCCGGCCAGCC
>JBBRYO010000085.1:0-12627 GCA_038237595.1 Candidatus Limnocylindrales bacterium | reverse complement strand
GCTGGTGCGACGAGGTGGGGCGCGACCAGTCGGAGATCGAGCGCACCCTCGGGCTCGGCCAGCTCGTCATCCGTGACGACCCGGCGGAGGCGCGCCGCGTCGCCGACGAATTCCGCCGCCGCAACGGGAACCACGACGATGCCATCCGCCTGACCCGCGCAGACGAGTTGGCCGAGTCGCTGATCTCGTTCGTGGAGCTCGGCTTCCGACACATTTTCTTCGACGCTCCCCAGCCCCACGACCGCGAGACCCTGGAGCGCTTCATCGGCGAGGTCAAGCCGATGATCGAGTCGAAGGCGCGCGCCGTCTCGTGAGCCTCGGCGCGCGGGCGGATCCGCAAGAGCGGGAGCCATGAGGATCGTCGTCGTCGGTGCGGGAAGCCGGCAGTTTGGCCGGGGTTTTTTCGCGGACCTCGCCAACTCGACCGCGCTCCGTGACCGGCCGCTGGAGCTCGTGCTCGTCGACCTCGATGAAGAACGCCTCGAGCGCATGACCACGCTCGCACGGCGCATGGCCGAGCACACGGGAGCGGGCCAGGCCGTCTCCTGCACGACCGATGTCCGCGCTGCGCTGCCAGGTGCCGACTACGTCGTCCTCTCGATCGCACGGGAGCGCTACCCGCTCTGGGAGCAGGACTACCGCGTGCCGATGGCCCATGGCTTTCGGCAGATCCTGGGCGAGAACGGCGGTCCCGGCGCCCTGTTCCATTCCCTGCGGAGCATCCACACCGTGGTGCCGCTGTGCCGGACGATCGAGGAGCTCAGCCCGGATGCGCTGGTCCTCAACTACACGAACCCCGAGATGCGGGTGCTCCACGCGATCGGGCACCTGACGAAGGTGCGCGCGGCGGGACTGTGCCACGGAGTCTTCAGCACGCAGGTGGTGGCCGCACGCTACATCGGCCTCACAGCACCCGAGGTCAAGATCACCAGCGCCGGCATCAACCACCTGTTCTGCCTGATGAGCGTGATCGAGCGCGAAACCGGCGAGGAACGGTTGCCGGAGGTCCTGGCAAAGGCTCGGGCGGACGAGGCCGCGCCGCCGCTGTTCCGCCGGTTCGCCCAGCTCTTCGACGTCGTGACGTACCCGTCGGACGATCACTGCGGCGAGTACACCGCGTGGGGCAGCGAATACCACGACGGGCGCTGGTACTACGGGCAGGAGCGGCGCCGGCCCGGCGATCCGATGCCGACGGCGGTCAAGCCGATCGACGCGGTGACGGAGGCCGTCATCGACGGTGCGCCGATGGCTCCCGAGCTGATGCTGGGCACCGAGGACCTCGCCGTGCCGATCATCGAGGACGTCGAGCTCGATCGTGGATCGTGGCGCGAAGCCGTGGACGTTCTGAACACGGACGGGTACATCGACAACCTGCCGCGGTCCGGTGCGGTCGAGATCCCGGCGACCGTTGATTCCGCCGGCGTGCATCCCGTGCACGTGGGGGCGCTGCCGGAACCGTTCGCTGCGCTCCTGCGAACCCAGCTCTCGATCGCGGAGCTCGTGACCGAGGCGTACCGCACATGCAGCCGCAAGCTCGCGCTCCAGGCGCTGTTGCTGGATCCGGTGGTCGACAGCATCGCCGGCGCCGAGCGACTGCTCGATACGATGCTCGAGCTCCAGGCCGACTACCTTCCGCCCCTTCAATAGGCGCGGCAGCATCAGGCGTCGCGACCAGGCGCCGCGGAGGCGCCGCGCCGCCCCTCCATCCATCGAGGTGTCCCATGGACGTCCCGGAAATCCAGGTCGTAGGCCTTTCGAACGAGCGATGCGTGGACTGCCATCCCGGAACGCCGATGCTTGAGCCCAAGGTCGCGCGCGACCTGGCCGCAGCCCTGCACCCGGACTGGGTCCTGTCCGATACATCGATCGAGCGAACGTTCGCCTTCAAGTCGTTCAATGCCGCGTTCGGTCTGGCAACGCGAGTGGCCCTGCTCGCCGAGGCGCAGGGCCATCACCCCGACCTCGAGGTGGGCTGGGGCCGTCTCCACGTGAAGCTCACCACGCACGCGATCGGCGGGCTCTCCCGCAACGACATGATCATGGCCGCCAAGATCGACAGCCTGGCCGGCTAGTGCGGATCTGCGCCGCGGCGGCGCGTGCGGCGTGCTGGGGAGAGGGGCGCCCAGCGCTGGCGCCCTCCCAGGATTTCAGCCATACGTCCACCCTGGCGACGTTATCCACGAGCTGGAGCCCATCGACCTCCAAAGGGACCCGAATCTGCCTTCCAGCCACGATCCGGTCCCCGAATCTCGATCTAATGTCACCCCCAGCGCACATATGAGCGAAATCCGAGCTCCGTAGACCGTCCTGGTCGCTCGAGCCCTGGATAACGTCCGCCAGGCGCACATATGAGCGAGACCCGGGTGCCTGCCCGCCCCAGCCCCCAGCCCAGCGCCAGCGCCTCACCCCCGCGCTCCGCCGCCTGCCGCGCCCCCGGCGACCGCCGCGGCCCCCACGCCCGCGCTCCGACGCGTGCCGCGCCCCCGGCGACCGCCGCAGCCCCAGCGCCCGCGCTCCGCCGCGTGCCGCGCCCCCGGCGACCGCCCCAGCCCCCAGCCCAGCGCCCGCGCTCCGCCGCGTGCCGCGCCCCCGGCGACCTCCCCAGCCCCGACGCCCGCGCTCCGACGCATGCCGCGCCCCCGGCGACCGCCCCCGGCGCCCGGCGCCAGCACCTCCGCGCCGTGCCCCGCCCTGCGCCTAGCGGCCCCACCTACTTCGCGTATGCGCCGCCCGGGTCGAGCACCTCGCGGATGAGGCGCAACTCTTCGGCACTCGGTGGCGGCGTCTCGCTCAACGTCGGAGACCGGCGGACGTGCCACCCCACCGATCCCGTCACGGCCTCGAGCGTTGCGTCAGGGTGCAGCGAGTCGAGCCGCATCTCCCCGTCCTCGTCGAAGTGATAGATGCCCAGGTCCGTAACCACCACCGACGGTCCCTTGCCCAGCCAGCCCTGCTCCCGGCGGATGCGGTCGGCGTCGGCGGCACCGCCCAGGTTCCCGGGCGACGTGCGGAAGTCGATCTTCTCCACGAACGAGCGCCTGGACTGCCGCATGATCACGAAGACCTGGCGGGCGTTGATGGCGATCTCGCAGGCGCCGCCCGAGCCGGGCAGCCGGGTCTCCGGCCTGGTGTAGTCGCCGATGACCGTCGTGTTGATGTTGCCGAATCGGTCGATCTGGGCGGCGCCAAGGAACCCGACGTCGATCAGCCCGCCCTGAAGGTAAAAGCCGAAGAGCTCGAACATGCTGGTCACCAGGGTCGCCCGGGTGACGATGGTCGGGTCGCCGATCGAGAGCGGCAGCCGGGCGGGCCGTGCCCCGAATACCCCCGATTCGTAGACCAGCTCGAGCTCCGGCGCTACGGTCAGCTTGGCCAGATTCACTGCGATATTGGGCAGCCCCACGCCGACGAAGCAGACGCGCTGCCCTGCGAGCTCGCGCGCCGCCGCCACGATCATCATCTCGGAGCGGCTGAAGGTGGACGCGACAGGGGAGGGTGTGGCGCTCATAGCTGACAACGCCCTGGGTGGGTGGGCACGCTGATCATGCGGCCGCCTCCTCGGGCCCGAGTCGAGTGATCTCCGCGACCGAATCGAACCCTCGGTCCGGGCTGACGATCACGGCAATGCCTTCTTCGAGACACGTCGCAACATGGATGAGATCGCGAGCGGCCAGCGCCGGGTAACGATCGACCAGCTCAGGCATCCGGGCCACGACGCGGTGGGAGATCGGGAGAACGGGTTCGAACGCCTCGAGGACGTCACGAGCGATCGCCGCTCCGATGGACGCTCGTTTGATCGCCAGGAACCGATGAAGGATCTCCTGCACGACTTCGGCAGACGTTGTCACGTCCAGCTGCCGGATGGCGGCGCGCTCCAGGATCACTCGGCACGGCCGCTTGAGTGGATGGTCGGCTCCGGCTGCGTACATGAAGATGGCGCTGTCGAGAAAGAGCGTCACCGTTCGCCGACTGCGCCCCGGAGGATTTGCTCCTTCATGACGTCCCAGTCCGCGACCGGAGCCTCCATCGCCACCAGGCGCTGGACCGCTGCCTGTCGACGATCGGGGGCCTGAGACGTGTGGGCGTCGACTGCCTCGCGGATGACCGCCCCGAGCGACTTGCCCTCTCGACGCGCGGCACGCTTCAACCGGTCGACCTGCTCCTTCGAGAGCAGCACCTGGGTTCGTTCAGTAAACATGTGCATACCATACCATCTGCCTGATAGCGCTCCTCGCTGCCCGCTTACCGGTATTCCCCATAGTCGACCGAGCCGGACGGAGCCGAACCTGACGGACGAATGCGCTCGCGCACCGCGTCGCCAAGCCTGGCCATGTACTCGGCGCGGCCGGAGACTCCGTGCACGTACTCCTTGAGCCAGGCGTCCATCGACGCGGCGTCGCGGCTGAGTGCATCCCACTCGAGGTAGAAGGCGTTGTCGCGGTCGTAGTGGCCCTGCGCGTACGAGGGATGTGCTCCGAAGGGTTCGACCACCACCGCATCGACGATGAGGCCCGGGATCACGGTGCGGTTGGGATCGGCGCGGATGACCGCCTCCTCGACCAGCTCCTCGACCACCACGATCACCCGCTCGGCGGCAAACGCAGCCTCCTTCTGGCAACCCAGCAACCCCCAGATCTGCGTGTTGCCGGCCGCGTCCGCGCGCTGCGCGTGGATGACCGTCACGTCCGGGCGCAGCGGCGGGACGGCATAGACGACGCCGTCGCCATATGGCGAGGTCACCTGGCGGATGAGCGGGTTCGCGACCGGCAGGTCGGTCTCGAAATAGGAACGCAGGGGGAAGAAGGGGAGCTTCATCGCGCCCGCCGTATAGCGGCCGACCATGCCCCAGTGGCTGTACTCCTCGAGCTCGAGGCTGGCAGCGTCACCCTCGGTCACGCGGCGGATCGCGTGCAGGCTGCCGACACCCGGGTTGCCCAGCCACGAAAAGATGAGCTTGCGAGCGACCCCGGCGCCGACCATCTGGTCGTACACGAGATCCGGCGTGAGGCGGGCCAGCGTCAGGTCCCGCTTGCGCTGGCGAATGATCTCGTGGCCGGCCGCAAAGCAGATGAGGTGGGTGAAGCCCTCGATCGCCACCGTGTCACCGTCGCGCACCAGCTCGGCGATGGCGTCGCGCATGGACGCCACCTTTGACGCATCAGTCACGGTCGGATCATGACATCGGTGTGACCCGCTCGGAGCCTGGAGCAGAGCCGGCCGTTGCCGGATGTGCAGATTCTCAGTTTCGTGTTGAGGTCGAATCCAACGGCCGCGCGAGATCTGGAGCCGGCGGCAGGGGGCCGCGCAACACAGTCGGAGGGCCGCTCGGCGGCTCGGCACGACGCGCGGCATTGCCCTAGCCTCGGTCCATGCGCTGCGTCGTGGACCTGCACTGCCACAGCTCGGCGTCGTTCGATTCGAAGCTCGAGCCGGCCGACCTGGTGCGGGCGGCGGCGGCGGCCGGGCTGACCCACCTGGCGGTAACTGATCACGATCAACTCGACGGCGCACGCGAGGCGAAGAGCCTGGCGCCGGAGGGCCTGACCATCATCGTCGGCCAGGAGATTCGAACGAGCAGCGGCGACCTTATCGCGCTCTTTGTTGACAACTTGATCCGGAGCGGCATGTCACCCGAGAAATCGGTCGCCGCCGTCCGCAAGCAGAGGGGCCTGGTTGGCCTCCCACACGGGTTCGACGCGTATCGCCCGTCCATCGGCGTGGATCGCGTACGCGCGGACGAGCTCAAGGAATTGGCCGCGCTCGTCGACTACGTCGAGATCCACAACGGTCGAGTCATCGACCAGCGCGCCAACGAACGAGCCGCGGAATTCGCCCACTCCCTCCGCATCCCCGGCGTCGCGGTCTCGGACACGCACACGCTCGCCGAGGTCGGAACTTGCGCCGTGGTGCTGAACGGGCCGATCGCTTCGGCAACCACCCTCAAACGAGCCCTCGCCCACCCCGCCGGCCTCATCGTCAAGGAGGCGCCGGCCGCCTCGCAGGGCAGGGGCTTGGGCAGGGTCATCCGTCGCTTTGCAGGCCGCAGCTGAGGGGCAAGACGACGGGGGGTCGCCGTCCGTCTCAGTCGCCGTGACCTGAGGCGTTCGGGCGCGCTCCCCGCGGCCCTCGTGCAACCCACCTGCGCCAGGCCACGATCCCGATCAGCACGCCCAACACGTCGATCAACACGTCCGTGACCAGCGGGCTGCGGCCTACCACGAAGGACTGGTGCACCTCGTCCGACGCCGCGTAGGTGGCCGTCAGCACGAACCCGATGAGCAGCATGTCCCGCACCCGCATGCCGTTCAGGGCGCGCATCACCAGGAAGGCCAAGGCCGCGAAGATCGTGACGTGAGCAGCCTTGCGCACCGGCCAGTCGATCGCGGGGTCGGTCGAGAAGTGGACGTCGCTCTGGGCGGAGAGCAGGAAGATCAGCGCCGCCAGCGTCAGTACCGGAAGCCAAAGCAGCAGTAGTTGTCGCGCCCGCGCCTGGCTCACGGCGCGAACGATACGGTCGGGGCCGCCCGCGCGCTGGTCGCGCCCTGTAGAGTCGGAGCGACGAAGTCGCAGGGGGAACCGATGCGCATCTACGAAGGGACGCCACGCCGCGAATACTGAGACGTCTTGCGCTCGCTCGGGCGAATCCTCGACCTCGAGGGCGTCCGCGAGGTCCTTCTCGTCGAGGTGGACGACGGGTTCATCGCGCGCGGCGCGGTCGTGTCCGAAGAGGCGGCCCACCAGGGCTAGGGCAGCCAGTCCAGGTTCGAGCTGCAATTCAGGGACGCGGACCTCGAGACCCACCTGGAGGCAGCGGTGGCGCGCCGAGGCACGCGCGATACCAGCGGAGCGACCGAACGGGCCCCTGCGCATCGTCGGGTGTCACGTCGATTCGCTCTCGTGGGACAAGCGGCGTAGAAACTGGTACTTCCCGCCTCGTCATCCAACTGGACTTTTCGGCACGCATCCGCGCCGCAGTTCCAACTTCGCGGGTGCCGCCGTCAGGTCCGATCCCCCTACCACCCGAAAGAGCCGCTTCAGCCCCCGGCTTCGACTCCCGTGATCGCACCGGCGGCGTCGGCCGCCTGGTAGACCTTGCCGTGGCCCGGGCCTTCGCCCGCGACGTCGGCGATCGCCTCGGCGAAGATCCGCAGCGCCGTAGCCATCTCGGCCTCCGACACCGTCAGCGCCGGCGACATGCGCACGGCCGACTTTCCGCACTCGAGCACCAGCAGCCCGCGCTGGAAGCAGGCCCACTGGACCTCCTCCGCGTGGCCGGCCGAATCGAACTCGATCCCGATCATCAGGCCCTTGCCACGGACCTCGCCCACGAACCCCGCATGCCGAGCCGCCAACGGCCGGAGGCCGGCCATGGCCTGCTCCCCGCGAACCTTCGCGTTCTCGACGAGGCCACCCTCGAGCAGCTCAATGGTGGCGAGTGCCGCGGCACAGGCGACCGGGTTGCCGCCGTACGTCGAGCCGTGGGCGCCGGGCCCCCACTTCTCCATGATGTCGGCGCGTGCCACCAGCGCACCGAGCGGCATGCCGCTGGCGATGCCCTTGGCCGTCAGCAGGATGTCTGGCTTGACTCCCCAGTGATCGACCGCCCACATCCTGCCGGTGCGGCCGGCGCCCGACTGGATCTCGTCGGCAATGAGCAGGATTCCGTGCTGATCACAGATGTCCCGCAGGCCTGCCAGGAAGCCGTCCTCCGGCACGAGGTACCCGCCCTCGCCCTGGATCGGCTCGACGATGATCGCCGCGACCTCGTTCGCCGGGGCCAGCTTGTCGAAGAGCACCTCGTCGAACCAGCGCAGGTCCTCGACGTGGCCGTAAGGCGCGTGGAACACTCCAGGGAGCAGCGGCCCGAAGCCGGCGTGGTACTTGGCCTTGGAGGCCGTCAGGCTCACCGACCCGTACGAGCGGCCATGGAACGCCCCCAGGAACGCGACGATGTACGGCCTCCCGGTCGCCCGGCGGGCGAGCTTGATGGCCGTTTCCACGACCTCCGTGCCGCTGTTGCCGAGGTAGGCGCGGCAGGCGCCCTTGATCGGGGCGAGGCGCGCGAGCTCGGCGCACACCATGGGGTAGATCGGCAGGTAGAAGTCCGATGCGCTGAAATGGATCAGCTCTCCCGCTTGTTCGCGGATCGCGGCCACGACCTTGGGATGCGAGTGCCCCGTCGAGGTCACGGCGATGCCGGCGGCGAAATCCAGGAAGAGGTTCCCGTCGATGTCCTCGACCGTCAGGCCATCCCCGCGCACGGGCACGATCGGGTAGGCCCGCGGCAGACTGGGCGAGGTCCAGGCGTGATCGAACTCGACGTGCGCGCGGGCCTTCGGGCCGGGCAGCTCGGTGATGATGTCGGGCACCGGGCGGGCTGCGGGCGTGTCGGTCGCTTCGATCGTCGGCGCTGTCACGCGACACCTCGTCTGTTGCATAGAAGCTATGCAGACTGGATGGCGGCCGAGTATACCGGAACGTCAGGCGCCCGGAGTCCCGGGCACGGGCTCGTGCCGGCGCGTGGGGCCGTGCCGGCAGGTGGGGCCGTCCCGGGCACGGGGCTCGTCCCGGTCACGCCGACGGGTGGCTTGATCGTCGTTCCTGCCCGCCGCAAAGGCTCGAAAACGCTCGCCGCCTGACCGCCTGACCGCCTGGGCGCGGTCCGCGTCAGTCGACGATTGTCTGGCTCTGCTCGCGCATGAACTGCTGCACGTAGTAATAGCCGCCGCCGGACTTGCCGGTCGCGGTTGAGCCCTTCCAGCCGCCGAAGGGCTGGATGCCCGGCCAGGCGCCGGTGGTGGCGCCGGCTCGTCGGTTGACGTAGACGACGCCCGCCTCGATCCCGTCAAGGAAGCGCTGGCGCTCGTCCGGATCCTCGGAGTAGAGGCCGGCGGTCAGGCCGAGCTGGGTGTCGTTCGCTCGCTCGATCGCCTCATCGATCGAATCGACCGCCTCGACGACGGTGAAGGGGACGAACAGCTCGTCCTTCAGCAGGTGATGGTCCTCGGGAAGGTCCGCGACGACCGTCGGGGCGACGAAGAAACCCGATTCGAAGCCGGGGCCCGTCAGGCGCTCTCCGCCGACCAAGACTTTTCCGTCCCGACGGGCCTCGTCGGCGGCCTCGGTGTATCGATCGACCGCACGCTGGTTGATGACGGGTCCGAGCCAGAATTCGCGCTTGGTCGGGTCGCCGATGGTAATCGCCCTGGTCTTCTCGACCAGGAGCCGGTTGAATTCCTCGAGGACCGGCCGCTCCACGTAGACGCGGCTGTTGGCCGAGCATTTCTGGCCGGAGAAGCCGAACGCGGAACGCATGACGCCTTCCGCGGCCTCGTCGAGGTCGGCGTGACGGCTGACGATCGCCGGGTTCTTGCCGCCCATCTCGACGATCACCGGCTTGGGGTAGGCGCGCGCGAAGGTCTTGTAGAGGTTGAAACCGACCTCGAACGAGCCGGTGAAGATGATCCCGTCGACACCCGCGTTCTCCTGGATCTCGGCGCCGACCGTCTCGCCCGGGCCCATCACCATGTTGAACAAGCCGTTCGGCAGACCCGCGTCGCGCATCACCTGGGTGAGGAGCACGCCGGAAAGGGGCGCGTCGGACGAGGGCTTGTAGACGACGGTATTGCCGGCCACGAGCGCGCCGCCTGCTGGGCCGCCGGACAGGGCGAAGGGGAAGTTGAACGGGCTGATGACGCCCCACACGCCGTACGGCTTGAGCACGGATCGGGTGTGCACGGTTTCGTCCCCGAGGTTGCCCATCGGGTGATCGAAGCCGTCGTTGCGCTCCATCATGTCGCACGACCAGCGGATCAGATCGGCCGTCTCCTCGACGTCGCCGAGCGCCTCGAGCCGGTTCTTGCCGACCTCGATGGCGAGCAGCGCCGCGAACTCCATCTGGCGCTCGGTGATCAGGTCCGCGACCTTCCGAAGAGCCGCGACGCGCTCCTGCCAGGGTAGGCGCGACCATCCGGGAAATGCGGCACGAGCGGCCTCGACCGCGTCCCTGACGTCCTGTTTCGTGCCCTTGGCGAAGGTGCCCATGACCGAGCCGTCGATCGGGGTCCGCTTCTCGAAGGTCCCGTCGCCGTCGCGCTCAGCCCCGTTCACGTAGTTGCGGTGGTACTGCCCGAGGAGGGTCTTGGCGCGCTCCAGGCCCGCCTCGAACTGCGCGTGGAGCTCGTCGTTGTCGTTGCGCAGCGTGGCGTAGGTGATCTTGATCTTGGGACGGATGGCGAGTTCGGTCATGGTGAAGAGGCCTCTTGAGGTCGCGGCTCGATCATCGTTGTGCGACCCGAGTCTACGCCGCGGATGCCGCGGCTCGATCTCTGTTCGTGCCGGTTTCGGCGGCTGGTGCCCGGCTGCCGGGCCCGGTGCCCGGCTCGATCTCTGGTTCGTGCCGGTTTCGGCGCCTGGTGCCCGGCTCGATCTCTGGTTCGTGCCGGTTTCGGCGGCTGGTGCCCGGCTCCGGGGCTGGTGCCCGGCTCGATCTCTGGTTCGTGCCGGTTTCGGCCGCTGGTGCCCGGCTCCGGGGCTGGTGTCCGGTTCGAACCCGCGTCAGACTGCCTGGACCTCGCGGAAGCAGTCGGAGCAGTAGACCGGCCTGTCCATGCGCGGCTTGAACGGGACCTGCGCTGCGTTTCCGCACTTCGAGCAGATCACGGCGAAGTACTCGCGGGTAGGCCGGTAGTCGCCGCGCTCGTAGCCGCGCGGGCCGCCGATCTCGCGAGTGTCGTATCCACTCGACTCGCGGACCGCCCGACGCGATGCCCGGCAGCTGGGGCAGCGTTTGGGGTCAGAAACGAATCCCTTGGTTGCGTAGAACTCCTGGTCCGCAGCCGAGTGAATGAACTCAACGCCACAGTCCAGGCAGGTCACGTTTCGATCGGTATAAGACACTTGAAAAGACCTCCCCATGGACACCGCCGGTTTGCCGTTTCGCAGCCGGCTCGTCCCGTCACGGGGCATAGCAAAACCAAGAGCGTGGCGTCGGGGGAACCGGGCGCCGCGCGTCCCAGGTGCTCTGCCGAGGTCCCTGTCTGGGGCGCACCGGATGCTTTTCCAAGCCTACCACCCCTCGTCCGGATCGGACAAACGCAGGCAGGTCGGGGCGTCACAGCACCGGCCGAACCCGAGCACCGGCCGAACCCGAGCACCGGCCGAACCCCGCGAGCACCGGCCGAACCCCGAGCGCCGGTCGAACCCCGCGAGCACCGGCCGAACCCCGAGCCCCGGTCGAACCCCGCGAGCACCGGCCGAACCCCGAGCGCCGGTCGAACCCCGCGAGCACCGGCCGAACCCCGCGAGCACCGGCCGAACCCCGCGAGCACCGGCCGAACCCGAGCACCGGTTTGCGCGACCTCCGTTTGATAAGCCCGAGGTAAGCGGTGGTCGGCAGACTGTCGAGGTGGTCGACGAGCTGGGCCTGGGTCGCGCGGTCCGCTCTGCTCGCGTGCGCCTGGTACAGCGCCAGTCGGACGTCGCGAAAGCCGCCGGCGTCAGCCGAAGGCTCGTTTCCGAGCTCGAGAACGGCTGGGCTGGAAAGCTGCGCCTCGATGAGTTGGGGCGGATTGCCGCCGTGGTGAAGCTGCGTCTTTCCGTGGAACTTCGAGTGGCGCGAGGAGACCTGGCGACCATTGGGGATGTAGCCCATGCCTCTCTCGTGGACGCGGTGGCGCAGATCCTGCAGGCGAACGGCTGGGAGACAAAGTTCGAGCCGACGGGCGGTGCAGGTTCGATCGACCTGCTTGCGTTCCACGCCGACACGCGGATGCTGCTCGTTGTCGAGGTCAAATCGCGCCTCACCGATATCCAGCGCACCCTGCGAGATCTGGGCCACAGAACGAGCTCGGCCCGCGTCGCGGCGGCACAGTACGGGTGGAAGCCGCTTGGCGTCAGCAGGCTGCTGGTAGTCGGCGAGACGGCGACGCAGCGCAAGATCGTGCGCGATCATTCAGCGCTGTTCGCGAGCGCGTTTCCTCTGAGGACCGCCGATGTCAGGCGTTGGCTGGCGATGCCCACTGACCCGATCAGCGGCCTGCTATTCCAGCCATTCGTCCAGCGGCGTGCCGTTATCCAAGCCGCCGCGGTCCGAGTCCGTCCTCGGAAGGCAGATTCGTCTCGAAAGGCGGCTGTGGATGATCAAAACCCGACCTAGTGTGCTGTGGGTGGACGTATGGCTGTGCTGCGAGCTCGGGCAAGGGAACGCGGCCGACAGGTCCTTGATAACGTGCCGTATCTGGACGTATGGCTGAAATCAGGGGCGCCCGGCACCGCCCGGCGAGCGGCACCCCCCGGCCTGGCGGCACGTCCCCGTGGAAGCGCACGTCCCAGGAGGAGCGGCACGGCCAGGAAGAGCGGCACGGCCAGGAAGAGCGCACCGCCCGGCGAGCGGCACCCCCCGGCCTGGCGCCACGTCCCCGTGGAAGCGCGCGTCCCAGGAGGAGCGGCACGGCCAGGAAGAGCGCACCGCCCGGCGAGCGGCACCCCCCGGCCTGGCGGCACGTCCCCGTGGAAGCGCGCGTCCCAGGAGGAGCGGCACGGCCAGGAAGAGCGCACCGCCCGGCGAGCGGCACCCCCCGGCCTGGCGGCACGTCCCCGTGGAAGCGCACGTCCCAGGAGGAGCGG
>JBBRYO010000084.1:0-12720 GCA_038237595.1 Candidatus Limnocylindrales bacterium | reverse complement strand
TTTCCTCGTAGCCAAGCTCGGGATTGGCGTGGATCCAGTGGCTCAGGCCCACCAGGGCGGGATGCGCCTCGGCGAGGAGGTCACGAGCGGACTGCTTCGGGGTAGACCCGTTCATCGTGGTCCTTTCGGCGGATTCGCAGGGCAGGCTTCGGGATAGCTTGCGGCAGGACGTGAAGGGTCCGGCTACGCACCGATCAGACTACGACGGCATATCCGGCGCGGGCATCATGACCTCCGGCGTTTGTCGGATAGAACTGGTGGACTACGTTCTGCTGAGGTAGGTGGAGGCTGTACATGGGCCCAATCCATGTGCTACGGTGCCTGCGTCATCGCCTGAGTACGCTCAGGCATCAGAACGCCGGACACACGACTCACTCCTCTCACGGTTCCCGCGAGACAACAAGGTCGCGGGAGCCGGCACGAGAAGGAGTGTTTTTCGTTGTACACGGACAAGAACCTTACCTGCGCCGATTGCGGGAACGAGTTCACGTTCACCGCGAGCGAGCAGGAGTTCTACGCCGACCGGCAGTTCAGCGAGCCGCGCCGCTGCTCGTCCTGCCGCGCAAGCCGCAAGGCTGCCCGCAGTGGCGGTTCAGGCGGCTACGATTCCCCCAGCAGCAGCTACTCGGGCGGATATAGCTCGGGCGGCGGCTACAGCGGAGGCGGAGGCGGGTATTCATCCGGCGGCGGAGGCAGTTTTCGTGATCGCCCCCAGCGCGAAATGTTCGAGGCCACCTGCTCCAGTTGTGGAAATGTCGCCAAGGTTCCCTTCCGGCCGACCAGCGGCAAGCCCGTCTACTGCGCAGACTGCTTCGCCAAGCGTCGCGCGTAATCCTTAACCTGGCGCAACAAACCGACGACCCCCGGGTTCAAGCCCGGGGGTCGATCGATTCAGAGCCAAATGCATTTCGGGCCGAATGCCCCGGGCGTCAGCGCGTGGACGAAGACGAGTTCCCGGAGCTTGAGCTGCTCGAAAGCGTGGTCCGCTCGACTTCCACGGTTGCGGTGCGCGGGGCGGTGTCGGCACGGATCGAGCCGGAATCGCGAGCGGCAGCTGGAGCGCGTTCCGGGCGCTGCATGTGCAGCTCGCCATCGATGAAGCCACCTTCGTGGAGCATCAGGCGAACCGTCTCGATCTCACCCTTCGTCACGCCCGTCGAGCGGATCTCCAGGCGCTGCCGGCAAACCAACTTGCCCGAGTACAGCCCCGAGATGATGGCCTCGTCGGCGGTCAGGTCGGCATCGACCTTGGCGCCTTCCTCAACGTAGACCGACTTGGCGGCCTCGATGTGGCCCTGGAGCTGGCCCAAAATCCGGACACTTCGCTGGGTGCGGAGGGTGCCCTCGAACTTGTCGTCGCGGCCGATGACCGACTCATCCATGTGGCCGGGAGCTGAGAGTGGGCTGTCCGAAGCGACTGGCACCGGTACGACATCGCGCATCCCGGTTGCGGGCGCTGTGCTGATGCCGGTAGCCCGCGGATCCTCCGGCCTGTCGGTGTGGCGACTGAACATCGCGTCCTCCTTGGGGTGGCTCACGATCGCGACGCACACACATCCCGACCTGACCACGACTCCGTAGAAGGGACAGGGCCGGCTCGGTCGACCGAGGACTCAGCCGGCGGCGTCGCCACCGCGATGCGCCGCGACCGATGTTTCGATCTGCTGCGCGCGTCGGTTGGGACGGGCGTTCGCCTGCTTCCGCTTCAGTCCCCGGGGCTGGGCCGAGGTCCCCTGCGTTGGCGCTCCCTGCTCGGTTGGGGAAGCGCGAGTGTAGACGCACTCGAGACGAATGCCTAGTGGCAGGCTCGAGTGGGCGACAATCGGCGATCAGTCGATGGCGTCGACTCCCGGTGCCACTCCCTGCTCCATGCCATGTTGCACACCATGCTCCACGCTTGGGCCGACAGGCTGGCGGATGCTCGACCCGGCGGCGCTTGACCGGACGCTCGCGGCCAACCGCGCGGCTGGAGCCACCTCCTCGCCGGGCTTGATCATGCGCAGTTCCCCGTCGATGACGCCGCCCTCGTGCAGCAGCATCTTGAGCGTCTCAACGCGGCCGCTCAGCCGCCCGCTTGGCCGCACCTCGAGGCGCTTGCTACAGGTCATATTGCCGGAGTACTCGCCGGCGACGATCACCTCTTCGGCCGTGACGTCGGCTGTAACCTCGGCGCCCTCCTCGATGGTGACCGTGGGCGCTTCGATCTTGCCCTTGACCTGCCCGAGCACCCGAACCGCTCGATGGCCCCGCACCGTCCCGTCGATCCGGTCCTCGCGGGCGACGACGGTCTGCTCGGTCGACACGCTCGTATCGACGGTCGACATGGGAACCTCCCGGCTGACCCCGGTGACCGGCTGAAGCCCGCCGCGACGCTGCTCGTCGCTCGTCGTGCGGTCGGTGCTACGCAACATATGGACCTCCCTCAAGCCGGCCCTGCCCGGCGAATCCCCTCGCTGGGGGCGGTCAGTGTACGGCAGGCGTCCACGGGAAAAGCTATTTCTGCTGCACCGTGAAGATGCCCAGATCGTCCTCGCTTGCGGCCTCTGCACGTCCGTAGACGACGGTGGCCTTTCCGGCGCCCGAAACCACGATCGCCGGGCCGCTCCAGGTCCCCGAATCGACGGGTCCGGTGTAGACGTGCTTCTTCACCCAACCGGAGCCCGAACGGACGGCGTAGAACTCGCCGCTCGACTCCCAGGCGACGCGCGGCACGCCATGGGCATCGAGCACCATGGCCGGCGTCTCGCCGACACCGATGAACGACAGCCCGGTCCAGCCGGAGCCGGTGCGGCGCGTGTACTCGATACCGACGCCCACCCGCATGAACGCGATGCGCGGCTGGCCGTCGGCGCCGAGCGCCAGGGCGGGCGCCGTGTCGAAGGCGTTGGTGCTGACGGTCGTGCGGACCCAGCTGCCGCTGGCATTCGTGGCCAGCCGCATGCCGGCGCTGTAACCGTGCGCACAGCCCTGATGCGCGCCTCGCGGCCCTTCGTAGGCGATGAAGAGCTTGCCGTTTGCGTCGACCCCCAGGGACGGGAACTGCGTGACGTAGCACTTGCCGAACGCCGACGCGACCTGCGTCTCCGTCCACGCTCCCCCCGCATTGGTCGCGTACCAGACGCCCGAATCGGTATTGCCGTACGGGCTGAAGAGCTGCTTTTCGTAGGCGACGTACAGCTTGTCGTTGTGCACGGCCAGCGACGGCGTGACGTCCCACGGTCCCGGCGTGCGGGCATTGACGCTCCACCTCCCGCTCTTGTTGTCGGCGACGAAGATGCGGCTGGTCGCGTCGTTGCAGTCGGGGTCCACGCAGGTCACACGGTTGAACGCGATGTAGGCGTGGCCG
The DNA here is from genome assembly GCA_038237595.1 of Candidatus Limnocylindrales bacterium. Classification (GTDB taxonomy): domain Bacteria; phylum Chloroflexota; class Limnocylindria; order Limnocylindrales; family CSP1-4; genus JAFMJV01. Next base: position 9,374 of record JBBRYO010000084.1, on the reverse strand, counting down.
GCCGAATCGAGGCCGATCGACGGATGGGCAGGAAAGACGTCACCGGTGGTGACCCGCTCCTTGTGCCACGTGCCACGCGTGTTCGTGGCGTAGAAAATCCCCGCCGGCTGGCTCCGGTCGTCCTCGATCCAGGCGACGTGGACGTTGCCCGCAGCGTCGCGGACCGCGGACGGCGACAAGGGGCTGATCGAGGGCATGGCCCGGGTTGGCGGACCCCAACCGGTGACGGCAGCCACCGGTGCAGCGATCAGCAGGAGCGCGAACGTGGCGGCAAGCAACGCGAAACGCATCGGGATCCAACCTCGTGACGGTCACCTGGAACGTCGAGGAGCCTCACTTTACGGCAGCGACGCCAGCCACCGAGGTCATGCCCCTTGACACTCGCGCGACGTAATAGTACGTTTCACGTAGTCGCAGGGCGTAATAAGTAGCAGGGACGAAGTGGCAGATGACAGTGGACGGGGCTGGCGCGACCCGGGATTGCTGATCCTGATCAGCCTCGCGAGTGGGCCAAGGCACGGGTTCGGCATGCTCGAGGACATCGAGCGCTTCAGCGGCCGCCGGCTGGGGCCGGGCACGCTCTACGGCGCGCTCGAGCGGCTGGAGCGCGACGGCCTCGTCGAGCCGCTCGAGGCGGACGACCGGCGGCGCCCCTACCGGCTCAGCGACCAGGGTTCGCGGGTACTGGACGAGCAGCTCGGTGGGCTGCAACGCCTGACCGAAGTCGCTGCGACGCGACGCCACCAGTCGCGGGCGACCGAGCGATGAGAGCGCTGGTCCGCTTCTTTCCTCCCACCTGGCGTGCGCGCTACGAAGAGGAGTTCACCGCGCTCCTCGCCGACCTGCCGCCTTCACCCTCACTCGTCTTGGACGTGCTGCGTGCGGCCGCCAGGGCGAACGTCGACGTCATCACCAACGCTCCAGGAGGTCCAGCCATGGGCTTTGTCTCGGCTCCCTCGCGTCGCGCGTCAGGCCTCGGCGTCGCGGGCCTCATCATCTCGTTGCCTACGCTCATCTTCGTGCTCGCGAACATGCTCCAATACGGCCTCGGTATCCAGGGGCCGGCGGACGTGATCGATCCGCTGGTACCCGGACCACCCATCGGCTGGCTCGTGCTGATGCTCCCGCTGATCGGGTTCGTCACCGCTGCGGTGCCAGTCGTGGGCGTGACGATCGCGCGCGGAGAGACCGGCCTGCGCTCGCAGATCGTGGTCCACATGCGGCCGGTCAACCTGTTCGCGGGTGCGATCACCGGCGGGCTCGCGGCGTTCGTTGTCGCGCACCTGATCGCCGGGTGACCCCTGGCGCAGCTACGGGATCTGGTAGGGGAGCCTGGACTCGAACCAGGAACCAGCCGGATATAAGCCGACCGCTCTAACCAATTGAGCTACTCCCCCGAGGTGCCGGCCACATCGCCTTGACCCATCGCCGGGCCTGGCGATGCTACACCCGCGTTTCCGCGCGGCGGTCAGGAGGCGAAGAGAGGTCGCAGGATCTGGAAGATGACCACGAGCGAGAGATAGGCAATCGGCAGCGAGGCGAAGAAGCCGAGCAGGGCCGACCAGCCGGAGCGTTCCCGGACTCCCGTGGCGCCGGTCGGGAGCTCCACCCAGAGGTACGTCAGCGCGCTGCCGGCCACCATCACGGCCACCACGTGCAGGGCCACGAGCAGCGTTCGAAGCTCGTTGCCCAGGGCAACGATCCCTCGGGCCGCAAGAAATTCGACGAGCAGAAGGAGCACGCCGCCGACGACGGCCACGGCCAGATCGGCGAGCACCGCCCTCAGCACGGGCGGCGGCGGGTTCCTGGCCTGGCGCCAGCGGACCTCGAGCCACGACCGATGTCGCGGCACGGACGGCCGGCCGTCCTCTCGCGCCATCAGCGCGGCAGGATCGTCAGCGCAAGGCGCCGCGGGATGCTATCGGGCGTGTGCGCCGCGATCAGGCGGACGGCTTCGGTGAAGCGGCCCAGCTCCTCTTCGGTGTTCCACCAGCCGACGCTTGCCCGGATCGCAGGCGTAGCGTCCCGGATTGCCACGACCGAAAGGATGGCTCCGACCCGGTGCGAGAGCTCCTCGGCGATCTGTTCGGCGCTCCAGCGCTCGACCCGGAACGTTACGATGGCCGCCATCCGGTCGGGGGGTGTCAGCAGCTCCACGCCATCGGTCTCTGCGAGTCCTCGGGCCAGCGACGCCGCGAGCGGCCCGACGCGGTCGTAGATCCAGGGCAGGCCGACGTACATCTCCAGCCAACCGACCGACCGCGCGAGCCCCAGCGCGGTGCGACGCGGCAGGCGCTCCCCGACCGGCTCGAGGAGGAGGCGCTCCTGCCGGAACGTCGAGGCGATCGCCCCCGAGCCCTCGGGCCCCAGGAGCCAGCGATCTCCTGGAAGAACGACCGCCATGGCCGAAGTCACTGCTCTTGGATCGAGTGGCAACGCGCCGGCAATCGCGCTCGCGTCGAGCACGAGGGCGCCGAGGTTCTCGACGGCGACGTCGATGATCTTCTCGACATCAATCGTCTCCCCCGTCACGACGTCCACCATCGGCACCACGAGCAGCGCCGTCTGCCTGGCCATCTCTGCGGTCAGCTCGTTCGGGCCGACCTCCTGGACCGGACCCTCGCGCGTGGCCGCGACCGCCAGGCGGGATCCCGGCGCGCATCCCGTGACCACGATCGCGCCGGTGCCCGGATGGCTGCGCGACGCAGCTGCGATCCTGACCAGGGCGTCGATCGGACCGCTCGTGAGCACGACCCCGTCCGGATCGGAGTCCGCGACCAGGGCGGCGATGACCGCCTTTGCCTCTGCCTCGCGCTGGCGACGATCGTCCGCGCCGTCGAAGCCTCCGCGGCCCACCCGCAGCTCCCATTCGTCCGCCTCGCGCAGGGCCGCAGCTGTCTCCGCGGGGAGCGGACCGGCCATCGCCGCGTCGAGGTAGATGCCAGCGGCGGCTGCGGGGAGAGCAGCGCGCAACGCGGCCAGCTTCTGCGCGTCGGCCTGAGCCTGATCGACCACGAGCGTGAGTGTGGCAGGCCTCAGCGAGCGGCCGTGGAAACGCTGTAGCGGCCACCCTCCTGGAGCTGATCGTGGAGGGTCGCCACCGTGGACAGGAGGTCGACCTCTGCCGCGGTCTTGTCGTCGCGGATGCGCACGATGCGCGGGAAACGCATGGCAAAGCCCGAGGCGTGCCGCTTCGAACGGTGGATCACGTCGAACGCGATCTCCACCACCACCGTGGGCTCGACCACACGGTAACGGCCGAAGTGCCGAACCGTGTGCGCCTCGAACCAGCGCGTCATCTCGGCGATCTCCGCGTCGGTCAGGCCCGTATAGGCCTTGCCGATCGTGACGAGCGCTCCCTCCTCGGCCTCGGGCCGGTCGTCGCGGACCGCGAACGTGTAGTCGGACAGCACGCCGTGACGCTTGCCATGGCCGACCTCCACGCCGACCACAACGCAGTCGAGGGTCGTCAGCGGACGCTTCAGCTTGATCCAGCCGTAGCCGCGGCGGCCGGGCGTGTAGGTGCTGTCGGGGTCTTTGACCATCAGCCCCTCGTTGCCTCGCCACTGCGCGGCGGAGAAGACGGCTGCCAGCTCCGCTTCGTCAGAAGCCGTGATGAGGTTCGACACCCCGAAGCCCTGCGTGGTCGCGAGGCCCAGCGCGTCGAGGCGCGCGCGGCGCTCGCGAAGCGGGCTGCGCAGGAGCGGCTCCACCGGCTGCCCCTCGCCCGCGCCGAAGGCGAGCAGGTCGAAGGCGACGAAGATCACCGGCACCTGCGCCTGGATCTCGGCCGACGGGTCCTTGCGACCGAGCCTGGCCTGAAGGTTGAGGAACGGCAGCGAGGTTCCGTCGCGCCAGCCGAGCACCTCGCCGTCGAGGATGCCGTCCCAGGGAAGCCCGACGGCCGCCTCGATCACCTCGGGGAACTGGCCGCTGACGTCATGGAGATCCCGGCTGTAGAGACGGACTTCCGAACCGCGCTTGTGCAACTGGGCACGGATGCCGTCGTACTTGTCCTCGACCCAGACCGGTGGCGCCATGCGATCGAGGGCCTCCGCCTCGCTGGCGATGGGGGACGCGAGCATCGACTTGAGTGGTCGGAAAAGCGCCAGCTCGGCGGTCTCGAGGTGGCCGTCGCGTGCCAGCTCGGCGGTCCGGCCGATGTCCCCAGTGATCATGCCGACCCACTGCACTGCCGCCAGGTCCCGCTCGAAGGCCTTGGCGATCGCGGCCTCGAGGTGGCCCTCGCGCAGCCCGATGCGGGGCTCGCCCGAGACGATCTTGGTGACGTAACGACCCGACAGTGCGTCGCAGCGCTGGAGCAGCGCAGCCAGGACGGCCGCCTTGGCGGCCGCCCCGCGAGCAGCCGCGATTGCCGCAAAGCTGGCCTCGACATCGAGCAGCGTCGGCGGATCGCCGCTAGGTTCGTGCCCGGAGCTCGCAAGCAGCTCGCCGACCGCCGTGCCGAGGTCGGAGGACTGGTCGTACGCGGCGAAGAGCGCGCCGGGCGATGCGCCGGCCACCGACTCGGCCACCGCGCCGATGGCGGCCCACCCGATGCCGGTGGTCCGCGCGTCCCGCTCGGGGAACGGCCGGCCGGCAAGGAACACCACGGCGATCGGCAGCTCTTCGGCGCTCAGGCTACGCAGGTATGCGGAAACGGCCGCGACCTTTTCGGACGTTCGAGTCGTGGCGGCGATGTGGTCGGCGGTCTCGCTCCAGCGTCGCACAGGGCGATGGTACCCAGACGTGCCTCGGGCGGGCCCCGGATGAGCCTGCCCGGAGTAGCATCGGCACCTTCATGAGCACCGACCCCGATCGCGAGAGCTGGAACCCGTCGGTCATTGAGGGGCGCCTGGTCGTGCTGCGCCGGCATCGCTCGGAGAACCTGCCGTTGATCGTGAGCTGGTATCGCGACTCGGAGCTGGCGCGACTGACGCGGTATCACACCCGACCCATGGCACACGAGGAGATCGAGCGCTTCTTCGTGAGCCGGCTCCTGGCGGCCGACTCGCTGGCGTACGGCATCCACGAGCGAGCCACGGACCGCCTCGTCGGCCTGACGACCTTCAGCTCGCTCGATCCCGACAACAGCTCTGTGCTCTTCCACATCACGATCGGCGAGCGCGGCGCCTGGGGCCACGGCTACGGCACCGAGACCGCCGGGCTGATGCTGGCCCATGCCTTCGAAGGCATCGGTCTGCACCGTGTTGGCCTCTCGGTATTCGCCTTCAACGAGCGCGCCATCCGCGCCTACGAGAAGGCCGGCTTCCGCGTCGAGGGACGGCTACGGGACGCCATCATGCGAGACGGGCGCTTCTGGGACGAGATCCAGATGAGCATGCTTCGGGACGAATGGATCGCCGAGCACGGGGAGAGCCGAGTCCGGCAAGCCAGGCCGCGCGAAGCCCGGGCCGAAGCCATCGAGTCGAACGCCTGAGACCAGGGATTGGATCGCAGTGGCAAGCACCGGCGCAGCAGCTGATCAGGCCCGCGCCGACGTGCGCGAGATCATGGCCCGGCAGGGTCACGCAGTCGACAACGGTCGTGATGCGGTGGCGCGCCTGCACGCGGCCTTTGCCGACGGTTCGCTCCAGCGAACGCCGTTCCTCGATCAGGCGCTTCGCGACCTCGACGTTGCGCTCGAGCAGGATGCCGGCCAGAAGCTGGGGGGCAAGAGCGCAGAGGCCTCGCGCTTCATCCTGCGCGCCATCGTCCGGGCCCTCGACGACGCGTGACGGTCCGGGATGCGCTCGCTGCGTACACTTCGGAGACGAGACCTGAGTTCGAAAGGAACCTCCGGGCGATGATGGATCGGCTCTTCGGCGGCCCCAAGATCAGCGAGGAACAGAAGAAGCGCGTTCCCCCGGGCCAGTACGTGACCCAGAAATGGCCCGTCCTCCACTACGGATCCGTGCCCGGCACCAACCTCGCGACCTGGAACTTCCGTGTCTGGGGCGAGGTCGAGAACCCCTTCTCCTTCACCTGGGATGAGTTCCGCAAGATGCCGCGCAAGAAGGTGCACACGGACGTCCACTGCGTCACGCGCTGGAGCCGCCTTGACATGGACTGGGAGGGCGTTCCGATCCAGCACATCCTCGAGCGGGCGAAGCTCAAGCCGAGCGCGCACTACGTGCTGGAGCATTGCGAGCAGGGCTACACCGCCAACCTGCCGCTCGAGGTCCTCGACGACGACGACGTGATGCTCGCGGACGTCGCCGACGGCGCACCGCTCACAGCGGAGCACGGCCATCCACTTCGGCTGCTGGTACCGAAGCGATATTTCTGGAAGAGCGCCAAATGGATCCGCGGGCTCGAGTTCCTGCCGAAGGACCAGCTTGGTTTCTGGGAGCGCTACGGCTACAACAACAACGCCGATCCCTGGAAGGAAGAGCGCTTCAGCGACGACTGACGTCCTCCACGTCATACTTGGCGCTCCCCACGCTTGGCGACCGGGGCACGGAGGGACACCGGTATGCGAGCGAAACTGACGGCGATCAGCCTTGTTCTCGGCGTTGGCGTGCTGATGGTCGCCATCACCTCAGCGCCCGCCGCTGGTGCCGCCCCCCCGAAATTCCTGACACTGCCGTTCCAGTCGCCGCAGCACATGCACATCCAGCGCGGCTGGTGGACCCCGGAGTTCCTCGGCGGACCGTTCACCCTGAAACACCACGCCATCGACTACATCCACGGCACTCTCGACGTCACGTCGAGCTGGGAGAACTTCCCGGTCGTGGCCGCAGCTGCGGGCGAGGCGTGCGCAGAGGTTCTGGGCGGGACCGGCTGCTACGACGCGCCGGGCGAAATCATGGGCAATCGCGTGCTCATCAAGCACACCGTCGGCGGTGTCGTCTATTACACCTTCTACAACCACCTGAAGTCGATCAGCAACCTGATCCCGATCGGTTCACGCAACCACACCGTGCACGTCAAGCAGGGACAGGTCATCGGGATTGCCGGCGCGAGCGGCAACGACCCGACGTTCATCCACCTCCACTTCGAGCTCCAGGACTCCGCGGGCCGCTGGATCGACCCCTACGGGCTCTACACCAGCAGCCGCCAGTACCCCGACCCCAAGGGCAAGAACGGCATCCTGTCGGGAAACAAGAACTACTTCCTGACGAACCCGCCGACCGTCCTGGGCGCAGCGCCGGCACCCACTCCGAGCCCAACCCCTCCAGCCGCCCCGAAGCCGACCCACCGACCGCCGGCGACGTCGCCATCGCCAAGCCCGGATGTGAGCGCCCCACCGTCGGGGATTGCGAGCCCATCGTCGTCGCAGGCGCCGGCGCTCTCGGCAGCCCCGTCGCCAGCGTCGGGCGCCCTGCCGGGAAGCGGCACGTCTCCACCGGCCGGCCCGACCTCCTCGGAGGGCCTCGGGTTGAACACGATCGCGGCGGGCATCGTCGCCGTCGCCTGCTTCACGTTTCTGGGCGTCGTGCTGCTCATGCGCCGGCGCAGGCGCGGCTTCAGCTACGGCCCCTGACGCTGCCTTCAGTTGCGGCGCAGTGCGCCGAGGCGAGGATCGAGGGCGAGCGGCTTGAGGTGGCGTGACAGCAGCTGGATCTCGCGTCGCAGGATCGCGTCGAGGCCGGACAGCCGCGAGGCCGTGTCCAGTGTCTCGAGCAGGTTCTGGCGCTGGCCCGTCTCGACCTGGATGAGGCCACTCACCAGGTATGAGAGCTCCGTCGGGTCACTGGTTGCCGTGAGCCGGCGGGCGGCGGCCATGAGCAACTGCCGGCGCTGATCGCCGTCGAGGCTGGTCGTGTCGATCGGACGGTCGAGCCCAGAGTCGTTGAGGACGGCCCCGAGGTCTTCGAGATCGAGGGGCACCGGCTCTTCGTCCACGGCGTCATCCGGCGCCTCGATCTCGACCTCGACCTCGATCTCGGGCGTGTCGTCCGTGGCGAGCGCGGGCTGAAGGAGCTCAAGGTAGCGCAGGAAGCTGCGACCGACCCGCTGGCTCAGGTGCCGCGCGTCGCCGTCGGCGCCGAGCGGCTCATCAAGCAGGGTCACCTCGGCCGTCAGGTACGGCTCCTTCGAGGCGTGCAGCTCATCGATGCGGAAGCGCCTGGCCCCGACCGTCACGATGTCCATCCGGCCGTCCGCGTAGCGGCTGGCCTGCCTGATGCGCGCAACCGTGCCGATCTCCGCCAGCTTGGTGCTGCCGTGGCCCGCCTCGCTTCCCTGGCGGATGAGGACCACGCCGAACGGGTCGCGTCGCTCCACGCAGCGACCGATCATCAGCCGGTAGCGCTCCTCGAAAATGTGGAGGGGCAGCGCGACGCCTGGCAGCAGCACGGTGTTGAGCGGGAAGAGCGCGAGCTCGGCTCGCTCGAGGTCGTCGGTCACGGGGTCGGTTGCTCTCCGGGAGACGGGTAGAGGGAAACACGATGGTTCTGGCACCGGGCCCCGCGCGCGTCCCTGAATCAGAAAGGCGAGCCCGGCCAAGCTCGCCTCTCGCCTGGATCTGGATGGGTCAGTGGCTGCAGCCGCCCGGGCTGCCCTCGGAGTCGGCCGTCCGGAAGCTGCTTCCGCAGCCGCACGCTGACACTGCGTTGGGGTTGTTGACCGTGAAGCCGGCGCCCATCAGCGTGTCGAGATAGTCGATCTCCGATCCCTCGAGGTACTGGGTGCTCTGCCCGTCGACGTAGACCTTGATTCCCTTGCTCTCGACGGTCACGTCCTCGGGCGTGGGCTGGTCCTCGAGCATCATCCCGTAGCGGAAACCCGAGCAACCACCGCTGTACACGTAGACGCGCAGACCCACGGCCGGGTTCTGCTCCGCCTCGGTCAGCTCACGCAGCTTGGACGCGGCGGCATCGCTCAGCACGACGAGGGTCGACGCGGCGACGTCGCCGAGCGGTGCGGGCTGCGGGATGGCCTGCGGTGTGGAATCGATCATGGTTTCGGGTGTCCTCCTGGGACGGAGCGGTTCAAGCGGTCCGACTTACGGCGTCTACTGCCGCAATCCTACGCAGAGTGGGCAGATTCGGCAAGAGCGACGGTCTGGTACGTTCGGGTCAATGGAAGAAGTTCGTGAACAGGGCGATGAAGCCGACCACGAGCACGACGATCACGAATGCGACGAGGACCGTGAGGAGGATCGTGATGCGATCAGGCGCGGTCGGGGCTGCCGCCGCACGGCTCTCCATCTTGTCCGAAACCAGGTGCCACAGGTCGCCGCGCTCGGCAGTTGCGCTATGGGTTTCGATCGAGCCGGCGGTCGCGTCAGTCGCCTGAACGGTGCCAAGGACCGGCTCGGCTGTCCGCGCCGACGCCCGTTCGAAGACGCCGGGCTCCTGAGAGGCGGCCTTCTTCTTCTTCGCGCGCAGCAGCGATGGCGGCCCCGGTGGGAGCGAGAGGCCCGAGGG
>JBBRYO010000083.1:0-12813 GCA_038237595.1 Candidatus Limnocylindrales bacterium | reverse complement strand
TGAGCGCCCTGCGGTCGGCAGGCGAGAGGTATCATCGCCGCCGTCCACCATTCGGCTGCCTTGGGAGGAGCTTCGTGTCCGCGACCGGCCTGTCTGCAGACCCCCGCGAGTACCGCAGCCGTCTCGATGAACAGTCGGACGAGCAGATCGACGCCTGGGCCGCCGAGCTGATGCGCGACATGTCCATCCAGCGCGGTGTGCTGTCGGTGCTCGCCGAGTTCCGCCGCGCGGCCGGCCTGGACGAGGCCGGACTCCAGCGTGTCTTCTCGGCCGGGGGAGGCGCCTGGGCCACTGTTGGGCGCACCGCGGACGGCAAGCTCATGGTGCCGGCCATCTCGCTGCGCTACCTGGTCCCGGGCATTCGTCACGAAGCCCCGGATGCCCGCGAGCGCCTTGTGGCGTACCTCGTGGCGAACTTCGACGAGCTCGTCTACATCTAGGCGCTCCGACCCCGAAGCGGGCGCCTCCATGCCGGGCGCATCGCCATCGCGGATCGCCGAGCGGCTGCCTCGCCGGGTCCGGGCGATTGCGCTCGTCCACCCGTTTCCCTCGGCGGTCAACGCGCTCCTGGTGTTCGCGCTCTACCTCGTCGCAGGTGGGACTGTGCCCGGAGCGGCCGCACTGGCCGTCGGGATGGTTGGTCTTCAGTTCGCGATCGGCGCGGTCAATGACCTGGCAGACGCACGTGCCGACGCTGCGGCCAAGCCCGGCAAGCCGATCCCGTCCGGACTCGTCTCGCGCGGGACGGCGACAGTCGTCGCACTGGTCGGGATGGTGGTCGGTGTGGGCGCCTACGCGGTCCACGGTCCGCTCGCGTTCACACTGGCGTTGGCAATGCTGGGGTGCGGGCTCGCCTATGACCTCGGGTTGAAGGACCTCGGCCTCGGCTGGCTTTGCTACGCCGTGGCGTTTCCGCTGCTGCCCCTTTCGACGTGGCTGGCCGCGACCGGGACCCTGCCGCCGAGATCCGAGCTGCTGCTGCCGGTGGCAGCCCTTGCCGGTCCGACCCTCCAGCTCGCGAACGGACTCGTCGATCTTGAGCGCGACAGGATTGCGGGGGTCAGGTCGCTGTCGTTGTGGCTCGGACGGCGGGACTCGATCATCGCCCTGGCCTTGCTGTCCGCGGCCGTCTACGGCATCGCGTGGGTCAGCCTTCTCGGCTCCGAGCCGCCTATCGATGCGCTTGGCGCGGTCGCGCTGGCGACGGTCTGTGCCGGCGGGGGGATCGCGCTTTCGACGGCTCAACGTCCGGACATCCGGGAGCGTGGCTGGCAGCTCCAGGTCGTCGGGATCGCGCTGCTGGGAGGAGGCTGGCTGCTGGCGGTGGCCCGCCCCGGTTAGTTTCTGGGTTCGCTCGCGCGAATGACCGCGATCGCGTTCTCCAGCTTGAGCTTCGCGATAGTCAGGTACTTGGCCAGGTTCTGGCGCTCCGATGACGAGGCGCCGGCCAGGGCGGCCTGGGCCTGAAGGACGTCCGAGAGCTCCTCGAGCGCATCGGCCAGATGTCCCTTTGCGACGAGGAGGGCGTCGTCGCCACCCGGTGCGCGGGCGGGCGTGGAGCGCTCCCACAGCGACTCATCGTCGCTGTCCTGCGGAGGGGCCGCTGCGGAGCCGGTCGCCTGCTGGCCACCATCGTCAGCCTCGTCAGCGTGGCCGGGTCGTGGGCGGCCCTCGATCCGCTCGCGCAGCTTGACCAGGCTCAACTCGCCGCGCGCGACCTGTTCGGCCAGCCGCCGGCGCTTGCGGGGGTCCTCCACCTTGAGGAGCTCGTAGGCATGCGAGAGGGTGTCTTTGCGCAAAGACACGAGCTGCTTGATCTCCGAGGGCGCATCCGCGAGACGAAGCCGGTTCTCGATGTAGCCCTTGTCCTTCCCCAGCTTCTGGGCGAGCCTCCGAACGCTGTAGCCGTGGTCGGATGTCATGCGCTCGTACATCAGCGCTTCATCGAGGGGCGAGAGATCTTCACGCTGGAGGTTTTCGATGATCGCGATCTCCATCGCGGTGTCGTCGTCGATCTCCTCGATCAGCGCGGGGATCTCCTTGAGGCCGGCGATCTTGGAGGCACGCCAGCGCCGCTCCCCGGCTACCAGCTGATAGCGGCCGGTGGCGCCGGGCCGGACGAGGATCGGTTGGAGCACGCCGTGCTCGGTGATCGAGGCGGCCAGCTCGTTGAGGGTCTCAGGGTCGAAGGTCAGCCGCGGCTGTTCCGGATTCGGATCGATGCGCTCGACCGGGACGTTGCGAATGCCGTGGGACTTGGTCGTGCCTTCGGGCGACAGGAGGCTGATGATCGAGGGCGAGAGTTCGCGTTCCTCGGATAGCCGTCGCGCTGCCTGTCCGCGGAAATCCGGTCTAGCCAAGTTCAATCACCTCACGTGCCAATCCGCGGTAGGCGCGAGCCGCGTCCGAATTCGTAGCGTAGGCTGTTACCGGCCGTCCGACCAGCGGGGCTTCTCCCAGGCGGACCGTCTGCTTCACCATCGACTCGAAGACGTGGTGGTCCCCCATGACGCGCAGCTCCTCCAGCATGTCCCGCGCGAGAAGGGTCCGGCCGTCATAGAAGGTGGGCAGCAGCCCGAGGATCTTCAGGTTCGGGTTGAGGCCGCGGTTGCGGATCTGGTTGATGACGTTGACCAGCGCAGAGAAGCCCTTCAGCGCGTAGTACTGCGTCTGGACCGGGATGATCACCGAGTCCGCGGCGACCAGGGCGTTGATCGTCAGCAGGCCGAGGGTCGGCGGGCAGTCGATCAGGATGTAGTCGTATCGCTCCTGGACCGAGCCCTGGATCGCCTCCCGCAGCGCGTGCTCGCGGCCGATCGCGCTGAAGAGCGTGTTCTCCGCGGCCGACAGATCGATCGTCGAGGGTGCGACATCGATGCCGATCGACTGCGTCGGGATGATCACGTCCTCGATCGAGACAGCCGGATCGATCAGGACTTCCGCCATTGAACGGTCGATGGTTCGCAGGTTGAGTCCGAGCCCGACGGTGAGGTTCGACTGCGCGTCCATGTCGATGCACAACACGCGGATTCCGCGTTCCGACAGCGATCCTCCGAGGTTGATCGCAGTGGTCGTCTTGCCAACTCCGCCCTTCTGGTTCGCGATCGCGATGACTCGTGCCAAGATTCGTCACTCCGTGCGGGTCGTTGGGTTCCCTGAATCCTAGCGCACCAACCCGAAGACGAGGCACGAGGTTATCCACAGGATCGGGGAGTTGTTCACCGATTCTGTGGATTACCCGGAGCCAATGTGGCGGCCCATGGAGTGCCGGGAATCTGATTTCATGACGCGCCGGCACGCCGGTAGCGGTCTACGATGCGCATCCGCACCCGCGCCGTGAGCCAGAAGGGGAGGGCTGGAAGCCTTGGGGACGAACCGCGACCACATCGAGCGGCTGAAGACGCTGCGCGAGCAGGCGAAGCTCGGAGGCGGCGAAGCGCGTATCGACCAGCAGCACGAACGCGGCAAGTTGACGGCGCGCGAGCGACTCGCGCTCCTGCTCGACCCCGGCTCCTTCGTCGAGTTCGACGCATTCGTTACGCACCGGGCGACGGACTTCGGCCTCGACCAGCAGCGATACCTGGGCGACGGCGTGGTCACCGGCCATGGCACGATCGATGGCCGTCCCGTGTTCGTCTTCAGCCAGGACTTCACCGTGTTCGGTGGATCACTGTCGGAGGCGCACGCCGAGAAGATCTGCAAGGTCATGGATCTCGCCATGAAGGTCGGGGCACCGATCGTGGGCCTCAACGATTCCGGCGGAGCTCGAATCCAGGAGGGGGTCGTCTCGCTCGGCGGCTACGCTGACATCTTCCTGCGCAACACCCTTGCTTCCGGCGTCGTGCCGCAGATCTCGCTGATCATGGGTCCGTGCGCCGGTGGCGCCGTGTACTCGCCGGCGATCACGGACGTGACGATCATGGTCGAAGGGACCAGCTACATGTTCGTCACGGGGCCGGACGTGGTGCGCGCCGTGACCCACGAGGACGTCGATCGCGAGCGGCTGGGTGGCGCGTCGATCCATACCACCATCAGCGGCGTGGCCCATCTCGCTGCACCCGACGAGGCCGAGGCGGTCACGCTGGCGCGGCGAATCCTCGGCTTCCTGCCGCAGAACAACCTTGGCGACCCGCCGCGCGTCCCCACCGACGACCCCACCGACCGGCGCGACGCGGAGCTGGACGACCTGATCCCCGACGAGTCGTCGCAGCCCTATGACATGCACGGCGTGATCTCCCGCCTCGTGGACGACGGCGAATTCCTGGAGCTCCAGCCCGCCTGGGCCGCGAACCTGATTGTCGGCTTTGCCCACTTCGACGGCCGCAGCGTCGGGATCGTGGCGCAGCAACCGGCGGTATTGGCGGGCGCATTGGACATCGACGCGTCGGACAAGGGCGCGAGGTTCGTACGGATGTGCGACGCCTTCAACGTGCCCCTGCTGACCCTGGTCGATGTGCCGGGCTTTCTGCCCGGCGTTACCCAGGAGCACGGCGGGATCATTCGACATGGCGCCAAGCTGCTCTACGCCTATTGTGAGGCGACCGTCCCGAAGATCACGGTCATCACCCGCAAGGCATATGGCGGCGCCTACGACGTCATGAGCTCGAAGCACGTCCGGGGCGACGTCAACCTGGCGTGGCCGACGGCACGCATCGCGGTGATGGGCGTCGAGGGCGCCGTCAACATCATCTTCCGGGCGGAGCTGGAGACGGCCGAAGACCGGGCATCGGAGCTCCGCCGACTGACGCACGAATACGAGGAGACGTTCGCCAACCCGTACGTCGCTGCCGGCAGGGGCTACGTCGACGACGTGATCCTGCCGTCCGAGACGCGACCCCGCGTGGTTGCCGCACTGCGGATGCTCGAGGGCAAGCGGGATCACAACCCCCCCAAGAAGCACGGCAACATCCCGCTGTGAGCGGGGCGCACGAGTGTCTTTGCGCAAAGACAGGGCGCGTCGTGGCCCCGACGGGCAGGTGATGGACCGACCCTTCGGCAGCGTCCTCGTCGCCAACCGCGGCGAGATCGCGCTGCGAGTCATCCGGGCCTGTCGAGAGCTCGGCATGCAGTCCATCGCCGTCTTCAGCGATGCCGACGCCGGAGCCCGGCACGTCCGGGCTGCCGACGCCGCGGTCCGGATCGGACCGGCTCCTGCAACGGAGAGCTACCTCCGTGGCGACCGGATTGTGGAGGCTGCCGTTGCCGGCCGCGCCGACGCCGTCCACCCCGGGTACGGGTTCCTTTCCGAGCAGGCTCCATTTGCGCTGGCCTGTGCCGCGGCCGGACTCGTGTTCGTGGGGCCGTCGCCCGAAACCCTCGCCTCGCTGGGCGACAAGCTGGCCGCCCGGCGAGCGGCAACGTCGCAGGGAGTGCCGATCGTCCCCGGCACCTTCGAGCCGTTGCCCGCGGCCACGCCTGCGTCGATGGGCGCGATCGTGGTCGCTGCCGAGTCCGTCGGGTTCCCGCTGCTGGTCAAGGCCTCGGCCGGTGGCGGCGGCCGCGGGATGCGCCGCGTCGACGAACCGGGAGAGTTGCCGCTGGCAGTTGCCGCCGCCGCCCGGGAGGCCGAGGCGGCCTTCGGCGACAGCTCAGTCTACCTGGAGCGCTACGTCGAGGGCGCGCGCCACGTCGAGGTGCAGCTCCTCGGCGACGCACAAGGCAACGTGGTTGCGCTCGGCGAGCGGGATTGCTCGGTCCAGCGGCGCCACCAGAAGCTTGTCGAGGAGGCGCCCGCCCCCGGCCTCTCCCCGGATCAGCGGCGCGAGCTGCACGGGCTTGCCATCAAGGTCGCGAGGACGGTCGGGCTCCGCAACGCCGCCACGACCGAGTTCCTCATGAGCCGAGAGGGAGACTTCTTCTTCCTCGAGGTGAATGCGCGCCTCCAGGTCGAGCACGGCGTCACCGAGCTTGTCGCCGGCGTCGATCTGGTCCACGAACAGCTCTGGCTCGCGGCCGGCCGGGCCCTGTCGGAGCCCGTGCTTGCAGCCGTGGCCACGGCCGCGGAACCCGTGCGCCACGCGATCGAGGTCCGGGTCAGCGCCGAGGACCCCGCACGCGCCTTCGCGCCCGTGCCCGGCCGGGTCACGCGCTGGCGGGAGCCTGGCGGACCCGGCGTGCGCGTCGACTCGGCGGCAGAGGAGGGGATGCTGGTCGGGAGCTACTACGACCCGCTCTTGGCCAAGGTCATGGTCGTGGCGGATGATCGGCCGGCGGCCCTGTCCCGATTGCGACGCGCGCTCGTCGAGTTCGAGACCGGGGGCGTCCAGACGACGCTGCCCTTCCACCGCTGGCTCCTCGAGCATCCGGCGTTCATCGAGGCGGACCTCCGGACGGACCTGGTGGATCGCGACTGGGATCCGGTGCCAATCCGGGCGACTGCAGCGCGTCGCGCGACGGATCTCGTGGCCGCATACGTCGGAGCCGCGCAGGCGGGCGCCGCCTTCGACGGCGAACGCGGCGATCCGGTCGAGTGGTCGCAAACGGACCCGCCCTGGGCACTGGCCGCGCGTCGCGAAGCCACCGAGCGCTGGCCGTGATGGTCCCGGAACGACTGCGACTGACCGTCCTCGGCACGGACGAGCTCGTCGTCGAGCTCTCGCCCGGCGACCCGGCGACCCGCGTTCCAGGCACGGCCGACGTCCCTGGCAAGGCCGCCAACCCAGGCCCGGCCGGCGCCCGAGGCACTGCCGGCGACCCGGGTGTCTCGCCGGTGGTGGTCGTTCCGCAACCCGAGGTGCGGCCGCTCCGCTCATCAGCGGCCGAGCGCGCCGCGGGCCAGGGTCGCCACGAGGTGACCGTCGATGGCTGGGTGCTCCAGGTGCGGGTCGAGCCCGCGCTCCAGGCGGACCTGCGTGACCGAGCCGGTCGTGCCGCGAGCGGTGCACACCCGCACGTCCGCCAGTCGATCCGCGCCCAGATCCCCGGCCGCGTGGTGCGCCTGTGGGTCGCGGTCGGCCAGGAGGTAGAGGCGGGGGAGCGCCTGCTCGCCGTCGAGGCCATGAAGATGGAGAACGAGGTCCGGGCGCCGCGGGCCGGGACGGTCGTGTCGATCTCGGCGACGCTGGGTGGCACTGTCGAGCTGGGCGACGAGCTGGCGACCGTCGACTGAGATTCCTTCGTCGAGCAGCCACGGGCTCGCTCGACCCGTATCCTTCAGCCGTGAGCGAGCCCGAAACCCCGCCCGGCCGCGCGGGCAAGTCCGATCCCGGGAGGGAGCGCTGGCGCGCGACCGCCCGCGCCAAGGCCTTCGCCGAGCACGCAGAGCGGCGCGAGACCTTCCGCACGACCAGCGACATCGAGATCGCCGACCTCTACACCGCGACCGATACCGCCTCGCTCGACGAGGATCGCGATCTCGGGCGTCCCGGCGAGTTCCCCTTCACCCGCGGCGTCCAACCGACGATGTATCGCGGCAGGTTGTGGACGATGCGCCAGTACGCCGGCTTCTCGACCGCTGCCGACACGAACCGGCGCTTCCGATACCTCCTCGAGCAGGGCCAGACGGGCCTTTCGGTGGCCTTCGACCTTCCGACACAGATGGGCTACGACCCCGACGCCCCGCAGTCGCTCGGCGAGGTTGGCCGGGTCGGGGTTCCGATCGCGTCGCTCGAGGACATGGAGACCCTGCTCGACGGCCTGCCCCTCGGCGAGATCACGACCTCCATGACGATCAACTCGACCGCGGCCATCCTGCTGGCCTTCTACGTGGCGGTGGCGGACCTGCGCGGCATCCCGCGTTCCAAGCTCGGTGGCACGCTCCAGAACGACATCCTCAAGGAGTACATCGCCCGGGGCACATACATCTACCCCACGGCCGCGTCGATGCGGCTGGTGACCGACGTGTTCGAGTTCTGCGCTCACGAGCTGCCGCGCTGGAACACCATCTCCATCAGTGGCTACCACATGCGCGAGGCCGGAGCGACGGCGGCGCAGGAGCTCGCCTTCACGCTCGCGGATGCCATCGCCTACGTGGAGGCCGCCCAGGCCCGCGGGCTCGACGTGGACGCCTTCGCCGGGCGGCTGTCGTTCTTCTTCGCCGCCTGGAGCGAGCTGTTCGAGGAGGTCGCCAAGTTCCGTGCCGCGCGGCGCATGTGGGCCCGCCTCATGCGCGACCGGTTCGGGGCAAAGGAGGCCCGCTCCATGATGTGCCGCTTCCATGTCCAGACGGCAGGATCCAGCCTTACCGCCCAGTCGGTCGACAACAACGTCGTGCGGACCACGATCCAGGCACTCTCCGCGGTGCTCGGCGGCACCCAGAGCCTGCACACCAACGCCCGGGACGAGGCGCTGGCACTGCCGACCGAGGAGTCGGCGCGCCTGGCGCTGCGCACCCAGCAGATCCTCGCCTTCGAGGCCGGCGTGACCGAGACGCCGGATCCGCTCGCGGGCAGCTACTTCGTGGAGTCGCTGACCGACCAGGTCGAGGCGGCCGCACAAGACTATCTCGACGAGATCGAAGCGATGGGCGGGGCGCTGGCGGCCATCGAGGCGGGCTACCAGCAGCGCCAGATCCAGGAGGCCGCGTACCGGGTCCAGCGGGAAGTGGAAGAGGGCGAGCGCATCGTGGTCGGCGTCAATCGCTACACCGACGACGAGGCGGTCTCGCCGCCGCTCCAGCGCATCGACCCGCAGTCCGAGGCGGACCAGGTCACCCGTGTCCGACGCGTACGGGCCGAGCGTGATGCAGCCACGTGGGAGGGCGCAATGGCAGACCTCGATGCCACCGCCCGATCCAGCGACAACCTCCTGCCGGAGATCATTGCCGCGGTCAAGGCGCGCGCGACGCTCGGCGAGATCAGCGACCGGTTGCGCGTGGCCTGGGGCGAGCACCGCGAGCTGATCACGGTCTGAGAAATGGAACAGCCGTTCTATCCACCGCTCGGGCGCATCCACCATGTCGCGCTTGTCGTGGCGGACATCGACACGGCACTGCGCTTCTGGCGCGACACGCTCGGCCTCGAGCTCGAAACGGTCATGCCCATCCCATCCGACCGCGTCACGATCGCCTTCCTTGGCGTCGGGGAATCGAAGATCGAGCTGGTGCAGCCGACGGACGACACGACCGGCGTCGCGCGCTTCCTGGCGTCGCGCGGCGAGGGCTTCCACCACGTCTGCTTCGAGGTGCCCAACCTGGTGGCCAAGCTCACCGAGCTGGCCGCAGCTGGTGTCCAGCTGATCGACAGCGCGCCGCGGCAGGGCGCAGAGGGACCCGTGGCGTTCCTCCACCCGTCCAGTTGCCACGGCGTCCTGGTGGAGCTGATCGAGACGCCCGGTGGGCCCGCCTGGGCACGTTCGGCGCCCTGAGGCTCGAAGCGCTTCCCTGGCCTGAGAACGCGGCCGAGTGGCGCGGGTCGGCACCGTCCACCCTTGGGCGTACCCTGCAGGTATGGCACCCGGAAACCTCCTTGGGCGCGACGCTGAGCTCGAGGCGCTCGGGGCTCTCCTGGTGGGCGCTCGACCGGTGGCCGTCCTGGGCGAGGCCGGCGTCGGCAAGACCACCCTCGTCCGCGGAGCGGCGGAGATGGCCGGCCTCGGGATCCGCGAGGGAGGCGCGCTCGCGACGCTCGCCTGGACTCCCTTTCTGGCGCTGCGCCGCGCGGTCGGCGATGGATTCCGCGGCGACCTGACGGCGGTCGCGACCGAGGTCGAGCTACGCGTCGGACCGGACCTCCTCTTTATCGACGACCTCCAGTGGGCGGACGACGACACCCGCGACGTCCTGACCCTGCTGGCCGGACGCGTCGGCCTGGTCGCGACCATCCGGGCAGGAGATCCGGGGGGCCCCGCGGCTCTCGAGCTGATCCGCTCGTCCGGTGGCCAGGTCCTCGAGCTTGCCGGGCTGAGCGCCGGTGCATCTGCGGCAATCGTGCGGCGCGCCAGCCCCGCCATGGACCCCTCGATGATCGATCGCCTGGTGGCGCAGGCGGGCGGGAACCCGCTCCTGCTCGAAGAGCTGGCGACGCGCGGCGAGCCGACCACGAACCTGCGGCGAGCGCTGGGGAACCGACTCGACAACCTGAGCGCAGCGGGGCGCCGCTCCTTCGCACTGCTGGCGCTCGCCGGCCGCCCGCTGAGGGCCGACGAACTTGGCCGCGCAGCACATGAGCTGCGACGCTCCGGCATCGCGATCGAGACCGACGGCCAGCTTGCCGTCCGCCACCCCCTCTTCGCGGAGGCGGCCGTGGCAGCGCTGTCGGAGACCGAGCGCAGGCGCCTGCACCTGCGCCTGGCAAGCCTGCTGACAGCGCCGGGCGAACGTGCGCGCCACCTGGCGGAGGCCGGCCGGACGTCGGAGGCGGCGGAAGCGGCGCAGATGGCCGCGGACGCCGCCGGAAGGCCGCTGGAGCGGGCGAGCCATCTCGAGCTCGTCGCCCTCATGACCGAAGGCAGCGCCGGGGACGCTGCCCGGATCGAGGCGGCCCGGATCTTCGTCGTGGCTGGTGGCAGCGGTCCGGCGCGCGCCGTGAGGCTCCTCGAAGCCATCGAGGACGGCGCCGACGAGCTGCTCGTCGAGCGGGATGCGCTCCTGGCACGGGCGCATTGGGAGACGGGCGACCTCGCTGCCTGCCGCGCGGCCTATGCCCGGGGCCGCCGCCGACCGATTGCGCCCACGTCACTCGCGCGCGCCCGGCTCGATGCCGACGAGGCTTCGTTCGTCGTCAACGTGGACGGCGACTATCCGACTGCCCGGCGGATCCTCGACGAGGCAATGGCAGCCGGCCGCACCACGCCTATGGTGCTTGGCGTCCACGCGGCGATCCGTGCATTCCACGACGGCGAAGACGTGCTGGACGAGGCACTCCTTGCGTACGAAGCAGCCTTCAACGACCGGCTCGATCGGTTCTCCGCGTTCAGGAATGCGAAGC
Organism: Candidatus Limnocylindrales bacterium; assembly: GCA_038237595.1. Classification (GTDB taxonomy): domain Bacteria; phylum Chloroflexota; class Limnocylindria; order Limnocylindrales; family CSP1-4; genus JAFMJV01. The sequence goes on along the minus strand of JBBRYO010000083.1, from coordinate 1,948 downwards.
TCGTCACGTGGGTCTCTGCCGAGCATCACGGCTACAAGGCCTCACTGGCGTTCGTCGAGAGCGCCATCCGGCGCCTCGACACGCCGGACCTGGCCGGCCGCGTGGACGAGCTGCGCGCCGAGGCCATCCAGGTCCTCCTCTCGGCCGGTCGCCTCGACGATGTCGTCCGGCGCACGGACGAGCTGCTGGAGCGCGCGGTCAGTCGCCGCGGCCGCCAACTGGCGACGACCATGCGCTCGATTGCGCTCGCCTGCCAGGGAGCCGCCGACGAGGCAATCGCCGGGCTCGATGCGATCGAGCCCTCCGTGACGGAGGACTGGGAGGGGCGAGGGCAGCTGCTGGCCGCGCGGATCGAGACTGAGATCCTGGGCGGTCGGCCGGCCGCCGCGCTGGCCCTGTACGAGCGGTTCCGCGCGATCCCGTGCCCGGATGCGTCGAATGCCGTAATGATGGACCTGGTGATCCAATGGGCTCGGCTCGACCTTGGTCAGGACCCTGGCCCGCCCCTCCCGATCCAGCCGTGGCCGGTCGCCGCCGGCGCACACCCGGAATCGGAGGGCCTCGGCGCGTGGTTCGCCGAGGATCCGGCGATGGCTGCCGGGCATTTCGCCGATGCCGTCGCGCTCTGGGCGGGCTTCAATCGTCCCCGCGAGCTCGTCTGCCACTGGGCACACGCGGAGTCACTGCGGCGTTCCGGCTCGCCCGACGCCGAGCGCCTCCTCCGCGATGCGCTCGGCCTCGCGGAATCGATCGGGTTCGCGACGCTCGCGGCACGGGCACGGCGGTCGCTTCGGCAGGCAGGCGTACACGTCACGGCTGGGCGACCGGGGCTCGCGCCCGACCGCTCGGCGAGGATGACCAGTCGCGAACGGGAGGCGCTTGGGCTGGTTGGGCGCGGGCTCGCGACGCCGGACATCGCGCGACGGATGGGTCTCGGGCGAGGCACCGTGGACCAGATCCTCGGCGCGGCGGCGCGCAAGCTCGGTGCGGTCTCGCGCGTCCAGGCGGCGGCGATCCTGGATCGGGACGAGGAGGGGCCGGCAAAAGATGCCCGGCCGCGCATCATCGTCCGGGACGAAGACGACGCGCATGCCGCGGTGCTTGCCGCGCTCGAGGGGGCGGAAGTGGCCGTTGACCCCGCCGCCGATCCCGCCCTCGCGGACCGTGTCCACGACGACCTGCGTCGACTCGGCCGCGACGGTGCTACGCCGCGGGAAGTGCCGGTTGGCCCGACGCTCGGCCCCGACGAGCAGCACCTGCTCGCACGGATCGCGGAGGGGATGAGCCTTGGCGAGGCCGCCGAGTCGCTCCACGTGTCGCGCCGCACGGCCGACCGCCGGCTTGATGCAGCCCGCTGCGCACTCGGGGTTGCCACGACGGCCGAGGCAATCGTGGCGTTCCAGCGGCGCGGCTGGCGGCCGCCGGACTGAGCGCTGCGGAGCTCAGGCCCGCCTGGCGACGAGCTTCACGGCGTCCTTCCGGCTCGGATCGTCGGCCGACCTGACGGTGAGCAGGCGGGTGACGCTGGAGCCGGCCGCTGCGTTCGACCTGACCGTGACCCTGACCGTGATGAGGTAGGTGCCTCTCTTTGGTAAGGCCGGCGTCAAGAACCCGCTCTGTACGACCGCGGCCGTGATGTCGGTGGCGCCGTGGAAGTACTTCACGGTGTACTGGCTCATGGCCACGCCGGCAGGCTTGGCCGAGAAACGCTCGGCGAACGTCGGCCCATCGTTCTGGATCGACAGCCCGTAGGTGATCGTCGCGCCGCGTGCCGCCGAGCCGGTCCGGGTCTGCCCGGCGCCGGTGGCGTTGTGGACGTTGTTGCCGACCAGCGGGCCGCTCGTGCCCAGCCGGATGCGGCCATCGGGCTTGCGAGGGCCGCCCAGCGCCCATTTCGCCACGTTGTCGGCCGTGGCGATGCCTGCGACGTCGTAGAAGAAGCCGCCGA
>JBBRYO010000082.1:0-12833 GCA_038237595.1 Candidatus Limnocylindrales bacterium | reverse complement strand
CGTCGTGATCGCCGCCATCGTCGTCTACCAGGCCCGCGCCGGCGTCCTGGGCCACCCGCTGCTGACCGTCGCCCTCGGCCTGCTCCTGGGTGGGGCGGTCGGCAACCTGATCGATCGACTGCGCCTCGGCTACGTCATCGATTGGGTCGACATGGGGCTGGGGAATACGCGCTGGTACACGTTCAACGTGGCCGATGCCGCGATCAGCACCGCGATCGTGCTGCTGCTTGCGCTCGGGCTCTTCGGCGACCGCCTCACGAGGCACTCGGAGCCCGCCAGAGGCGAGCCCGCGGCCTCAGCGGAGCCCGCGGCCTCAGCGGAGACCGTGGCCGCGGGCACGGAGCAGCCGCGCTGATGGGCACGCGACTGACGGTGGAGGTGCCCGAAGGGGCCGCCGGCAGCCGCGCGGACAGGTTCGTTGCGGACGCGTCTGGGCTGTCACGCGCCTACGTCCAGCGCCTCATCTCCGAGGGGCGCCTGACCCGCGACGGGGCCCGGGTGCGGGCGCGCGACGCCGTCGTTGCCGGGGCCTTCCTGGAGCTCGACGTTCCGGACGCCCAGCCCGACGATGCCCAGCCAGAGGACATCCCGCTCAAGGTCGTCTACGAGGACGACGACGTGCTCATCGTCGACAAGCCGGCGGGGCTCGTCACGCACCCGGCGCCCGGCCACCGCACGGGGACGCTCGTCAACGCGCTGCTCGCGCTCGAGCCTGCCGACGGCGCCCGCCTCGGCACGATCGCGGGCATCAACCGTCCCGGGATTGTGCACCGGCTCGATCGCGACACGAGCGGCCTGCTGATGGTTGCCCGCAACGACATCGCGCAGGCCTCGCTCCAGGCCCAGCTGAAGGCGCGGCGCGTCCACAAGACGTATTTCGCGCTCGTGCACGGGTCGGTGGCCGCGCAGCTCGGCCGCATCGAAGCACCGATCGGCCGCGACCCGCGCCACCGCACCCGGATGGCGGTCGTCCCCGACGGCCGAGCCGCCACCACGGGCTACCGCGTCCGCGAGCGATTCACGGGGTCGGCCTCGGTCAAGAACGAGAACTGGACGCTCCTCGAGCTCGACCTGATCACGGGGCGGACGCATCAGATCCGCGTCCACCTCGCCTCGATCGGCCACCCCGTGGCCGGGGACCCCGTGTATGCCACGGGCGACGCCCGCCGCGGCCCCGACGGGCTGGAGCGGCTCTTCCTCCATGCGTGGCGCCTCGAGCTGGTGTCGCCCAGCAGCGGGCACCTTGTCCGCGCCGAGGCGCCGCTCCCCGAGGAGCTGGAACGCGTCCTCGAGGCGCTGCGCGCCCGTGAAACAGGGGCCGGAGCGTGAGCGAAACGAGCCCGGAACCGTGTCTCGGGGCGCCGGGCGCGCTGCTCGTCATTATTTCTGGCCCGTCCGGCGTCGGCAAGGACACGATCATCACCGAGCTCAAGCGGCAGAACCCTGGCGCGCATCGCCACTACGTCGTCACGTGCACCACGCGCTTGGTGCGGCCGGGCGAAGTGGACGGCGTCGACTACCACTTCCTCACGCGAGGGGCGTTCGAGTCGCTGCGGCAGCGGGGCGAGCTGCTGGAGGCGAACGAGGTGCACGGCAACTGGTACGGCACGCCGCGCGACCAGGTCGCGACGGCACTCGCCGATGGCCGCGATGCGGTTCTCAAGATCGACGTGCAGGGAGCGCGGGCGGTGCGTCGCGCCGTCGCCGACGCGTTGCTCGTCTTCGTCGTGCCACCGTCCCTGGAGGCTCTCGCAGAACGCCTCGAAGGCCGCAGCACGGAGACGCCGGACCAGCTCAAGCGGCGCCATCGGGACGCGGCAGGCGAGCTGGCACGGCAGGTCGACTTCGACCACGTGGTGGTAAATGAGACGGGCCAGGTCGCGCGCACGGCCGAGGAGATCGAGCGGATCATCGCGGTCGAGCACGCACGGCACCCGCGCCGCCGCATCCGCATCTGAGGCCTCGCCGATGAGCGGCGGCCGCTGGGTGGAGGTCGCGGTCGACGCAGCGGGCGTGCCGGGTGGCCGCACGTTCACCTACCACGTGCCGCCCGCGCTGGATGGGCTTGCGGTGGGGGAGGCGGTGCTGGTCGACTACGGGCGCCGGCGGTCGATCGGCCTGGTGATGGGCGAGTCGGAGCGGCCGGCTGATCGTGAGACCAAACCGGTCCTGGCGCGAGTCCATTCCGAGGCGCCGTTGCTACCGGAGCTGTCCGTGCGGCTGGCGCGCCACATCGCCGAGCATTATCTCGCCCCGCCGGCCATGGTCGTTCGCCTGATGCTGCCGCCCGGCATGCTCGAGCGTGTCGAGCTGGTGGTGCACGCGCGTGATCGTGGGGAGGCGCTTGCCTTCGGTCAGCCGGCGCCGCGCGCGGTCGGCGTGCGCGCTCCAGAGTCAGTGGCATTGCTCGAGGCGATCCGTCGCGGCGGCGCGGACGGTCGAGCGGTCGACGATCTGCTCCAGCCGAGCAGCCGCGCGACGCTGCTCCGTCGGTTGCGCGAGCTGGAGGCGGCCGGGGCAGTCGAGCTCGAATGGCGCGTCCGGCCACCCGGTGCCGCACCACGCTACGAGCGGACGGCGTCGATCACGGCCGAGGGGAGGGCTGTGGCAGCGACGCCTGCCGCCGGCACGGCGCAAACGGGGCGGCCACTGGGCCCGCGGCAGCTGGCGCTGCTGGCCGAGCTCGCGGCGAACCCCGAGTCGCCGCCGGAACCCGCCGCGCGCCTGGCCGAGCGACACGGCGCGAGCGCCGTTACCGGCCTGGCGAAGCGCGGCCTGCTCGAGCTCCAGACCGGCGTGCGTGAGCGGCGGCCCCTCGCGGACCGGCGTGCGCCGATTCGGGGCGCGCTCCCCGTCGGCGCGGACCTGTCGACGAAACAGGCCGCCGTCGTCGGCCGCGTGGCGAGGCTCATCGCGGAGCGCCGCCACGAGGGCATCCTCCTCGAGGGCGTGACCGCGAGCGGCAAGACCGCCATCTATGTTGCGGCCGTCGCGGCGGCACTGGGCGCCGGGCGGCCCGCGCTGGTGCTGGTGCCCGAGATCGCGCTGGCCACGCCGCTGATCGACCGCCTGCGTCACGACCTCGGCGTGGAGATCGCCGTCCTCCATTCGGCGCTGGGAGACGGTGAGCGAGCGGACGAGTGGCGGCGGATCCGTACCGGCGAGGAGACGGTCGTGGTGGGCACGCGGATGGCCCTGCTCGCGCCACTGTCCGACGTGGGGATCGTGATCGTCGACGAGGAGCAGGATCCCGCCTACAAGTCGGATCGCACGCCGCGGTACCAGGCCCGCGACGCGGCGCTGGAGCTGGGACGGCTGGCCGCGGCGCCCGTGCTGCTGGGCAGCGCGACGCCGGACGTCGTCAGCGTCGCGCGGGCGAGGTTCGGGCAGCTGGAGCACGTCCGCATCGGCGAGCGCGCAGCGGGGGTACGCCCGACGGTCGAAGTGGTGGACCTGCGCGCGGAGCTCTCGGACGGAAACCGCGGCCTGCTCTCGGCGGCGCTCGTCCAAGGGCTGCGCGAGCTCGACCGGGAACGCGGCGATCGCGCCATCCTGGTCATCAACCGCCGCGGCAGTGCGTCGGTGGTGCTCTGCCGCGACTGCGGCTACGTGCAGGTCTGCCCGGACTGCCAGCGGCCGCTCGTCTTCCACGCGGCCGCCATGGCACTTCGCTGTCACCACTGCGGCGCCACGGCGCCGGTGGCCAGGCGCTGCCCGGCCTGCGGATCGCCGCGGATCCGGTACCTCGGCGGCGGCACGGAGCGCGTCGAGCAGGAGGTGCGGGTTCGCCTTCCCGACCTGCGGGTCGCCCGTCTCGACAGGGACGTGGTGGAACGCCGTGGAGAGGCGGCACGCATCCTCGACGCGTTCGCCGACGGCCAACTCGACGTGCTTGTCGGCACGAGCCTGGTCGCCAAGGGTCTCGATGTGCCGGAGGTGACGCTCGTCGGTGTGGTGTCGGCAGACGTGGCACTCAACCTGCCCGACGAGCGGGCCGCCGAGCGGACCTGGCAGCTGCTGGAGCAGGCCGTGGGACGCGCCGGCCGGGGCCAGCGACCCGGTCGTGCCCTGATCCAGAGCTACCAGCCCGATCACCCCGCCATCGTCGCGGTCGCTGAGGGCGACGCGACTGCCTTCGTCGATCACCAGCTCGATCTGCGGGAGCGCTACGGCTCGCCGCCGTTCGGCAGCGTCGTGAAGCTCACCGCCGCGCTCGAGGACCGCGATGCGGCGGAGAAGCTGGCTCGCGAGATGGCGGCGACGCTGAAGACCCGTGCCGCCGAGACGGGCGCCCGCGTCGCCGTGCTCGGGCCCGTGCCTGCCTACGTTGCGCGCCGCGGCGGCCGCTGGCGCTTCCACGTCGTCCTGCGTGGCGCGGACCCGCTCGCGGTGCTCGGCGGCGACCCGGGGGCCCCGTGGAGCGTCGACGTGGACCCTGAGAGCCTCCTCTGACCCGTCGTCCGTCCGGATGCCGCGTCTGAACCCGGCACGCTCATCACGCTATCCTTCGAGCATGTCCGTGAAGCCCATCGTCATGCTCGGTGATCCGCGGCTGCGCCTCAAGGGCCTCCCCGTCGACAGCTTCGCCAAGCCGCTCCACGAGCTGCTGGACGACCTGACCGAGACCATGCGCGCCGCACCCGGCGTCGGCCTCGCCGCGCCACAGCTTGGCGTGGCGCTCCAGGCCTGCGTGATCGAGGTCTCCGGCCAGCTGCACGAGCTCGTCAACCCGCGGATCGTGCGCGGCACCGGCGACGACCGCGACCTGGAGGGCTGTCTCTCCCTGCCGGGGTACGTCGCCTACGTCACCCGCCGCGAGAAGGTCTGGGTGGTGGCGCAAAACCGGCTCGGGCGCAAGGTCAAGCTTTCCGCCGATGGGCTCCTTTCGCGCGCCGTGCAGCACGAGCTCGACCATCTCGACGGAAAGCTGTACATCGACTACCTCGACTCGATGGACGAGCTCATCCCGGTCGACCGGCTGGAGGACGAGGTCGCGCCGGAAGCCGAAGCAGAGGTGCTGGCGACACTGGCGTGACCGCGCCTGCCCGGACGGTCTTCCTGGGCAGCGGCGCGTTCGCCGTCCCCATTCTCGAGGCGCTCGCCCGGAACTCGCGTGTCGACCTGGCGGCAGTCATCACCGCACCGGACCGCCCCGCCGGCCGGGGCGGCAATCTGAAGTCCTCTCCGGTCAGCGCGTGGGCCGCGGCGCACGGTCCGAGGATCCTGGCGCCGACCCGGCTTCGCGACCCGGCCACTCTGGACGAGATCCGCGCCCTCGAAGCCGATCTGGTGGTGCTGGCCGACTACGGCCGGCTGGTCCCCGCGACGTTGCTCGACATACCACGCCACGGGGCGCTGAACCTTCACCCCTCGCTGCTGCCCAGGCACCGCGGAGCGACGCCCATCCCGGCCGCGATCCTGGCGGGCGACCCGGAGACCGGGGTCACCCTGATGCGCATGGACGAGGGGCTCGACACCGGGCCGATCATCGCCCAGTGGCGGGTCCCGCTCACCGGGGTCGAGACCGCTCCCGAGCTCGAGACACGGCTGTCGACCCTCGCCGCCGAGCTGCTCGGCGAGACGCTGCCGGCGTGGTTGCGTGGCGAGCTCGAGGCACGCCCGCAGGATCACGCTGCGGCCTCGCTCACCCGGCCAGTGCGACGCCAGGACGGCGTCCTCGACCCGCGACGGTCGGCGTTGGAGCTGGAGCGCCAGGTCCGCGCCTATCAACCATGGCCTGGCTCGTACGTGGACACCGACGCCGGCCGGATCATCGCCTGGCGAGTGGAGGTGCTCAGTGCGCCACAGTCCGGGGAGCGGGCGCTGGAATCGACCGCGGCGTTGCAAGCCGGGCGCGGACTCGCCGTACGGAAGGGCTCGGCGGCGCCGGGTGAGCTGGTCGCCGTCGATGACGGGCTGGCGCTCTCGACGGAACACGGGCTGCTGCATCTGCTCGAGGTCCAGCCGTCGGGTGGACGGCGAATGACAGGGGCCGAGCTCCTTCGGGGGCGACCGAACCTGGTCGGCAGCCGGGTCTCGCTTCCGGCCTGAAACTCCTCATCGGCGGTAGCATGGCCGCTCCCATGCCCGAGTCCGCTCCCACCCAGGCTGGTCCCCTCGCCGCGTCGCCCAACAGCCGGGCCGAGGCGTACAGCCCGCTGCCCGTCCTGGAAGCGCCGGCGGCCGGGGCGCGCGACCCAAGGCCGGGTTTATCAGGAATGCCGGTCGACGACCTCGTGGCGTGGCTGGCGGCCCGCGGCCAACCGGCCTATCGCGCGCGGCAGCTGGCGGACCACGTCTGGTCCGGGCGCGCCGTCTCGTTTGACGAGATGCACACGCTGCCGGCCGAGATGCGGGAGGCCCTCGACGAGAGGTTCCGCCTCGACACGCTCCTCGAGACGAGCGTGCGGCCCGCCGACCAGGGCCTGACCGAGAAGGCGCTCCACCGCCTCGACGACGGACGGGCCATCGAGTCGGTCCTGATGCGCTACCCGGCGCGCGGTCCGCGCCGCGAACGGGCCACCGTCTGCATTTCCAGCCAGGCGGGCTGTGCGGTTGGCTGCCCCTTCTGCGCAACCGGGGAGCTGGGCTTCTGGCGCGACCTGACCGCGGCCGAGATTGTCGACCAGGTGCGCTTCTGGCGTCGCCGACTGGCGTCGGAAGGCCGGCGCTTGACGAACGTGGTCTTCATGGGCATGGGCGAGCCGATGCTCAACGCGGAGGCGGTGCTCGGGGCCGCGGCCGCCCTGAGCGATTCGCGGCGCCTCGGCCTCGGGGCGCGGCACCTCACCATCAGCACCAGCGGCGTCGTCCCCGGGATCGAGGCGATGATCGCCCTGCGACCGCAGTACACGCTGGCGGTCTCGCTGCATGCCGCGCGTCCGGCGCTGCGCGACCTGCTCGTGCCGCTCAACCGGCGCTGGCCGGTAGCGCAGGTCGTGGCCGCGGCGTCGGACTACGCGGCAACGACCGGCCGGCGGGTCACCTACGAGGTCGTGATGATCGACGCCATCAACGACACCCACGAGGACGCGACCGCCATGGCAGAGCTGCTTCGCGGCCGGCTGGCGCACGTCAACCTCATCCCCATGAACCCGGTAGCGCACACGCCATGGCAGCCGAGCGAGCCCGCTCGCATCGAGGCGTTCGCGACGGTCCTGCGCGGCGCCGGCCTGCGGACGACGGTGCGCCGCAACCGCGGCATGGAGATCGGCGCGGCCTGCGGGCAGCTGGCGGCCGAGCTGGCCGGCACCCCGGCTCCCGCGGCCGTGGCAAGAAGGCGGCGCCTTCTCGTGGAGCGGAGCGCGGCGGCTCTCAGCGACTCGGCCGAGCCCGGCGCCGTCACCTTCTCCGGCAGCATTGCCGTCCCCGTGGCATGAGCGAACAGCGCACCCAGATCGCGGCGAGCATCCTGACCGCCGACTTCGGGCACCTCGATCGAGTCGTGCGCAAGTTGGAGCGCGCGGGAGTCGACCGGCTTCACCTCGACGTCATGGATGGACATTTCGTCCCGAACCTGACCTTCGGCCCGGTCGTCACCTCGGCCTTCCGGCGCCTCACCGACCTGCCCATCGACATCCACCTGATGATGGACGAGCCGGGCCGCTACATCGATCGATTCCTGGACGGCGAGCCGCAGACGGTGACTCTCCACGTCGAGGCGCCCGAGCCCGACGAGATGAAGCGGGTCACGCTCGCTCGGATCCGCGAGCGCGGGGCCGAGGCCGGCCTGGCGGTGAGCCCCGGCACCGGCGTCGAGGCGCTGGAGCCGTTCGTCGGGAGCGTGGACCTGGTGATGGTCATGACGGTCGAACCCGGTTTCGGCGGACAGCACTTCATGGCCGCGGCGGCGCCCAAGGCACGGGAGGCGACCGCGCTCTTCGCGACGCACGGGTTGGACCTGGTGATCCACGTCGACGGCGGCGTCAACCGCGACACGGCCATGGCCGCGGGAGCGTGGGGCGCGGACGTCTGTGTCGTGGGATCCGCACTCTTCCAGCGCGGCCACGATGCCGCCGACGAGGTGAAGCTCGTGCGCGAACGAGCCTCGGAGGGGCGCCGGCTCGGACCGGCAGGCCTGGAAGCCGTGCGTCCGGCCGCTGCGCTGAAGCGCGGCGCCTGAGCCCGCCGCTACCCATCCGGATGCGGCTGCTGCTCCAGCGCGTGACGAGGGCCGAGGTCCGCGTCGACGGGACGTCAGTCGGCGCGATCGGCCCCGGCCTGCTCGCGCTGGTCGGCGTGGGGCCGACGGATACCGAGACGGTCGCCCGCGGTATGGCCGACAAGACCGTCGACCTGAGGATCTTTCGCGACGACGCCGGCCTGACCAACCGATCGCTCATCGACATTGGGGGCGCGCTGCTGGCCGTGAGCCAGTTCACGCTCTTCGCCGATGCGCGGAAGGGCCGCCGTCCCTCGTTCATCGGAGCGGCGCCGCCGCAGCTGGGGGAGGCGCTCTACGCGACCTTCGTTGAAGCCGTCGCGGTGCGCGGCGTCAAGGTCGCACGGGGTGTCTTCGGGGCGGAGATGCAGGTGGAGCTCGTCAACGACGGGCCGATGACGATCTGGCTGGACAGCGAAGCGTGAAGCGCCTGCGCCAGGCGGTTTGCGCTAAGCGGTCTTGCGCATCGTCCGGCGGCAGCGCGTGCACGCCTGGACTGTGATGGTCGTGCCGCCGTGCGGCACCTTCAGCGGGTGCAGGTTGACCTCGTAGCGCCGATGCGCGCGAACGCGGTTCATGCCGCTGGACTGGGGGTTGAAGCCACCCATCGAAACCTTGCCGCAGATCGCGCAGGAACGGGCCATGAGCTGAGAATCTCTCCAAAAGGGGGTTGTGTCCGGGCCGGGTCTCCGGTCAGGACAGGCGCGTACGATACCATCCGCGCGGTCCCGCCGCCCCACGGAGGTCGCCCATCACGCAGAGCCTACGTCCCCTGCCCGGCGCCGGCACCCGAACGCGCCGCCTGTGCGACGGCCCGACCCTGATGCAGGCGTTTCGCGGGGCGGTGGCCAATCTCGCCAGCAACGTCGACGGGGTCAACGCGCTCAACGTCTTTCCCGTCCCGGACGGCGACACCGGCAGCAACATGCTCGCCACGGTGCGCTCCGCGCTGGCCGAGGCAGAAGCGCTGCCGGAGGCCGAGCGGACGCTCCAGCGCGTGGCCGAGGCGCTGAGCTTCGGTGCCCTCATGGGTGCGCGCGGCAACAGCGGGCTGATCCTCTCGCAGGTCCTCCGCGGCATGGCAGAGGCGACCAGGGGAAAGCGCCGCGCCGTCGGCGCCGACCTGGCGGTGGCCCTGCGCCGTGGGGCAGAGACCGCGTATGGCGCGGTCGCGAAACCGGTTGAGGGGACGATCCTGACCGTGGCTCGCGAAGCAGCCGAGGCGGCCGACTGGGGCGATCTTCTGGACCCGGGCGTCGAGATCGTGTTGAAGCTTGCCGTCGGCGGAGCGGAGCGGTCGGTGGCGAGGACGCCGACCCTCCTGCCGATCCTCCAGGAGGCCGGCGTGGTGGACTCGGGCGGGCAGGGCCTCTACCTGCTGCTGCGCGGCCTGCTCCTCGAGCTCGCGGACGCGCCCGCCCCCGGGCTGACGGAGGTCCATTTCACTCCGCCGCCGATCGAGCTGATGCCAGGCCACGGAGCCGACGCGTACGGCTACGAGACGATGTTCCTGCTGACGGCCGGAGACGCGCCGCTGGACGTGTCCGAGCTTCGCCGGGAGCTCGACGCGATCGGCGAATCGGTGATGGTCGCCGGCGACGAGCGGGCGGCGCGGGTCCACGTCCACAACGCGAACCCGGATCGCGTCATCGCGCTGGGGCTGTCCCGCGGGACGCTGACGGGGATCACCGTCGAGAACCTCGACCAGCAGGCGCACGCGCTGGCCGCCCACGCGACCCATGGGCGGGACGGCACGGGCGCACCCCCGACGGCGAAGGAGGCAGGCACCGAGCCGGCGCACCTGCCGCAGGCAACGCATCCTGACGCCGGCGCCAGGCCCGCCGCACACCCCACCGCCCTCGCCGTGGTGGCGGTCTCACCGGGCCGCGGCTTCGCGAGGGCGTTCGCCAGCCTCGGTGCCACCACCGTTGGCGGAGGCCGGACAGCCAACCCCTCGACGAAGGAGATCGCCGACGCGATTCGCGCCACCGGTGCGCGCTCGGTCATCGTTCTGTCCAACGACGCGAACGTCCATCTCGTCGCGCGCCATGCCGCGGCTCTGGTGGAGGGCGTCGACGCCGTCCTGGTGCCGACCCGGAATGCGGCCGAGGGGCTGGCCGCGGCGCTCTCGCTCGACACGCGCCGGACGGCGGTGGAGAACGCCGAGGGCATGCTGGCCGCGGCGCGCGAGGTCCAGACGCTGCACGTCACACGCGCCGTGAGGAGCACGACCATGGGTGGCCTGAAGATCCGCAGCGGGCAGGCGATCGCTCTGGACCCGGACGACGCGCTGCTGGCCCTTGGCGACGACGAGGTCGAGACTGCCGTCGAGGGACTGGGTCGCCTGCGGCCGGGCTACGAGCTGCTCACGATCTACCGCGGTGATGCCACCGAGGCCTCGGAGGCGACCCGCCTGGTCGCACGCATTCAGGAGGCGCACCCCGGCGTCGAGGTCGAGCTCATCGACGGCGGCCAGCCGCACTTCGCCTACCTGATCGCGGCGGAGTAGCGCGATGGCGCCAGGTGCCGCGCCCGCGAATCCCGCTGCCGCCGTGCGCAACCTCGACACGCCGCTCAAATCGAGCGGGCTGCCTGGCGCGACCGTGCTCGGCCGGGTGGGGCCACGGCTCGCGCTCCAGAACGTCCGGGACCTGCTCTTCCATCTGCCGCGCCGGTACGAGGACCTGCGCGATCTGAGCACTGCGGCGCAGCTGCGCAGCATGGACAACGGGAGCGTGGCCACGGCCCGGCTCGAGGTCGTGTCGCTTCGGGTCGAGCAGTCCTTCCGGCGACGCGTCCAGCGAACGGTCGCGGCCCTCCGGGACGAGACGGGCGAGGTGCAGGCCACCTGGTTCGGGCGGCGCTTCATCGAGCGCCGGCTGAAGGAAGGCGAGTGGGTGGTCGTGAGCGGCCGCATCAAGCACCTCGGCTGGCAGCTCTCGATCGAGAACCCGGAGTTCCAGGCCGACGACGGGTCCGCGATGCTCCACGCGGGCCGCATCGTGCCGATCTACCGGCTGACAGCGGGGCTGACGTCGCGGACCCTGCGATCGGCCATCCGCGGCGCCCTCGACCGCTACGGTCCCTACGAGGAGTACCTGCCCGCCGAGGTCCGCGGAACCCTGCCGGCGATCGGTGCGGCCGTTGAGGCGGCGCACTACCCCGGGACCTTCGAGGAGCGCGACCGGGCGCTGGAGCGATTGGCGTTCGACGAGCTGCTGGCGCTCCAGGTCGGCATGGTCTCGCGCCAGCGCCAGCGCGGACGGACTCGCGGGGAGCCGATCCCCACGGACGAGGCGCGCGTCAGCGAGGCCGTCACGAGGGTCGAGGCGGTGATCGATGCCGCGATCCGTCGCCGGCGTGCGGCCGAGTCCGACGCCGCCTCGGGACCCGAGGTCGACGCGCCGATCCGCCTGACCGCTGATCAGGCAGCGGCGCTCGAGGACATTCGGCGCGATCTCGGCTCCGAGCGACCGATGATGCGACTGCTCCAGGGCGACGTGGGGTCCGGCAAGACCGCGATCGCGGCCCTGGCCATGGCCTTCGTCGCGGACGCGGGGCGCCAGGCGGCCCTGCTGGCACCCACCGACCTGCTGGCACGCCAGCACGCCGCGACGCTGCGCTCGCTCGTGGAGCCGCTCGGGCACGACGTGACCCTCCTGACCGGATCCATGCCGGCCGCGGATCGTCGACGCGCGCTCGAGTCGCTCGAGGCACCCATCGATCTCACGACGGGGGGCCTCAGCGAGGGCCGGGTCGTCGTCGGCACCCACGCGCTCGTCCAGGAGGCAGTCCGGTTCGCCGACCTGCGCCTCGCGGTCGTCGACGAGCAGCACCGTTTCGGCGTCGCGGAACGCGAGGCGCTGGCGGCGAAAGGCACGGCGCCGCACGTGCTGCTCATGACGGCCACGCCCATCCCGCGAACGCTCGGGCAGATCCTCCACGCCGACCTCGACGTGTCCGACCTCCATGCCGCTCCCATCGGCCGCAAGACCATCCGCACCACGGTCCGCCACGTCGACGAGCTGCTGCGCCACGGCGAGCGGCCGGGCGTGATCCCCTTCATCGCCGGGGAGGCCGCCAGGGGACGGCGCACCTTCGTGATCGTGCCGCTGGTCCAGGACGACGAGACGGCCACCGCGACCAGCGTCGAAGCGGCAGCAGCCATGCTGCGTTCAAGCTGGGACGAGGCGGTCGCGCTTGCCGGCGTGCCGGGCACGCCGCCGGCCATCGAGATCGTCCACGGCCAGATGAAGGCGGCTGACCGCGACGAGCGCATGGAGCGCTTCCGGTCCGGCGAGACGTCCATCCTGGTCGGTACCACCGTCCTCGAAGTCGGCGTCGACGTGCCCGAAGCAACGGTCATGCTGATCCTCGACGCGGACCGCTTCGGCGTCGCGCAGCTCCACCAGCTCCGCGGCCGGGTCGGGCGCGGCGAGGACCAAGCCTACTGCATCCTCGTCTCGTCGCTCTATCCGCGACGCGAGACACCGGAAGCGCGCTGGACGGAGGAGGGGCGCCTCGTCAAGGCGCGGCTCGACGCCGTGGCGCAGAACACCGACGGGTTCGTGCTCGCGGAGCTCGACTTCGAGCTGCGCCGCGAGGGCGAAATGCTGGGGCTCCAGCAGAGCGGCCTTCCGCCGCTGCGTGTCGCCTCGCTCGCTGTGCCGCG
>JBBRYO010000081.1:0-13054 GCA_038237595.1 Candidatus Limnocylindrales bacterium | reverse complement strand
GTGGCCGGCGATCACTGGCACTCCTTGCCGATACCATGCGACCGGGCTGGTCGGCGGCATATCGAAGCGCAACCATCGCGTTCGGTTCGCCGGCCACGGCGCCGTCCGTCCCCGCTGCCTCGAGCCAGAACAATATATGGGTCGAGCGGGTCATCCAGACGCTCAAGCGCTGGCTCGGCCGGCGGCGGCCGATCTCGCCTCGCTGCAGACCCAGCTCGACGCCTTCCGCCCGGTCTACAACGAGCAGCGGCCGCACCGGGCGATCGAGCGCCGCACGCCGGCCGCGGCCTATGCCGCGCGGCCCAAGGCCCATCCCGCCGGGCGCGGCGCCCCGGGCCACTTCCGCCTCCGCTACGACACCGCCAACGGCAAGGGCGCCATCACCCTGCGCCGGGCCGGCCGCCTCCACCACCTCAAGATCGGTGCGGCCCACGCCCGCAGGCGCGTCCTGGCCATCACCGACGAGCAGGAGGTCACCGTCGTCGCCCTCGACACGGGTGAGGTCCTGTCGACCCACCGCATCGAGCCCCACAAGGGCTACTGGCGCAACCAACGACGAGACCCCGGCCGATGGCCGGGGTCCCAGGGGACCGGCTGATCACAAGTGTCACGGATGACGCGACGCATGTGTCACCGATGTCGCGACTCAAGACAATGGCTGGCGAGGAAGGATTCGAACCTTCGATCTCCTGATCCAGAGTCAGGCGCCTTACCGCTTGGCCACTCGCCAGTGGGGACGGCATTCTAGCGGACAGGGCCCGTGGAGCCGGCCTGGGGCGGCTGTCAGCCGTGCGTCGCGTCCGCTCCGGAGAGGTCATACAGCGTCCCGTTGCCGGTAGTGCCGTAGTTGACGATGGTTCCGTACGTGGTCACCCAGCGGGTGATCGCGGACAATCCCCCGGGCCCCGGCATGCCGCCGATGAGGACGTAGCGAAGTTGTCCCGAGGCGACGTATGCCTCGAGCTGGGCCAGCGTGGGTGCCGGGTCGCCGCCCGTGAAGCCGCCCATGGCCATGACCGGCTCTCCGGACGCCAGCTCGAGGGCGTCCGCGCTGCCCGCACCACTCGTCGCAACGATCCAGGTGGCGGTCCCCTTGTTCTCGACGAGGTACCTGGCAAGGACCTTGAGCGTCGCGGACGGGCGCGCGCCGCCGACGCCGCCGAGGAAGCCTCCGTCCGGAGCAGGCCCGCCGTCGATGCCGGCCGGACCGGCTCCACCCTCGGCACCAACGACCTGCGGCCCGGCGCTGACGGTGGAGCCCGAATACGGCGTATTGATCGTGTAAAGCGTTGATGCCGCCGGGCCGGCGAGCATCGCGCCGACACCGATCACCAGGCCGCCGACCGAGAGCGAGCGGACGTGGTGCCCCGCGGGAATGGCCAGGATGAATGCGGCAGCAACCGCCACGCCGATGATCCCCAGCCCTAGTCCTGGCATGAAGGTCGGCGTGAGGTCGAGCAGATGTGACGACCACAACGCCGTCGCAACGATCCCCGCGCCCAGCACAAGCCCGCCCCAGGCGAAGCGCGTGCGCAGGCGCCAGAGCTCGACCACGCCAGCGCCGACGAGCGCTCCCACGGCCGGGGCCATCACGACCGTGTAGTACGTGTGGATTACACCGCTCATGTAGCTGAAAACCAGCGCGTGCACGCCGAGCCATAGGCCCCACATCAGGTACCCGGCGCGGTCACGATCCGTCCGGGGCGCCCGAGCGCGGAACAGAAGTCCGCTGACCAGGGAGAGGGCGGCGAAGGGTGACGACCAGGCGATCTGCGTTGCGAACTGAGGGTTCACGAGGCGGAAGATGCTTGTCGTTCCCGCGAAACCACGGCCGCCAAGGGATCCGCCGGGCGCGCCGGCGGCTTCCCGGCCTCCGAAGCCTTCGAAGAGCCGCCCGAGGCCGTCATAGCCGAAGACCAGGTCGAGCACCCTGTTATTGGTGCTTCCCCCGATGTACGGGCGCATCGACGGCGGTACGAGCTCGACGATCAGAACCCACCAGCCACTCGCGGCGATGACGGCCAGCCCGGCGACTATCAGCTGCCCCAGTCTGCGTCGCGGCGGCCCGGGAGCCGCGATCGCCCAGGTCACGATGAACGCAGGCAGGACCAGCCACGCTTGGAGGTACTTGGCGAGGAAGCCGAACCCGACGAACGCCGCCGCCAGAGCGACCCAGCGAAGCCGTCCCTCGTCGAGCGCCTTCAGGAAGGACCACGCGGCGGCCACCAGGAGCAGCGTCAGGAGCGCGTCGGGATTGTCGAAGCGGAACATCAGCGCCGCGACCGGTGTGACCGCAAGGACCAGCGCTGCGATCAGTCCGGCTACGGCCCTGAAGGAACGACGCACGGCGCTGTAGAGGATGACCACCGACGCCACGCCCATCAGGGCCTGGGGCAGCAGGATGCTCCAAGAGCTCAGCCCGAACAGCCGGACGGAAAGGCCCATGACCATGGTCGAGAGAGGAGGCTTGTCGACCGTGATGAAGTTCGACGCGTCGATCGAGCCGAAGAACCAGGCCGCCCAATCCTTCGACGCGGCAAGGGCCGCCGCGGAGTAGTAGGTGTTGGCGTACCCGTTGAGGGCCAGGTTCCAGGCGTAGATGAAGGCCGTGAGCGCGGCTACGGCGATCAGCGCCGGGCGCACCCAGGCGGCGTCACGCATCGAGCCGCGGACCACACTGGCGAGCGCCGTGAGGTCGGATCCTCGGCGTGATATGCCCAGCTGCGGTCGCGTGAGCGTCGTCATCGCGTGGCTCCTTTCGCACCACTGGGCGCCGTTCAGGGTAGCGGTTTCAGGTCCCGTAACGCCTCCGCAAGGTTGCGGCGGCAGACTTCGCGTTGGAAGGGAGCTCCGGCTTCCTCTTTTGATGCCCAGATCCGGGCGGGGAGCCAACCGTGAACACAGCCACCGACAGACCGGCAGGTCGAGCCAGATCGCGGCGGCGGCCACGCGCCAGTGGCAGTGTGAGCTGATGCGAATCCTTGTTGCCGAGGACGATCCCGGCCTCCGCGACGTGCTCGTGCTGGGCCTTGAGGACGCCGGCTACCAGGTCGACGCCGTGGAACGCGGCGACGACGCGATCGACCAGCTCAAGTGGTACGAGTACGACGTCGCCGTGATCGACTGGCGCATGCCCGGCGCTCCGGGCATCGATGTGGTCGCGTGGGCCCGCCGTCACTCGCGGCCCACGGCACTGCTGATGCTGACCGCGCGCGACACGCCGCCCGATCGCATCCAGGGCCTCGACGCCGGCGCCGACGACTACCTCGTCAAGCCCTTCGACTTCGGAGAGCTGCTGGCCCGCATCCGGGCACTCCAACGGCGGCCGCGCGGCATCGACGGGCCGATCCTCGCCAAGGGGGCGCTCTCGCTGGATCCGGCAAGGCGCGAGGTCACCGTCTCGGGTGGGTCGCTCGGCCTCACCGTCACCGAGTACAACATCCTCGAGCTGCTGATGCGCCGCTCGCCGGCGGTCGTCGACCGCAAGGCGATCGCCGAGCACGCCTGGCGCGATGAGACCGATCCCCTCGGGTCGAACGCCATCGACGTCCAGCTCAGCCGGCTTCGCGCCAAGCTGCCGAACGCAGGCATCCGCATCGTCACCGTGCGCGGAGCCGGCTACCGGCTGGAGGAAGCGTGACCGCTCGCCGCGGCGCGATTCATGTCCCTGGAGTCCGCGCGGCCTCCATCCGGGTCGCGCTGGCCGCGACTGCCGTGGTCGGTGCCGCGTACCTGCTGGTTGCGGTCGGGGTGATCTCGATCGTTTCGCGCAATCTGACCTCTCAGCTCGACTCCGATCTCCAAGCCACCCTGCAACACGTTGCGACCGAGCCCGATCATCAGGGCGGTCCCGGTGCGGGCGGTTTCGAGCCACCCATCAAGACACCCTTCGACCGTCCGGTGATCATATGGACGGTCCACCCCGATGGGACCGTCAGCTCCAGCGGCGTCAATGCCGTTCTTCCGTCCGAGTACCAGCGCGTCACGGATCCGCAGACGGTCACGATCGTCATCGGGTCCGTTTCGAAGTCCGTGCGGATCGCCGGTGGCCCCGTCCACAGCGAGTACGCGGTCGTCGGAGAAGACACGCAGAACGTCCGGGAGACCCAGGAGAACCTGATTTTGGCCGAGGTGCTCATCGGCCCGATCCTGCTCGCCGCCGTGTTCCTCGGCGCGGTGGCGATCGGGCGGCGCGTTGCAGCACCCATCGAACACGCGCGGCAACGCCAGCTCGAGTTCACGGCCGACGCCAGCCACGAGCTGCGGACGCCGCTCTCGGTGATCGAGGCCCAGACGAGCCTTGCGCTTTCGCAGGACCGCCCCGTCGAGTGGTACCGCAAGGCCTTCACGCAGGTCGACGCCGAGTCCAAGCGCATCCGGCGCCTGGTCGAGGACCTGCTGTGGCTGG
This sequence comes from Candidatus Limnocylindrales bacterium, assembly GCA_038237595.1. Classification (GTDB taxonomy): domain Bacteria; phylum Chloroflexota; class Limnocylindria; order Limnocylindrales; family CSP1-4; genus JAFMJV01. The sequence goes on along the minus strand of JBBRYO010000081.1, from coordinate 8,646 downwards.
CCCGTTTCGACTCGCTCAGCGGGCGGCCGGATGCGGAGCCGGTGGACGTCGGCGTGCTTGCGGCGCAGACGGTCGATCGCTTCCGCATCGTTGCCGAGGCACGCCACCTGAAGCTCGAGGTCCATGCCACGTCGGGCACCAACATCGTGACCGTGCCCCCCGAGTGGCTCGATCGGCTGCTTGGCGTCCTGCTCGACAACGCCTGCAAGTACTCGTCGGAGGGCGGCTCCGTCTCGGTAACGGTCGTCAGCGAGAGCGGCAGAACGCGCCTCACTGTGGACGACTCCGGGCCCGGGATCCCGGAGGATAAGCGCGCTCGCATCTTCGATCGCTTCCACCGCGCAACGGAGAGACCGGGTGGCTCCGGGCTTGGCCTCGCCATCGCCGATTCGATCGTGCGGGCGACGAACGGTCGCTGGCGCGTCGGTGCGTCTCCCAGTGGCGGCGCCAGCATGTCCGTCACCTGGGCACGCTCCTTCGGCGGGTCGGGTGAGCCTGCACCGGCGAGGAATGCCGTCGCCGACTGAGCGTGCCATCCCTGCCCCGTGAATCGAGCGGACTGACGTAACCAAACCAAAAGGGCGCGCCGTCGACCATGCGGGCATGGAAACACGAGACGCGCTCAACCCGACCAATCGCGACCGCTCGGTGCGTCGCCTCCGCCGGTTGACCGTGGGCGCGGCCATCGCCGGGTTCGCCGCCACCGCCGGCTTTGGAGCCGTCGCGGCGGTCACGCATCCAGGCTCCACCGCGACGAGCACGACTGCCTCGTCCGGCACGGCGGCAGGCACGACCTCCACAACGACCTCGGGCACAACGACCACGACGGCTGCCGCCACCGCTACGCCGACCGCGACCACCACGCCCACGACCCGCAGCGCCAAAGTCACGACTGGAGGCTCGTGATGGGCATCGCAGCGGCACATTGGGACGCGCTGGGAACTTCAGTTGACCTCCTGCTGACCCACGAACCGTCCCTCGAGCTGGCATCAGCCGTCGTGCGAAGCGTCCTCGAGCAGGTCGACCTGACCTACAGCCGCTTCCGCGAGGACAGCGAGCTCAGCCGCCTCAATGCCAGCCCGGGCCGCAGCACGCACGTCAGCCCGCTCCTTGCCGAGGCCATCGACGTCGCGCTCCGCGCTGCTCGACTGACCGACGGGGCGGTTGATCCCACCGTTGGCCGGGCGATGCGCCTGGTCGGCTATGACGACGATTTTCCCCGGCTGGCACTGGGCCGGGACCGGCCCATCGTCCTTCGACAGGAGGCAATCCCGGGCTGGCGCGGAGTCCGCTTCGACCGTAACGCGCAGACCGTCGTGCTGCCTCACGGGGTCGAGCTGGACCTGGGATCGACCGGGAAGGCGCTCGCAGCGGACCTTGCCGCCGCTGCCGTCCAGCTCGTGATCCCGACCGGCGGAACGCTTGTGGCGCTCGGCGGCGACATCGCCACGGCCGGTGACCCACCACCTGACGGCTGGCCGGTGCTGACCGCAGAGGACAGCGCCACGCCGCCGGATTCGCCCGGCGAGGTCATCGCTCTGCTTCGTGGCGCCATTGCGACCTCGAGCACGACCGTGCGCCGCTGGTCGCGCGACGGCGTCACCCTTCACCACCTGATCGAGCCATCGACCGGATTTCCAGTCCGCGGGCCGTGGCGCACCGCCACGGTGCTGGCCGGCAGCTGCGTCGAGGCGAACACGGCCTCCACGGCGGCCATCGTCCGAGGTGCATCCGCAGTGGAGTGGCTCGAAGTTTCCGGTCTGCTGGCGCGCCTGGTGTCGGAAACGGGCGCGGTCCACCACACGCCTGCCTGGCCGCAGTCCCTGGAGTCCGCCGCATGAACTTCCTGTGGTACGCGGCCCGCGGCGCGGGAGTCGTTTCGCTGATTCTGCTGAGCGCCGTCCTCGTGCTGGGGATCGTGACCTCGGTGCGCTGGAGCAGCGCGGCCCTGCCGCGGTTCGTGACCGCCCAGCTGCATCGCAACCTCGCGCTTCTCTCGCTTGCCTTTCTAGGCATCCACATCGTCACGGCGGTCGTGGATCCGTATACGTCGCTGGGTTGGCTGACGGTGGTCATTCCGTTCTCGTCGGACTACCGGCAGCTCTGGCTGGGGCTCGGCGTCGTATCGGTGGACCTCGCCCTCGCCGTCGTCGTCACCAGCCTGCTGCGAGACCGCGTGGGTTACCGCGTCTGGCGAACCGTTCACTGGCTCGCCTACGGCGCGTGGCCGTTCGCCGTCCTGCATGGCCTCGGCACCGGGACCGATGCCTTCGCGCCGTGGATGCTCGTCATCCAGGGGCTGTGCGTGGCGGCCGTTGTTGCCGCGGTGTGGTGGCGGATGTCCGTAGGGCACGCCGGCCAGCAGGTGAGCGCGAGCAGCACCCTGGCCGCCCAGCAACTGGACACGGACGCCCGATGACGCTCACCTCCACCCGCCCTGACCCGAGTGCGACCCACACAGGCACCGCATTCGCCCGGCGCGCCTCCGCGTCTCAAACTTCGACGCGGTTGCTCGCGGGACCGCCCGCCGTCGCCGGCGCGGAATCCCTCTTCGACCATCGGGCGCGCCTCGGGCCGCTCCCCGGAAGGGTGGCCACGCAGCTCATCCCCGTGCTGGAGCGGAGCGGCCTGCTCGGTCGAGGTGGCGCCGGCTTTCCCGTGGGGCGCAAGTGGCGCAGCGTCGCGGAGCGTTCGGAGGGACGCGCCGTGGTCCTCGTGAACGGCGCAGAGGGCGAGCCGCTGAGCCGGAAGGATCGCAACCTGATGGCGTTCCGACCGCACCTGGTGATCGATGGCGCGGTGCTTGCAGCCGCGGCGGTGGGTGCCGACGCGATCGTTCTGTACGTGGGTGCGGAGCACGCCTCGGCTCGAGCGGCGCTGACCCGGGCGGTCGCCGAGCGGACACGCGAGCTGGCGGTCCCCATTCAGCTGGTGGCGGCACCCGTCGGCTACGTCTCGGGCGAAGAGTCCGCCGCCGTTCATTTCGTGAATGCCGGCGACCCGCGACCCACGAACGTCCCGCCCCGGCCACACGAGCGCGGCGTCCACGGACGGCCGACCCTTGTGCAGAACGTGGAGAGCCTCGCGCACGCTGCACTGATTGCGCGCCACGGCGACGCCTGGTATCGCCAGGCCGGCCTCGGGGATACGCCGGGGACCGCCCTGCTGACCGTGGCGGGCGCCGTGACACAGCCCGGCGTCCGCGAGATCCAGATCGGCACGCCCCTCGGCGAGGTGGCGGCGGGCGCGGGCGCGACCCGCGAAGGGACTCGCGGCATCCTCCTCGGCGGCTATTTCGGCGGCTGGGCGGGAGTCGACGAGGCCTGGAACCTGCCGCTCGATCCCGCCGTGATGCGGCCGCGCGGCTTCGCCTTCGGCTGCGGCGTTGTCTCATTCCTGTCACCCGCCGAGTGCGGCGTGATGGCTACGGGCCGGATCCTGGACTTCATGGCGCGCAGCAGCGCAGGGCAGTGCGGCCCATGCGTCTTCGGATTGCGCGCTATCGCCGATGCGACTCATCGGCTTGCCACCGGTACCCCGGACCCCGATGACCTGGCGCGCCTCGAGCGCTGGTCCGGCGAGATCGCCGAACGCGGTGCCTGCCGCCATCCGGACGGCGCGGTCGGCTTCCTGCGCAGCGGCCTTCGCGTCTTCGGGGACGACTTCGTGCGCCACCAGGCGCGTCGTGGCTGCGAGGCCCGCGCGCGGACCGGAACGAACTGATGGAAGCGGAGCTCGTCATCGACCGCATCGCCTGCGACGGCTATGGCATGTGCGCGGAGCTCTTGCCGGAGATCGTCGGCCTCGACGACTGGGGCTACCCGATCGTGCGTCCCGGCCCGATCCCCGACTCGCTTCTGGGCCACGCCCGGAGTGCCGTGGAGGTCTGCCCCGTGCTCGCGGTCCGGTTGCGGCAGGCAGGGGCGGCCGGAACCCGCCGCTGACCCACGCGCGTCGGGCTACCTGCCGACGACCGTCACGTCCGTCGCCGGGCCAACGCTGAAGGTCCCAGGCGACGCTCCCGGGCGCAAGGCTCGTACCCGCGCCGCCGCCGGCCCCTCCAAAGCCGCCGCCCCCGGCGCCCGTGTTGCTCAGCTCGACCAGCACCGTCGAGCCAACCGTGACATCCGTTCCGGTCGCAGCGGCCTGCTGGTGGTAGGTGGTGGAGCTGTCGGTGGGGATGGTGACCGTCCCCTGGCCGACGGTCAGGGTGATGCCGCTCGAAGTGACGGCGGTCACGGTACCGCGCACGGTTCCACCTGCGAAAGCGCCAGCCCCGCGGAAGTTGCCCGGCGCGCCGCTCGCGCGAGGGCCGTTGCCGAAGCCGTTGCCGGTCCCGGCGGTCAACCCGGTCGCGGCACTTGCCGGCGCCGTCAGCCGTCCCGCGGCAAACGCCACTCCGCCGATGGCCACCACGATCGCGAGGCCCAGGACGACGTTGAGCAGCCTCGAGCCGGACTTCTTCGGGGCGACGGCCACGACGGGGTCCGGCGCTGCGTAAGCGCTGCCATAACCCAACGGCCCGGTGGCACCGGTGCCGACCCGGGCGGCATCACCGGAGACGCCTTCGGTGCTCCCCCAGACGGGACTCTGATCGTGGGCGTCGTGGTGGCCTGACTCATCCATGACTTGAACTCCTTACTCATATCGAAGAGCGACGATGGGATCCAGGCGTGCCGCCTGGCGGGCCGGCCAGACCCCGAAGACGGAGCCGACCAGCAGGCTGAAACCAAGGGCGACCAGCACGGTCACGGGGTTGAAGGCGAAGCCCCAGCCGGCGATCTTGCCGATCAGCGCTGAGACGGCGACGCCCAGCACGACACCCAGGAATCCCCCGAGAACCGAGAGGGTCAGCGCCTCGACCAGGAACTGGGCGAGGATGTCGCGGCCACGTGCGCCGACCGCTTTGCGCACCCCGATCTCGCGGGTCCGCTCCCGCACCGAGACCAGCATGATGTTCATGATCCCGATGCCGCCGACCAACAGCGAGATCGACGCGATGCCGCCCAGCAGGATCGTCAGCAGCGAGCTGATCGAGTCCACTGTGCCGAGCAGCTGCGCCTGGTCGGAGATGGAGAAGTCGTCCGTGCCGCCGGCTGCGATCGCATGGCGCTGCTCGAGCAGGTTCGTGATCGACGCCTTGACCGATGCGATCCGGTCGGCGGTCGTCACGCTGATGCCGATCGAGCGCACTTTGGTGGTGCTGTCGTAGTAGTGCTGCACGGCGGTGATCGGGACGAGCATCTGGTCGTCGCTGCTGACGTGCCCGACGCTGCCCTTGGCCTGGAGGATGCCGACCACCTGGAACGGCAGTCCGTTGACCGTGATGGTCTGCCCGATGGACTCTGCTCCGAACCCGAGGTCGTTTGCCGTCGTGGCCCCCAGCACGGCCTCGCGAAGGCCCGAATCGACCGCCGCCTGGTTCAGGAAGGACCCCTGCCACATGCTGTAGTTGCGGACCGTGAGGTACTGGGGCGTGGTGCCGAGCACCGTGGTGGTGGTGTTCTTGGAGCCTGCCACGACGAGGCCCTGCGTGGAGATCTCGGGCTCGACAGCCGCGACGTCGTCGAGCCGGGCGATGGCCCCAGCGTCGTCGATCGTCAGGGTGGTGGCGGAGCCTGCGGCGGAGCGAGTGAAGCCCTGTGTCGTGCTCCCCGGGTTGACCGTCAGCAGGTTCGTGCCGAGGCCCTGGAGCTGCTTCGTGATGCCGCTGGTCGCGCCCTGCCCCACGGCCACCAGCGCGACGACTGACGCCACGCCGATGATCACGCCGAGCATCGTCAGGGTCGCGCGCAGGCGCGACGAGCCGAGGCGCGAGAGCGCGAGGCGGACGAGCTCCAGCGTGCTCATGAGACCAACCGTCCGCCGCGGACCAGCCTAGCCGGGCTCATGGCACCAACCGCCCGTCGCGGACGTGGACTTGGCGCTCCGCCCTCTGCGCGACTTCCGCGTCGTGGGTGATGAGCACGATCGTGCGTCCCGCGCGGTGCAGCTGGTGGAGACGCTCCATCACCTCGGCACCGGACGCGGTGTCGAGGTTCCCGGTCGGCTCGTCGGCGAGGATCAGCGCGGGGCGCGTGACGAACGCACGGGCGATGGCAACCCGCTGCTGCTGCCCACCCGACAGCTCGCTCGGCTGGTGCTCGAGGCGGTCACCCATGCCCAGCGCCTCGAGTGCCTCGCGTGCCCGCGTCATCCGCTCGCGGCGCGAGACGCCTTGGTAGAGCAGGGGAGTGCCGACGTTCTCGAGTGCGGACGTGCGCGACAGCAGGTTGTAGTTCTGGAAGACGAAGCCGATCGTGCGGCTGCGGAGACGCGCAAGACCATCGTCGTCGAGCTCTGCCACCGGCGTCCCGGCCAGGCGATAGGTGCCTGCGGTCGGTCGATCCAGGCAGCCGATGATGTTCATGAGCGTGGTCTTGCCCGACCCCGACGGTCCGACGATGGCAAGGAACTCGCCGTGGCGGACCTGGAGGTCGACGCCGCGCAGTGCCTCCACCGTGACCTTGCTGAGCTGGTAGGCACGGCGGACCCCTCGCAGGTCGATGAGCGGGGCGCGCATGGCAGCAGCCCCAGGCGCCTCTCCTGAGGGCATGATGGGCGGCGGGTCGGCGGATGCCGCCGGCGTTGGCTCGATCATGGCTGGGTGACCGGGACGCGCACGCCTCCGCCGCCCAAGCCGCCGCCCTGGAAGCCGCCGAAGCCGTTGGTCGTGGTGGTAGTGCCATTGCGGGCTGCCGCCGTTCCGGTGATCACGGACTCGCCCTCGTCGACGCCGCTCTTGAGCTCGGCGAGGGTGCTCGTCACCAGGCCGACGTCTACCGGCATGCTCTGTGCCTGGCCCGCGCCGTCCAGGACGCGCACGGTGTAGTTGCCGGTCGTGCCGTTCAGCGCGATGGCCGGCACGGCTATGACCCCGGTCGCACTGGCCGTGGTGATCGCCACATTCGTCGACATCCCCGCACGAACTGAATCGGGGCTGCTCGTCAAGGTCACCGTCACGGCGTAGGTCACCACGCTGCTGTTGCCCGATGTCGCGGCGACCGGCGTGATCTGGCTGACCTTGCCGGTCAGGTCCTGCCCGAGCGCCGTGACCGTCACGGTTGCGTCCTGACCCGCCTTCAGGGTCGGCAGATCGGCCTCCGCGAACTGGGCAATGACTTCCATGGGCCCGACTTCCATGGCGAGGGCGTCGCCGCTCGGAGCTGCTAGCCCCGGCTCGGCATTGATGGCCACGATCGTGCCGTCCGCCGGCGCCGAAATCGAGGAGTGATGGAGGGACGTCTGCGCCGCGTCCGCCGCCTGCTGCGCGCTGGCGAGCGAGGCCTTGTCGGCTGCGATGGTCGCGTCCGTCGCCGGCGCAACGCTGGTCGTGTAGTTGTTCTCGGCGGTGCTGACCGCGAGCTTCGCCGAGGTCACGCCCTGGTGGGCCTGGTGGTTGGAGGCAGAGACCTGGGCCTGGGTGGAGGCCAGGGCCTGGTTCGCCCGCTCGAGCGCCGCCTTGTCCGCCGAGATGGCGGTCGACGGTGCGCCCGCGCTCTGATCCGAGTTCCGCTGCTTCCGTGCCGAGGTCACGGCCGACTCCGCGCTGCTCAGCGAGAGGGCGTTCTGCCGCTGCGTGTCGCTGAGCGACTGCTGCGCGTTCTTGAGCTGTTGCTGCGCCTGCACCAGGGCGTTGTGAGCCGTCGCCTTTTCCGCCGCGGTCGGGCCACTCTGGTCCGTGTCGAGCTTCGACTGCGCGGCCGTCAGATCCGCCTGCGCGATCTGGACGGCGAGCTGCGCGTTCGCGTCGTCGGAGCTGGCAAGCACGGTTCCCTTCGTGACGCGGTCGCCGAGCTTGACGTTGATCGCGCTGACGATCCAGGTGCCCGTGCTGGTCGCTCCGGAGCTCGTGGCGCCGCTCGGGATCAGCGCTGTGTCACGTCCGAAGCCAAGGCCGTATGTGGCGTGAGCAGCGACCGATCCCGTCGCAACGGCCTGCTGAACGACGTCGGTGCGCGTGGCCCGAGCGGTCAGGAACTGGGAGGTGGCGGCGCTCCCAGCCGGCGGGTCAAGGACGACATACACAGTTGCGCCGAGCCCCACGGCGAGGAGCCCAACGACGGCGAGAATCTTGAGGCGCATGGCGACGTCCCTATGGCAGAGAGCGGCGCTATGGCCGCCGCGCGTGACCGGAATCCGCGTCCGGGTCTCGCCAAGGTGGGGGCGCTTTGTGAGATCCTTCTGAAAGCCCGAAGAATCGCCGGAGACCTTCGGGAATGCTCCTCAGCGGCCGGATGGAGCGGCGGAACGCCTCCAGGCCGCGAGCCTGCCCAGCGCGGGCCCCTTCTCCGCAGGGCCTTGCGGCGCGCCACTCCCCGGACCGGAAGGCCCGATCGGGTCGAGGCTCCACTTCGCCGCAAAGCGCGCCCTGTCGGAGGCCGTGACGCTGGTCTGGCGGCGCGTCGTCCCCGTGTACGGCACCGGGTGGTGCGCAAAGATCACTCCGGGCAGCGCGTCGATTTGGACGCCGCGTTCCCGACACTGCATGAAGAAGTCCCACAGCTCGTAGAAGAAGTCGTACTGCGGGTCGAAGCCGACCTGCTCGAAGAGGCGGCGGCGGACCATCATCGTGGCGAGGACGCCGTCGACGCGCACGCTGCTGAG
>JBBRYO010000080.1:0-13079 GCA_038237595.1 Candidatus Limnocylindrales bacterium | reverse complement strand
TCGGTCCCGACGCCGACCGCATCGTCGAGGTGGTCTCGCCGCTGCTGCGCGAAACGCCGGCAGGCTCGTACCTGGCGGTCCGCCGCGGCCCGAGCGGCGGCAGCGAGGAGCGCGTCGAGCTCGAGCCAGAGGCAATGTAGCCCGCTTGGACGCCACGGGAGGCGGGTCCTTCGACGCGGAGACCCTCGAGCTGTTCGACTGCGAGATCGAGGTCGACATCGAGACGTCGCGCCCGGGCGGCGACCTCCGGCGAACCACTATCTGGATCGTTGTCGCGGACGGCGCGGTCCTCATACGCTCTTGGTTGGGCGAGCGTGGCCGCTGGTACCAGGAGATCAAGGTCGAGCCGCACGCCGCGATCCTCGCCGCCGGTCGCCGCATTCCGGTCCGCGCGATCCGAGCGGACGACCCTGCCAGCATCGAGGCCTGCTCCCGAGCTCTCGAGGCCAAGTACGCCGCCGACACGGCCACACCGCAGATGGTCTCGGCGCCGGTCCTCGGCACCACCCTGCGCCTCGAGCCCGCCTGATCGTCATTCCTGTCGAGGTCCCAGCGACAGCCCTGCCGGAGCCGGTCGGACTGTGGAAGAACCGCGACTTCAAGATCGTGCTTTTCGGCCAGGGCATTTCTGCTTTCGGCGATGCCATCACCTTCACGGCGCTGCCCCTTCTGGTCGTCATCCTGACCGGGTCAGGCGTCGCGATGGGTAGCGTGGGCGTGCTCCAGACGTTGCCGGACCTCATCCTCGGGTTGCCCGTCGGGGCCCTCGCCGACCGCTGGGACCGCCGCCGGATGATGCTGTGGTCGGACATCGGGAGAGCCCTGCTGACGGCGCTGATCCCGCTGTCCTTCGTGCTTGGTGTGCCGACGATGGGCGTGATCCTGCTGGTCACCGCGCCGATCAATGCCCTCCGGGTCATGTTCCTCGCGGCCTACACGGCGGCCGTGCCCAACCTCGCCGGCCCCGGCCAGGTCGGGCGGGCCAACGGCTACTCGGAGGCGATCTTCAGCCTGAGCTTCATCGTCGGACCCGCGATCGCGGGCGTGCTGATCGGTGTCATCGGCCCGGGCCCGACGCTCGCGATCGACGCCATCTCATTCCTGGTTTCTGCGTCATCCCTGTCGCTCGTGCGTCGGCCGCTCCAGGGCCAGCGAGCGACGATCCAGACCCACATCGTCGAGCAGATCCTCGAGGGGCTGCGCTATATCCGTGGCCAGAAGACGCTGCGGACGGTCATCGCCTTCTGGGGGCTGGTCAGCGTCATCAGTGCACCGCTGGTGCCGGCCGTGATCTTCCTCCTCAGCGTTGACCGACGTCTGCCGTCTGGTGTCGTCGGAATCGTCATCTCCGGGTACGGGGTCGGTTACCTGGTTGGCGCCGTCCTGTCCGGACGTTTCTCGCGTGGACGGCTCGGGCTCTCCATGCTCGTCGCCAACCTCGGCAGCAGCCTCTCGCTGGTGTTGTTCGCGCTGGCCGAATCATCCGCGATCCAGGCCTTCGCGGCGTTTGGCGCAGGCGTCACGGGGGCGCTTACGCTCATCAGCTACATCACGCTGCGAGCGACGATCCCGCCCGACGTGCTGCTCGGCCGCGTGGGATCCACTGCGAGGACGATCTCGCTGGGCCTCTCGCCGATCGGGCTATTCACCGGAGGCGTACTGCTCGACCTCATCGGCGGAGCACGCACGATGCTCTTGATCTCGGGCGGGCTGGTGCTCGTTTCCGCAGTGTTCGCGCTGTCGGGAACGATGCGCGCCGCAGTCGCCGGGACCGGGGGTCACTGACGATCCCCTCGACCGCCATGAAGCGGGGCTGTGCTAGGCTCCGCCCCCGAACCGTCAGAATGGTCGGACCCAGACCATCAAGCCCAGCGTTACCGGACGACCCCGTGCTGCTGCGTGAGACCCCCGGCTTGCCGGATCCCAATCTCCAGCCACCGACCGTCGCCGAGCCCGGAGACCCGTTCGCCGAGCTCCGCGTGGTGCATCTGCTCGCGCGAATCCAGCGCGGCGAGCCGGTCCGGCTGCGCGACCTGGTGGATAGGCTCAACGCCGACTACGTCGACTGGTCCTTCTCGCGCCCGGTGGTCGTAGACACCATCGTCCAGCTCCAGGCGAACTGGATGGTCGACTACCGCAACGTCGAGGGGATCCGGCTCGAGGACGGCCCGCAGGGTGCGTTCGTGGTGGTCGAGGACAGCAGCCGCGTCGATCCCTGGATCCTGCGCCAGGCGGAGCGGCTGGCCGGTGCGTGTACCGACCGTCTTCGTGCCTTTGCCGTGGAGGAAGGGGCCATCCCCTAGACGGCACCGGTACGACAGACGCGCTCGATGTCGCCTGCGCGACGGCTCACCTCATCTGGCCTTGCCATTCTTTCCAGCAACCCACACGAAGGAGGGTTCTTGTCATGAGCGACTATGCGGCGGGAGGCGCCCTGGTCAGCCCGGAATGGGCACAGCAGCATCTGAACGACCCGAATGTCCGATTCGTCGAGGTCGACGTGGACACGGCGGCCTACGATCAGAGCCACCTGCCGGGCGCCGTCGGCTGGAACTGGACCAGCCAGCTCTCGGACGGCATCCGTCGCGATATCACCAGCCGCGAGGATCTCGCCACGCTGTTGAGCGCGTCCGGCATCGGCCCCGACACCCACATCGTGCTGTATGGGGACAACAACAACTGGTTCGCCGCGTGGGCCTACTGGCAGCTTCGGCTGCACGGCTTCACCAACCTCAGCATCCTCAACGGCGGCCGCAAGTACTGGCTTGACAACGGCCTGCCGGTCACCACGGACGCCCCCAACTACTCGTCGACCAACATCCAGGTCCCCGAGCCGGACTACACGCTGCGGGCCTTCCGCGACGACATCATTCCCAAGCTCGGCAGCGCGGGTTTCACCCTCGTGGATGTCCGGTCACCCGCCGAGTACAGCGGAGAGGTCATCGCGCCTCCCGGCATGACCGAGACCGCGCAGCGCGGTGGCCACATCCCCGGTGCCCAGTCGATCCCGTGGGCGCAGGCCGTCAAGGAGGACGGCACGTTCAAGAACGCTGCTGATCTCAAGGCCCTCTACGAGGCGAAGGGTGTCACGCCGGAAAAGGACGTGATCGCCTACTGCCGGATCGGCGAGCGCTCCAGCCACTCATGGTTCGTGCTCCACGAGCTGCTCGGCTACCCGAATGTCCGCAACTACGACGGGTCGTGGACCGAGTGGGGCTCCATGGTCAACATGCCCATCGAGCGGTAGTGAGGCGGCCGCGGTGACGCGGCCCATCGATATTCGAGACCCGGCCAGGAACGTACCCGGCCGGGTTTCGTTCTGATCCGGCCTCGCCTCTCCCCAGGTCAGGCGGCCGCGTCCCACGCCTTGTAGACCTCGGCGAGCGTCGCGAACATCGAGGCGTCTGACACGCTCCACTCGTTGGTGAGGAAGACGAACACGAGCTCCCGATCGGGATCGATCCAGAGCCTGGTTCCGGCCGCGCCGCCGTGGGTGAAGCTCGAGGGCGAGGCGGGCACCCGAACCGGCGTATCGGGCGGCGTCCCGAGCACGCTCGGCGCGGTTCCCTCCGGATTCGGCTTGCCCCAGCCGAGGGCGTAGTGCGGAACACGGATCGTGCCATCGGCGGACGTCTCGATGATCCCCGACGTCTGCTCGCGCGTCATCTCGTCGATCGCGGCCTGGGAGAGCAGACGCGGCCCGGCTCCGCTCTCGAGCGGCAGCATCGCTCGCCCGAAGCGCAACAGGTCCTCGGCACAGCCCCACAACCCCCCACCGGGCAAGGTGGCGCGTGCCAGGAAGCGAAGCACCAGCTCGCGGACGAGGCGGTTGCCGAGCGGAATCCCGTGGACCACCATGATCCGCGATCGCTGCGCTCGCGGATCGAACGAGATGTCGAACGCGCCGACGGGCGCCAGCACGCGGCGTCGGAGTGCCTCGGGGAAGGGCATGCCGGTGACTCGGCTGATGGCGGCCGCAAGCAGGTACCAGGAGTCGGACGCGTACGAATAGCGCGTGCGCGGCTCGAAACCGAGCGGCTCCCGACAGACGCGCTCAATCATCTGCGCGGCAGACGGGCGGCTGCGGCGCAGCACCGCCTGGTCCACGTCCGGCACGCCGGAGGTGTGGGTGAGCACGTGCCAGGCCGTGACCGCTTCCTTGCCGGGACCCTGGAACTCGGGCACCAGCCGCGAGATCGGCGCGTGCAGATCCAGGCGTCCCTCGTCCACGAGCTGCATCACCGCGGTCGCCACGATCGGCTTGGTCACCGACGCCAGGAAGAAGAGGGAGTCCGTGGCGACCGCCGGCTCCAGCGGTCCGGGAAAGGCCCGCACGTCGAGCGTTCCGGAAGCGTCGGCGATGCCCACGACGGCCGACGGCACGGCGCCATCGCGAACGGCAGCAGCCACGCATTTCCACGCGGCAGCGAGATCGGGCGCATGGCGCGTGGGCGTGCCAATGCCCGGGCGAGGTGACGTCGCCGTCGCGGCGGAGGCGGGCGTCGTGTTGGATGGAACGATCACGGTCCGGCGATGATAGGGGCGATGACCCGCGACCAGCTCATCCGCGAGACGCGCCGCCTCATTGCTGAGGGCGAGCGCCTCCAGTTGCAGCCCTCCATGGACGCGCTCCGCACCTGGCTGGCCGTCTCCGACCAGCTTCTGAGCGGTGCCTGGGGCTCGATGGACCGATACCACCTCTCCTGGCTGATGGTCGGCAAGTCGAAGGACGTTGTGCGCGGCCGGCCGATGACTGACGTCGAGACCGAGGCGTACGTCCGCGACGTGGCCGACCAGAAGACCGCGGCACTGCGCATGAGCCTGCACGCCATCGAGGACCAGAACATGCCGTTTCTCGGCGAGAGTCCGGAGCCGAGCCGCTAGAAGTGATGGATCTCGTCGATCGGGAGCACCAGGACCGTGGCGCCGCCGTGCGTCACCTCGGTCGGCAGCCAGGCTCCATCGGCGCCGCCCAGCAACTCGACGGGCACCTGCTCGGTGCGGAGCTGGCAGTTGCGGTCGATCACGGACATGGCCAGCGGCAGCTGGTCGTCCTCGACTCCCATCACCAGCGTCGAGTTGCCGGCCCGCAGGAAGCCACCCTCGGAGCGCAGCTCCGTGACGCGCAGCTCGGAGTCGCGCAGTGCCGCCACCACGCGGCTGACGTCGTCCCGGTGCACGAACGCGATCACGAGCTTGGCCATCTCACCCTCCCATGCGCGACGAGGCTACCGCGACGAAAACCAGGCGAGTCCCGCAAGCAGGAACAGGCTGATGATCTCGAGGGGTCCGAACTGCGGGCTCAGCCAGTCGAGGAACGGCAGCGCAGTGAGGCGCTCCGGGAAAGTGCGGACCGAGTCCGGCAACGCGGCCAGCGACAGCAGGTACGCGCCGATCTCGCCGGCGAGCCACGCGGCGAGCGCCAGGAGCACGGCAAGCACGAGCGGCGCCGGGCTTGCGACGTGGGCGCGCCCGGACCAGGCGCCGTAGCGCACAGCTCTTCCGATGAGCCAGCCGCCGAGCGCGGCCACGATCGCCACGCCGACGAGGAGATTGATGCCGGCGTTGAACGCGGCCGCGAGGATCGCGGTGAGGAGCGCCGCCGCAGCGCCGAGGAGCGCGGCACGCACCATGTCCGGGTGCGCGGCCAGCGGATCGTGGGCGTCAGGCGGCAGATAGCGATCGCCCGGCGGGCGCTCCAGCGTGCGCGGTCGGACGTCGCCTGGCGCCGGTCGCTCACCCATCGGCGCAACTGTACCCGCGAGCATGGGTCCGCCGATGCCCGTAGCCACTAGACTGATGCCTCGATGAGCCATCCAAGCCTCGGTCTGCCGCCCCCCGATCGCAACGCCGGCCACCCTTCTGCGGCCGATCGCCTGCGCGGCGCGCGAGCCCGGCTGGCCCAGATCGCTTTGGAGACATCGATCCAGCTCGACCCCACGTTCTCCGATCGCTATGACGAGATCGCGCTGCGCCGCTTCCTGCGCGACTACGACGGGCACATCGAGCAGCTCGCACAGGCACTCGAGACGGGCGAGGAACGCTTCGTGGTCCAGTACGGGGAGTGGCTGGTCCCGGTCATGCGCCACCGGCACGTCCCGATGAAGGACTTCATGCTCCTGCTTGACGGGCTGCGCGCCGCCTCGCTCACCGTGCTCACAAGCAAGGACGCGGGTCTGGTGCGCGAGCTGATGGTGCGATGGCAGGCACGCCTCAAGCATCATCAGCGGCTCGCCGGCGACCACAAGGGCAACTCGCTCGTGCGCTTCTTCTGGAAGGGCGCCGGGATCGCCGACGACTCCGTCATCTGATGACGATCAAGTGGGTCAAGATCGACCCGTTGGTGATGAACGGCGAGCCCTTCTGCTGGGGCACCCGCCTCACCGTCCGGAACCTGCTCGAGATGCGCGAGAACGGCCTCGCCCCGGCCGAGATGCTCGCGCAGAACCCCGAGCTGCGGATCGTGGGGATCGCCGAAGCCTTCAGTTACGCCGGCGAGCATCGCGATCGTTACCTGGACTTCTTCGAGCCCGACGGATCCCTGCGCGGTCCCGGCTTCACGGCCGCGGAGGCCGCCACCTTGCCCGCGCACCTGCGCGAGGCCCCGGGCATCGTCGTCACGAAGGGAGAGCCGTCGCCGGTCGCCGTGAGGCGCTAGCCGCCGGAGAGGCAACGACGAGCTGACCGGCGCGTGGCGAGCTGCCGGGCTCGTCGCGTCAACCGGAGCTCGCGCGGCCGAGGGTCAGGGCTGACCACACCCGACCCGGTGCTAGGATTTCGACAGTCCCGCAAAAACCAGAGGCGTTTCCACCCCATGACCGATCAGACCCTGACGACCGACCTCCCGACGACCGAGATCTCCGCACAGGCCGATGCTGGGCCGGTCGATCCCCAGGCGCGGGCTCGCGAGCTGGCGATCCTCGACGCGCTCAGGCAGGTCGTCGATCCGGAGATCGGGATGAACGTGATCGAGCTCGCCCTCATCCGACAGGTGCTGCTGGGCGACCAGCTCACCGAGGTCAAGATGATCCTCACGACTCCCTTCTGCCCGTACGCCGGCGCGATGCTCGCGCAGGTCAAGGAGGTCGTCGAGGAGGTCGAGGGGCACGACGTCAAGGTCACCCTGCTCGCGGAGCGGTGGGACCCCAAAGACGCGGGCCTGGTGTGGTAGACGACCCTGGCGGCAATTCCCGCCGGGCGCGCATCGCGAAGAGTGCCGTGGCCACCGGGCGCGGCGACGACGGGACCACGGGCCTGCTCTACGGCGGCCGCATTCCGAAGGACGACCCCAGGACCGAGGCCTACGGCACGATCGACGAAGCCGTTGCCGCCCTCGGCGTGGTGCGTGCCCAGCTGGGCGTCATGGAGGGCGACGGGACGCTGCCAGAGACGCTTGCAGGGCTACCCGCGCTGGTCCTGCGCTTCCAGCGTGAGCTCTTCGTGGTCGGCGCGGAGCTGGCCGCGAATCCAGATGCCCGGGATCGGCTCGAGGACGGGGTGACCCACGTCGACGAGCCGATGCTGGTCGGCGTTGAGATCGTGCTTGCCGACGAGGAATCGCGAATGACTATGCCGAGAGAATTCGTCGTGCCGGGCGAGACATCGCTCTCTGCCTCGATGGAGGTTGCGCGTACGATCCTGCGACGCGCAGAGCGTCGCGCGATCTCGCTCCGCAGGGAGGGGCTCGTCCCCGGGGAATGGCTGGTGCCCTATCTCAACCGCCTCGCAGACCTGCTCTGGGTGCTGGCCCGGACCGCCGAGCAGGCTGAGCAGCGGGAGGCGATGCCGGCACGCAGCACGCCCCGCCGACGGAGTGACGCACGCATTTCGCTAGACTGAGTGCATCGCGCCCATGGAGGGCGCCATTGGAAGGATCGAAATCAAGGTGTTCAATCAGGATCCCAACCGACCGGATCGTCCTGACCGTTACCAACCCTCTCCGTGGGGCTCGCCGGTTCCCGGCAGCGTGACTCCGAATACGCTCGGTGCGGGCGTGCGCACCGGTGCGGTGCCGCGCGAAGGCTTCCTCACCCTCAGCTTCATCTGGATGTTCCTGGCCCTGCTCGTGAGCGCCGGCGCCGCCTTCGTCGTCATGAACAACGTCGCCGTCATCGAGAAGGTGGCCGGGTCGTTTCTGATCCTGTTCATCATCGAGATCGTGCTCGTGGTCGCGATCACGGGGCTGATCAACCGGATCGGCGCCATTCCGGCCCTCGCCCTTCTCTTTGTCTACGCGGCCATCAACGGGCTCGTGCTCGGCGTGATCGTGTACGCGTACTCGCACACGACGGTCGGCGTCCAGGGCGTCGTGTCGGCCTTCGCCGGCGCGTCGGCCATCTTCGGGGGTGCCGCTGTCTACGGCGTCGTCACCAAGCGTGACCTGACCAAGCTCGGCGGCATTCTGTTCATGGGTCTCATCGGCCTGGTGGTCGTGATGCTGGTCCAGTTCTTCCTCTTCCCGGGCAGCGGCATCGCGAGCCTCCTGATCGGGATCGTAGGCGTGCTGATCTTCACCGGCCTGACGGCCTTCGACGTGCAGCGCATCCAGAAGGGCGCGATGCCCGGCATCAAGGACCGCGAGTCGGCCTCGGTGATCGGCGCGCTGGCGCTCTATCTCGACTTCGTGAACCTGTTCCTGTTCATGCTGCGGATCTTCGGCAGCGGGCGGAACTAGCACACAGGCAACCACCGGCGGCACCTCGCCGCCTGTCGAACTCGACTTCCTGTGAGAGCCTCGCCCGCACGGCGGGGCTCTCGCCGTACCATGCGTCGGATGACGGCCGAGCGAGTCGGGTTCTGCGGGATGGGCACCATGGGTGCCGCGATGGCCGCCAACCTGGCACGGGCCGGGTTCCCGCTTACGGTCTGGAATCGCAGCTCCGGGCGTGCGGCGGACCTGCTGGCCCTCGGCGCATCGGAGGCGGCGACGCCCCGCGAGCTCGCGGCAAACAGCGACGTCGTGGTCATCTGCGTCTCGGACACGCCCGACGTCGAGGCCGTCCTCTTCGATACGGATGGCGTCGCGGCGGGCGCGGCGCCCGGCACGCTCCTCATCGACTGCTCGACGATCAGCCCATCCGCCACGCGCGAGTTTGCCGCTCGCCTCCGGGAGCGCGGCGTCGCGATGGTGGACGCGCCGGTCTCCGGCGGCTCGGAAGGGGCGCAGAGGGCCACGCTCACGATCATGGTCGGCGGCGATCCTGCGGACGTCGAGCGGGCAGGACCGGCCCTCGCTGCGATGGGGCGGACGATCACGCACATGGGCCCCATCGGTGCCGGACAGGCCACCAAGGCCGTCAACCAGGTGATCCTGTGCGGCGCCTATCTCGGCGTCGCGGAAGGGCTCGTTCTCGCTATCAAGGCCGGGCTCGACCCGCAGAAGGTGGTCGAGGCGCTCTCGGGGGGCGCGGCCCAGTCGTGGGTGCTCCAGAACCGCAGCGGGCGCATGATCGAGAACGAGTACCCGCTCGGGTTCAAGCTGGCGCTCCACCTCAAGGATGTTTCGATCGCCATGGGCATGGCGCGCGAGGTCGGCGCCGCATTGCCGGTCACGGGTCTCGCGTCCCAGCTCGAGAACGGTCTGATCGCGCAGGGACACGGTGACGAGGACCTCTCGGCGCTGGCTCGGGCGATCCGCGAGCTCTCCGGGCTGTGAGGCGGCCGGCCCAGACCCGGATCTCCGCCGCCTTGCTGGTGACGGTCATCGCCCTCCTTCTCGCGGCCTGCGGCCCGCCTGCCGGGGGAGCAGCCTCAACGCAGCCGTCTCCTGCGCTTACCTCTGGCATCCGCGGCATCGTCCTGCTGGGCCCGACGTGTGCAGCCCAGCCAGCTGACGCCTCGCCCTGTGTGACGCCCTACGCTGCGGAGCTGGTGATCACTGACGACAACGGCAGCACCGTGGGCAAGGTCATGTCAGGCGTTGACGGCCATTTCGAGATCGCATTGCCGCCCGGCAACTACCAGATCCTGCCGACGCCTGCAACCGGCGGAGTCCCGTTCGCCATCCCGGTGCCGGTTACCGTCGTCGCCGACGACTACGCCGACGTCGAGATCGACTACGACTCGGGCATCAGATAGAGCGCACTAACCCAAGAACAGCGGGTCGATGGTTCCTTTCATCGAACGGTGCGTCTAAGGTCCTGAACCACGCCTGAGCATTCGGTGGGTGCCGAGCGTCGTACAAGTATGGCGAGATCAACCGATGGGCTCACGGTCCATTCGCTGGTGAGGTCAGGGGGCTGGATGGCGCATCGAGACCGGGTGCAAACCCCTGCCGATGTCAGCGTGGTCGTTGACCTCGATAGCCGCCACGGCCAGTTCCTGTACGGATTCGTGCGGAGGTTGGGACTGTCCCACGAGCAGGCGGACGACGCCGTACAGGATGTCCTGATCCGCCTGTGGGCTGAGCTCGGCCGGGGTACGCACATCGACAGCCCGAAAGCCTGGGCGTACCGGTCCATCTACCGCCTTGCCATGGACCAGCACCGATTGCGCCGGCGCCTCTCTGTGCTGGCAGAACTCCTCGATCGAAGAGACGCGACAACCCAGGACCGTGATGCGTCCGATCGGGTCGCCGTATGGGCAGAGGTGGACGTGCTGCCGACGCGCCAACGCCAGATTCTGTACCTGCGCTATCGCGCGGACCTGACCTTCATCGAGATTGGACAGGCGTTGGGCATCACGGCAAGTGCGGCGCGAAGCCACTCAGCCCAGGCGATGACGACCCTTCGTGGCCGGCTCGCTCCTCCCAAGGCAGGCGAGTGATGGACGACGAGCGCATCGAGCGCGCGTTGCGCGACGGCCCACTGGATGAGCCGACTTATGCCGCTGGCAGAGTCCAGGAAACGCTCGCTACGAGCGGGGTGACGACCCCGGAGGCGGCCCGCCCTCGAATCTGGCGTGGAGTTGGTGGCTTGCTCCGGGTCGCCGCATCGATTGCCGTAACAATCGCCGTCATCGGGACACTGCTGTTGCTGCGCCCACAACCGTCCCAGATCGGTTCGACACCCGGTTCGACGGCCTCACCTGACCTGCTGTCGCAGGTGCGCGCTGCGGGGCGCATCCGCATCGCCGTGCGGACCGATTTCCCCCAGGCCTCCGTGCGCGGTTCGTTGGGGGGATTCGACGTCGACGTTGCCAACGAGCTTTCCCGCCGACTCAGCCTCTCCCCTGAGCTGGTCGCGCTTCAACACTCGGACATGTTCGCGAATCGCCCACTCCAGGCCTGGGACATCGCACTGCCGTCGACCGCAAACCTCGATCCCGCAGCGCTCCCTCTGCTGACGAGCGATCCCTACTACTACTGGCCGGTCTACGTGCTGGTTCCTGTGGGCACCCCGGTCGCCTCGCTCGGCAGCCTCGATGGGCTGCCGATATGCACAGTCGCGGGTAGCTCAGGGGAGGCATGGCTCGACAGGCGCTTCGACCCAGCTTCCGTCGACGGCGCCGCATCACCCCCGGCGCCGGCGCAGGTTGCGCGGCTGGCGAGCGACGCGGCCTGCCTGGCGGACGTCGTCGCCGGCCGCTCGGCGGCCATGGTCACGTCCGCTCTGTCCGCGGCCGACATTGCAGCACGCAGCGAAGTCCGACAGCTCGGCGGCGCGGTGCTCACGGAACGACGAACGATCGTTGCCCGCGGCGTACCGGACCCCGCTGCCCTCCTCACGGGCATCAACCGCGCTCTCTCGGCTTTGCGCGCCGACGGATCGCTCACCGACCTCTCGCGCCGCCGCTTCGGTGGCGCCGACTTGACCAGCCCGACGGCGCCCTGAGCGTCGAAGAAGGAGACTTCGATGTCCCGAGACAATCTTCGTGGGATCGCCACGTTTGCTGCGATGGCAATTCTTGTCGTGGCCTGCTCGGCGGCAGCCCCTGCAGCTCCGTCCACCGCTACTAGTCCGCCGACCGCCGCCTCCGGTCGCGCGCCTTCGGCCCCGGCCTCGTCCGCAGCCGTGCCGTCTCCAGCCACGCTGCCTGCACCGACGAGCTCAGCGGCCGAAGCGAGCCCTCCGGCGCCGTCGATCTCGCCGACCCCCTCGTCCGACGGCATCGTGGATGTCCCTATGTATCGCGCTGATGCCGCGCGCAGTGGCGTCCATCCAGGCCCGGCACCTATTGGTCCGCCGTCAACGTTGTGGACATTCAAAGCTGACGACCAGATTCAGTTCGCCCCTGTCGTGGGGAACGGGATGGTCTTCGTGGGCAGCTTCGACGGCAACGTCTATGCCCTCGATGCCCTTACCGGCGCCAAACGCTGGAGCTTCAAAGGCGTGGGCCAGATCACGGGGTCTGCGGCAGTCGTCAACGACATCGTCTACACGCCTGACGGAAGCGGGGCCCTCGTGGCTCTGGACGCCGGCACAGGGTCCGTGCGCTGGCGAGCCGACCTCGACCTGGCTGTCACCGGCTCCTCGAGTCCGGTTGTCGCCGATGGGATCGTCTATGTCCCGAGCAAAGATGGAAATGCCTACGGCATGGACGCTGCTACGGGAACCCAACGCTGGTCATGGCACGGTACCGAGTCCGCTCGCGGAATCACGATCGGCTCGGGAACCGCGTTCATCGGCGCCGAAGACCGTCGGCTCCATGCCGTTTCGCTGGCCAATGGGCAGGAGAAATGGTACGTCCAGATGCTCGGCAGCTCCGTCAGCTCATCCATGCTGGATGCTGGGTCCATCTACGTTTCGAACCTGCCCGGTCTGACTGGTGACATCAGCGAGCTCGCCGCGATTGACGCGGCCACGGGTGTGGTGCGTTGGCGGTTCCAGGAACCGTCCGGCGGTCAGGTCCTGCCTGGCGCAGTAAGCGGAGGCGTCGTCTACGTCTCCAGCGGTTCGGCCGGCGTCTATGCGCTTGCGGCCGATGACGGTCATCAACTCTGGCACTCAGACCTGCCTGAGAGCCACACGGCCATGGCGTTGGTCGGCGACGAGCTGTTCATGACCTCGGCCGAAGGCAACCTCATTGCCGTCAACAAGTCGGACGGCACGGAGTTATGGCGGGTCCCGATTGCAACCGGGGCCGACTGGGGTGCTGCCGTCACTGGCGGTCTGATCTTCCAGGGCAATCGTGACGGGACG
>JBBRYO010000079.1:0-13150 GCA_038237595.1 Candidatus Limnocylindrales bacterium | reverse complement strand
AGTTCGTGAAGAAGACGAAGCCGCGCTCGTCCCAGTCGCGTAGCAGTACCACGCGAACCGACGGCCAGCCATCCTCGCCCAGGCTCGCGACGGCCATCGCAGTCGGTTCGCGGATCGTGCCCGCAGCCTGCGCGTCGGAAACCCACGCCTTGAATTGCCGGAGCGGATCGGGATCCAGGTCGATGAAACCGGTGCGCTCCGGTCCGGTGAGTTCAGCGCGCCGTTTGTCGGTCACGCGTGACAGCGTATCGGAGCGGCCGCCGCGAGCCATCCGCACGCCATGGCCCGCACCGACCTCACCGTCCACGCGTTGGCCAGCCCTGACCGTCTACTCTCACCTTGCATGACTCCGAACCTCCCCTGGCGCCCGTCTCGGCGGCCCGGCTTGACCGGCCTGCCGGCCGTGATCGCCCTCGTTGCCCTGCTCATCGGCCTCCTCGGCGGGACCGCGCTGGCTGCCGTGCCGAAGCTGAGCAGCGCGATCACGGACGAGACCGGCCTGCTCTCCGGCGGCACTGCCCAGATCGAGGCAGCGCAACAGCGGCTCTTTGATGAGACGGGCGTGCAGCTCTATGTGTTGTTCGTGAAGACCACCGGTGGCGAGGACATCGGGCAATACGCGCTCGATGTGGGCAACGCCAACGGCCTGACGGGCACCGACGCATTGCTGATCGTGGCCACCGTCGACCACACAGACTGGCTTCAAACCGGACCGGAGCTGCGGAGCGTCCTCTCCCAGAACGAGAGTGACGCGGCCCTTCGGACCCTGGAGAGCAGGCTCAAGGCCGGGGACTTCGTTGGAGGCGTGGTCGCCGTCACGATCGGGTTGCTCGCCGCTTTGCCCCTGACTGCAACGACGCCGCTGCCTACGGCCGCGCCACCCAGCCGCCCTCCGGAGACGGCCATTCCCCTGCCGACGCCGATTCCCGGTGGGGGCAGTGGCGGCACGACGGGAGGTGGCGGCTCGCCACTCGGACTGATCGTCGTGCTGGCAATCCTCGGGATCGTCGCGTTTGTCGCGATTCGGCTGTTCCGCGCCCGTGGCGAATACCACGAGCGATCCGCGCAGGAGGCCCTCGGCCGGCAGGCCAACAGCCTGCTCATCGAGACCGACGACGCCATGCGGACGGCCGACCAGGAGATCGGCTTCGCCGAGGCCCAGTTCGGAGAGGCGCAGGCCGCCCCCTTCAAGGCGGCCGTCGAGAACGCGCGCCAGGAGCTGGCGGCCGCCTTTTCCCTGAGCCAGAAGCTGGACGACGAGACCCCGGAGACGCCGGAGCAGCGTCGCCAGATGCTCCAGGAGATCATCGATCGCTCCACCAAGGCCAAGGCGATCGTCGCTGAGCAGCAGGCCAGCATCGACCAGCTCCGCGAGTTGGAGAAGAACGTCGAAGGAGTCCTGAAGCAGACGGGCGTGGATGCCGCCGCCGTGGAGGGACGCCTGGGGGCATCGGCAGACGTAGTAGCCAGGCTCGGACGGTATGCCCCGGCCAGCTGGCAGGCGGTGGCCGGAAACCGCGAGGCGGCGACCCAGAAGCTGGCCGCGGCGAGGGCTGCCCTCTCCGCGGGTCTGGCGGCAGTCACGGCGGGCAAGCGAGACGAGGCGGCGGTCGACGCAAGGATCGCGCAATCGGCCGTGGTCGAGGTCGGGAGATTGCTCGACGGGCTCGAGCAGACAGCGCAGTCGCTCGACGACATGGCAGGCAAGCTCCCTGCCCTCCTCCAACATGTCCAGGCGGACGTATCGCAGGCCCAGGCATCCGTCTCCGCGGGAACGTCACCCGACGCCAAGCCTGCCATCGACCGAGCAGCTGCCGCTCTGGCACAGGCGACTGCGCTGGCGGCCGCCGGCGCGCCCGACGTCATGGCCGCCTACCGCCAGGCGACCGATGCCAGCACGGCGATCGACCAGACGCTGGCCGGCATTCGCGACACGGAAGCCGCTCGGCAGGGAGCCGTGGCCGCCGCGCAGGCTGCCATCCAGACCGCCGAGTCGAGCATCGCCCAGGCCAGCTCCGTCATCGACGCGTATGCCCGGATTCCATCGGTCGGGCGTCGTGCCCGCACGCGCCTGGCACAGGCCCAGAGCTGGCTGGACCGAGCCAACACGCTGCTCCCAACGGACCCGGCCGGCGCGAAGCAGGCGGCACAGAACGCCGACCAGCTGGCTGACGCAGCAGCGCAGGACGTCGAATCGAACGTCGGTGGGGCTCGCCCGCCTGTCGGTAGGGGCATGGGCGCCCCGAGCCAGGGCGGAGGGAGCGGCGCGGTCCCGTTTTTTCTCGGCGCGATCCTCGGAGGGATCTTCAGTGGCGGTGGCCGTTCGGGTTCGGCCGGAGACGGAGGCTGGAGCGGTGGGGGCGGAGGCTGGAGCGGTGGGGGCGGAGGCTTCGGTGGCTTCGGCTCGGGTGGTTTCGGGGGCGGCAGTGGCGGAGGCGGCAGCTTCGGCGGCGGTGGTGGCCACGGGGGCGGATTTGGAGGCGGCCGGGGTGGCGGCGGCTCCTGGTGATGAGAACGATGCGCGACACACGCGCGCCGGGCTACCCTGAGTTCGCACAGCAAGGAGGGCAACCGTGACCGACATCCTGGGCCGAGTGGGAAACATCCTGCGGGCCAACATCAACGCCATGGTCGACAGCGCCGAGGATCCCGAGCGGATGCTCGACCAGCTCATCCGCGACTTCACCAACAACATCCACGAGGCGGAGCAGGCAGTCGCCGAGACGATCGGCAACCTGCGCATGGCGGAGGAAGACAACCAGAAGGCGCACGCGGAAGCGGACGAGTGGGGCGCCAAGGCGCGGGCCGCGGCCGGCAAGGCATCCCAGCTCGAAGCTGCCGGCAACGCTGCCGAGGCCGCGCGCTTCAATGACCTCGCCAAGACGGCGCTGCGTGAACAGATCAACTTCGAGAAGCAGTACCAGGCCCTCGACGTCACCGTGGTCCAGCAGACGAAGCTGACCGACGAGCTCAAGGACGGCCTCAACAAGATGCGCGACAAGCGCGAGGAACTCGTGCACAAGCGCGACGAGCTCGTGGCCCGCTCCCGGATGGCCCAGGCCGAGCGCCAGGTCCAGGAGTCGGTGCAGAACATCAACGTGATGGATCCCACCAGCGACCTGGCCCGCTACGAGGAGAAGGTGCGCCGCGACGAGGCGATGGCCCGCGGCATGGCCGAGGTGAGCGCATCCTCGACGGCCAGCCAGTTCGAGCAACTCCAGGACTACAGCGACAACGCCGAGGTCGAGGCCCGGCTCGCCGCGCTCAAGGGTGCAGACGAGGGCGCCACGCGGGCCGCGCCCGCACCGGCGCAAGAGTCAGCCGCGGATCAGGGGACGCAACCGGGCGGCTGAAGGAGGCTGAGCGAGCCGTCAGCCGCTGGCAGGCCTCGCTCCGGACGGTTCCGCCACGACGTCGGTCCGCGGCACTTCCTCGGCGGCGTCGTGCGAGCCACTGGTCGTCGTCCGGATCGTGAGTGCCACCGAGGCGACGATCAGGACCGCGCCTATCAGCATCGGCAGGCTGATGTCCTCCTGGAGGATCAGGAAGCCGAGCACCACCGCCACGACCGGGTTCACGTACGCGTACGTCGCCACCTTCGAGACCGGCGCGTTCTGGAGGAGCCACGTGTACGCGGTGTAGGCCAGCAGCGAGCCGAAGACGATCAGGTAGCCGAGCCCCCACACCGAGCCCTGCGAGAAGCTCTCGGGCCGGATCCCCGACCACTCTCCCAGCAGCGTCCCGGCAACGAGAAGCATCGCGCCGCCGAAGAGCAGCTGGTACGTCGTCGAGATGAAGGGGTCGTCGGGGAGCGCCATGCGGCTCGAGAGGTACGTTCCGGCGGCCCAGGCGACTGACGCCACCAGCAGGATGGCCACACCCACGAGCGACACGGTCCCGTCGATGCCACGTGGCACCACGAGCACCGCGAGCCCCACGAAGCCGAGGGCCACGCCACCGAGCGCCATGGTGGAGATGCGTTCGCCCGTGATGCGCCGGATGATCAGCACGATCAGCGGGATCACCCCGACGATCAGGGCCGCGAGGGCAGACGGCACGGTCTGCTCGCCGAATGAGACGCCGCCGTTACCGAGCAGCAGCAGCAGGAGCCCAACCAGCGCCGCGCCGCCCAGCTCGGCCCGCCTCACCCGGAAGCGCCGGACCCCGCCCCGCACGGCCAGCACGCCGCCGAGGACGAGACCCGCGATCAGGAACCGGACGCCGCCGGCGATGAGCGGGGGCATGGATTGGACCACGACCCGGATCGCGAGGTAGGTAGAACCCCAGACCACATAGACGATCAGCAGGGCCGCCCAGACCTGCCAATCGGCCCTGGAGGTGCGTGCGAGAAACGCCGGTTGTGCCACTTCCGAACCCTAGCGCCTCACCGCGGATTGGCGCCGCCGGGACTGGACCGGAACTCCAGCCGCTGTGTACCGATACGCGACTCCGTACATCCATCCGTACCTCCACGGATTCCGCTGCAGCTCTCCAACCCTCATCTTGCTTTCTAGTCGGAGCCGGCGCGGCTGACTCCGACGACCAACAGAAATTACCCAGTCTCGTTGCCAACCCAACACGGCGGGGTCTGGCGAAGAGCAGTGACAAGAGTCGGACAGCGCTGGGGCGCGGTCCGACTCTTGTCCATTCCTGAAGGGATTCCTGCCCATGCGAATGGGGCTGCCCGCTGAGCGCCCGACGAGGGTGGCTATCATCGCCTTCATGGAGGGTGTCCGGCAGCAGCGCACCCAGCTCCGGCTTCAGCGCTTCGACGTGGTCCTGATGACCACTCTGGGCCTGATGACCGGGATCACCCTGCTGCTGGTCCTGGATCCGAGGCTGAGCTTCGTGATCGTCGACCGCAGCATGGACGTTGCCGTCACATCGCTGACCACCCTCACTGCGGCCGTGCTCGGCGCGCTGGCCATGCTCCGCTACCGCGAGAGCGGGCGTCTCTCGACCCTGCTCCAGGCCAGCGCCTTCGCCACGCTCGCGATCACCAGTGGCATCACGGTGGCGCTGCTGCTGCTGCACCTGGATGCGCGCGTGGGGTTGAGCCTCGGGATGCCGGAGCAACTGCCGCTCTACGTGTCCCAGGCAACGCGGCTGACGATCGCTTCTCTTTTCCTGACCGGCGGCGTCGCCGCGCTGCGCGGTGACCGCGCCCGTCCCAGGCACGCGCGCTTCGTGCTGGTGCTGCCCACGGTGCTGATCGCCCTCGGGACCCTGGTCATCTATCCGTTCGGCAACTCGCTGCCATCACTCATCACTCAGGCCGGACTCGAGAACCTGATTGCCGACCCGCACGCCACGTCCCCGATCCCGGGGGTGACCGACCTCGCGTACGCGCTCGCCGCGATTACGCTCGTCGTCCTCCTCGCCGGTGCGGTGGTCTACCGCTTCGCCTACACGGGCGACTCGCCGGTCACCGACGGCTTTCTCTCGATCGCGCTCGTCATCGGCGCCTTCGCCGAGTTGCAGTACGCGTTCTACCCCGGCGTCTACGCAGGTCTCGTCACGACCGGCGACGGCCTGCGGCTGCTCTCATTCGGCGTGCTGCTCCTCGGCATCCATGCCGAGCAACGGGCCGACCTGCGAGCGCTTCGGCGGGCCTACGCGGCCCTCGACCGGCTGCGATTGACCGAAACGGAGCGAGCCGCGCTCGAGGAACGTTCCCGGCTGGCACGCGAGATCCACGACGGCCTGGCGCAGCACCTCTGGTTCGCCAAGCTCAAGTTCGAGCGACTCGCCGCCACGGTGCCGGACGATGCACGAGGGCTCTCGAGCGAGGTCGGCCAGGCGCTTGATTCGGCGATCGTCGAGGCCCGCCAGGCGATGGTGACCATGCGCACGGCGATCGACCAGGACATGCCGCTGACGGACATGATCAGCCGCGCCATCGACGACTTCGGGCAGCGCTCCGGCATCCGCGTCGAGTACCAGGCGGACGGCCTGCCGGGCGCCATCCCGCCGCGCCAGCAGATCGAGCTGCTGCGGATCATCCAGGAGGCCATGACCAATATCCGCAAGCACGCCGACGCGACGGTCGTGCGCGTCAAGGCCGAGGTTGTTGACGGCAACCTCGTGGTGAGCGTGGGCGACAACGGCCGCGGGTTCGATCCGGAAAACGCCCGCGACGATGGCCTGGGCCTCACGGGCATGGAGGAACGGGCGCGCCTGATGGGCGGCCAGCTGCACATCGCGTCTGCCCCGAGCGACGGCACGGTCGTGGAGCTGACGCTTCCCCTGATCCTGCTGACCGGCGTCCCAGGCGTGGACATGCCCGGCGGCCTCAGCACCGCCACGCCGGCCTATGGAATCCCCATCCCCGCGAAGGGCGCCGCGCGACCCGATGGTGCCGTGCGATGAGCCTGATGGCACCGACCCCTGCCAAGGGCGTGCCACCGCTGCGTGTGATGCTCGTCGACGACCACGCGCTCGTTCGCTCGGCGGTTCGCCAGGCGATCAGCACCGGCGATGTCGAGCTGGTCGCCGAGGCGGCGTCGGCCGAGGAGGCCTTCGCGCTCGCTCTCTCGATTCGCCCGGACATCCTGCTGCTCGACATCGACCTGCCCGGCATGAAGGGACTCCAGATGCTGGAGGAGATCGCGCCGCGGCTGCCGGAGACGAAGGTCGTGATGCTGACCGTGTCGGGATCCGAGCGGGACATGATCGACGCCATCTCGCGGGGCGCGGCGGGCTATCTGACGAAGGACCTGAGCCCGGAGGCCCTGCTGCGGGCGCTCAAGGGCGCGCATCGCGGCGAGCTGGCGATGTCGCGCCGCTTCTCGGGGCGGGTGCTGCGCCACTTTGCCGATGCCGCTCGGCGTGGGCGGGCCGCTGGAGGCGCCGGAGCACTGGAAGGCCTCAGCCCGCGCGAGAGTGACGTACTGCGGATGCTCGCCGACGGCCTCACCGACCGCGAGATCGCGACCGCGCTGATCATTTCGCCGCGGACGGTGGAGACCCACGTCAGCAACATCCTGCACAAGCTAGGCGTCCGCAATCGCGCCGAAGCCGCGCAACGCCACCGCGAGACCGGGTAGGCGGCCGCTCCTACTTCACCCAGCCGTTCATCGAGATCGTGCCCCCACTCGCTCCGAGGCACGGCGGCACGGCGTCACTGCTCGACACGCCCGCAGTCTTGCAGGGCGCCACGAGGTTGTCGGACGGTGGCGGCCGCCCCCACCATGTTTGGACTTGAAGTCAACAACGTCCGGCCGGATCGACCCCCAAACGCGCCAGATCTCGACGAGATCCCAGGGCTCAGCGTCGAACGAGCTCCGCGCCACGCTCGTGCAGACGCGACCGAGGGCTCACGAGCGCCGACACCGCCTGCCAGGCTCGCAACGAGGCCGCCGGCTGTTGACTTGAAGTCCAAGGTTGCCGCTCGACCGTGGCTCAGGCCAATCGGTCGCGCACACCACTCGGCAAGCAGCTGGGACTACGACGGGTGTGCCAGCTCCCGGAGCGTTATCGAGCTTCCGCCCCTGCGAACTCGAACCTTCTTGAACGTGTGTTACGCGCTGGTGGCGACCGGCTCCGCCGCGGGCATGTCGACGGCGCTCAAGAAGTCCCACCAGGCGTCGAGGGCGCGCTGGGTGGTCGAGCTGATCGCCTCCGCATCCTGACCGACCGCGAGCTCGCCGAGCATGTGGCGCTCGTGGCCGGAGTGCTCGACGTCGAGGACGCCGTGGACGACGAAGAAGCGAAAGGCCGCGGCGTCGTCGATGCCGTAGTGGCGCTTGAGTCCGTCGATCTTGGTCTGTGCGACCTCGGGGACCTGCCGCTCGTATGCGTAGATGGCGGCCACGCCCTCGGCGACTGGCTGCTCGGTCGTCACCTCGCGATACATGTCCACCAGTGACTGCGTTGCCGCATTCCGGGGAGCGCTCTTGACGTCGTCGCGTGCCACGCCGATGCCCTCGGCGAACTGGAGCCACATCTCGGCGTGGTTGTCCTTGCCGTGCTCCTCGTCCCAGAGGTTGTCCAGGATGCGCTGCCGCACGCTCGCGTCCTCGGTCCGGCTGTGCAGCGCGGACAGGAACCGCGGGAAGGACGACTCGAACGCGTAGTACTGGCGCGCGTACTCCTGGAGAGCTTCGCGCGGCAGGGTGCCCTCGTTCCACTTCTTGTAGAACGGGTGATTGAGCAGGTGCTTCGCGTCGATCTGGCGGTCGATGCGGTCAAGCAGATCCATGGTTGAGCCTCTCCCTCGGAGCAGTCCCATGCCGCTCGTCGTGCCCAGTTTAGCCGCTCCCCTTCCAGCGCCCGATCAACGCCCGATCTCCAGCCACTTGGCGTTCGGGTGCGGCCACTGCTGGTTGGGATCCAGGTCGATGCTCGCCTCGGTGTCCGAGTCTCCCGGCCCGCCCGGGAAGAACTCGCGCTCGACCGCGGCGGCAAGCGAGTACTGCGCAGGATCGCCGAGCGCGGTGCGCAGCACGGTCACGCGCACCGTCTTGGAGACCACCGCGGCAGTGCCGGGGAACGCGGAACCCACCAGCTCCACGCCGAGCTTCCGGTCCCGGAGCAAAGCCGCGAACCCGGGCTGCCCGGGCAGGTTGTTGCCGTAGACGATCGCAAAGTCGGGCTCGCCGTCGCCGTCCGTGTCGATGTTGATCGTGTAGGTGATCGTTTCGACCGATGGATCGACCGTTGGGGGCCCGTTGATGAGCAGGATCTCCATGACCAGGTCCTGCGACTCGACGGCCGCCTCGAAATGCAGGATGTCCGCGTAGGACTGGCCGAAGGTGGAGAAGCCCGAGAGGTCGACCAGGTCGTTCGCGGGGTCGACCAGGCTCGCATGGTGCGGCAGGCCCGTGGGCGCGTCTCGAGCCGGGATCACGAGGACAGCGCCCGCCCGGATCGAGTTGGGGTCGGTGATCGTCGGGTTTGCGTGCAACAGTTGGCCCAGCGTCAGCCCGAAACGCTTGGCGATCGCGATGAGGCTGTCCCCCGTACGGATGCGGTAGGAGGTGGGCCGCGGCGTCGCCGTCGGCACGGGGACGGCTGTCGGAGTCGCAAAGGGGACCGGGACGGACGCGTCCGTGCTGGCTCCCGGCGCCGGCGTCTCGACCGCGGTGATCGTCTGCGGGGGGGTGATCGGGCCGGTGCAGGCGGCCATCGCCAGGGCGGTGAGCGCCGCCACGAGCGATCGACCTCCGCGGCGCCGTCGCTGATCTCGCCCATCCGACATTCGATCAGGCCTCCGCGAGGGAGCCTCGATCAGGTTCGGTGGCTTCCTCGCGGTGCGTGGCCCAGTAGATGACCAGGCCGATGGCCAGGCAGATCGACGCGCCGACCACGAAGAACCAGAAGGGCAGCGCCGGATCCCGGGCGAAGAGCGCTCCCGCGGCCAGGGAGGCGACGATCAGCCCGATGGTGCTCGAAGCGCCGAACAACCCCTGCGCCGTCGAGCTCCGGCCCGGCGGCGAGCCAGCGGCGACGATGACGAACAGAGCCGGCACGAGGAAGGCCTCGGCAACGGCCTCGAACGGCACGACGATCGACGGGAACACGGGCTCCGTCGCGAGCGCATACAGCACGCCGGCGAAGATGATCAGCCCGCCTCCGACCAGCACGAAGCGGATGACGCCGACGCGGTCGACCACCCGTCCGGCGATCGGGGAGAAGATCACCATGCCCAGGCCGAACAGGGTGAACGTCACGCCGACCCACTGGAGCGACGCTCCGAGTCGCAGCATGTAGAGCGTCCAGATGACCTCGTAGACGCCGAAGGCGAGCGAGAAGCCGAAGTACATCACCACCGCTGAGACGAGCGAGCCGTTCCAGAGCGCGCGCAGGGGCGCCTGGAGCTCAGTCGTCGGGGTCTCGTCGACGGCTGGCGTGAGCGACGCGGAAAAGGCGATGTCTCGAGCCTGGCTGTGGCCGGGGTGTTCGACACCATCCGGTAACACGGCCGGTGCGGGCTGACCGGGCAGGGTGATTGCGAGGTACGCGCCGGCGACGAGCGTCACGATCCCGGTGAACACGAACGGAAACGCGGTGCCACCGAAGACGGCCGCTCCCAGCGCGCCGACGACCGGGCCGATCAGGAAGCCGCCCATCTGGAAGGCCGAATAGAGGCCGAAGGCCTCGCCGCGCTCCCCTTCCCGGGTCGAGTCGACGATGATCCCGCGCGCCGCCGGGTCGTACATGCCGGCCGCGGCCCCGGAGAGCAGGCGCAGCACGAAGAGCGCGAACGCCGAGGTGAAGACGAGCGGCAGCATGGTGAAGATCGCCAGCAGGATGGTTCCGACGACCATGAAGGGCTTGCGCCGCCTGCTGTGGTCGGCGAGGTAGCCGAAGATCGGCTCGGAGACGAGCTTGGCGATGGCCCACGCGGCCGTGATGAGGCCCAGGGTGGGCAGGTCCACGTTGTGTTGCGTGACGTAGAGCGGCAGAACGGGCAGCAGCGACCCGAATCCGAGCAGGATCACGAATTCCGCGACGAACACGGGCAGCATCGGCCGCCACCGGTTCAGCCAGAGCCGCGAGCGTGCGGCCAGATTCGTCATGCCGAGAAAGGTACGCGAGAGTCTGCGGCGGGGTCGGCGCGCGAGTACCTGTCGGCGGGCGGTTGGGCAACGACTGGCCACAGGTCAGTTCAGCGGCCTTGCTTACGCTGGATCTACTGGGGCCAGCCGACGACTATCCGTGGCCTATGCCGGTTTCGGCATATGCCCTGACCGGCATCGCGGGCAGCTGTCCGCCAGTCTGGCCTCGCCAGGCCCTGGGGATCCTGAAATCGCGTGCATGGCTGCCGTGAGAGGGAGCGGCTCGGATAGGGCGCCGTCGGCAGGCCTTATCGGTCTGAAAACTGCCTGCATCGATGCGAGAGCCGAGGAAACCCGATAAGGGCGTGCGCCGGGTGGTCGCCGCAGACCATGGCCACCCACCAACAGCGAGCGGTAGCCATGCACGCAATATCCGAAAGCGCAAGGCTCAGAGCTGACGCCACGGTCAAGGACGTTGGCCCCGAGCCTGTGCCCATCCATGCTCGAAGGCGTGCAGATGCCGGAACCCCGGCGCACGCTGAAACAGCCGGAGCCGTCGGTTGCCGCGCTGGAATCGCCGCCGGCCGGGGCCCAATGCTGTGCCACACAAGGTGGCACGGCGCGCTGAGACCATGCGGATGAACGCTCGCGGCTACCATCGTGGAGGCACTTCCGCGTGCCGCTGCGATGGGGGATACGAAGGAACGATGCGAATTCAGCGGGTGCCGGCAAGCCGGCTTGACCAGCCGGACGCCCAGGCACGAGCACCATCGCGTGCGCCCGCGTCACTGGCCCGGAAAGCGCGCCTGCCCCGCGACCGCCGGAGCCGCAACGAGCGGCTCGTCCGTGCCGTCCTGGACGCCTACGAACGGCGCAAGCCGGAGGAGGTGCGCCGGCTATTCAGTCCGGAGGCGCGAATCCACGTCGAAGAGCCAGTGGAGGCAGCCGGCGACTACGTCGGGCTCGACGGGGCGCTCGAGTGGCTGGGCCGAGTGGAGGTGCTGAAAGGTCCCGGCGTCCGCACGACCGTCCACGACATCCTCTCCAGCCCCGAGCACGTGGTCGTGCTGTACGACCTGCATCCCGGCACCGGCGGCAGGGCACTGCGCCGTGTCGGCGTGTGCCACGTGTCGCGCAACCTCATTCGCGACCTGACGATCACGGCGGGTCCCACCAACGACTGATCTCCGCCGCGCATCTGAACGGAGAACGCAAGCCGCGGCCACGGTTGAGGGGCGCCTTTGCAGCGCCGCACTCGGCACACTCCTGGGAGCGCAGAACGCGCGACATGGAGGTCAGAGCAATGGGCCGATCAGGCGATCCCAGCACGGTTCCCGCGGCGATCATGGGCGGCGTCGTGGTCAACGAGGAGATCGAGGAGGAGACCAAGGAGCCCGAAAGCGACCGGCTCTCGCAGCTGCCGGACCACGAGAACGACAAGGCGCGCGGCGCGACGGGCTCGACCGGAGCGGGCGTGGCCGGAGCCGGTGGCACCTCGGACGAGGGCCACGACACCTCAGCGTTGCCGAGGCCAGACGAAACCGCCTGACCCATGCCCGGCCGCCCGCGGATGGGCGGCCCTAGGTGCAGCTGCTCGACGGACGGCCCGTCTATTCGGCGACGGATCTCGTCGGCTTTCTGTGGTGTGAGCACCTGACCCAGCTGGGCCGGGCCACGCTCGCTGGCCTCATTCACAAACCCGTCCGCGACGACCCGGAGCTGGAGCTCATCCGCAAGCGCGGCTTCGATCACGAGAAGCGCTACCTCGACAGCCTCAAGGCAGCCGGCCGCACGGTCACAGAGATCAGCCCGGACGGGTACGACGCCGACCAGCTCGGCCGGCTACAGGCCGCCGCCGCGGAAACGGAACGAGCCATCCGCCGCGGCGACGACGTCATCTACCAGGCCACGTTCTTCGACGGCAAATGGCGCGGGCACGCCGACTTCCTGAAGAAGGTCGACAAACCGAGCGACCTCGGCGACTGGAGCTACGAGGTCGCAGATACCAAGCTCGCTCGCTCGGCCAAGGCTGGTGCGCTGCTCCAGATGTGCACCTACACGGAGATGCTCGAGGCCATCCAGGGCGTCCAGCCCGAATGGATGGAGGTCGCGCTCGGGGGCAGCGCGCGGGCGATCGAACGCTTCCGGCTCGACGACTACATGGCCTACTACCGCGCGGTCAAGGCCCGGTTCGAGCGCGCCGTCAGCGACGATCGGCCGGTCACCAATCCACCGACGGGCACCTACCCCGAGCCGGTAGACCACTGCGATGTCTGCGCCTGGGTGCTGAACTGCATCGCCAGGCGTCGCGCAGATGACCACCTGTCGTTCGTCGCCGGCATCACCTCCAGGCAGCGGAAGGCGCTGATCGATCGCGGCGTCGGGACGCTGACGAAACTGGGTGAGCTCCAGCTCCCGGTTCGTCCCAGGATCGATGGCACGACAGACATCACCCTCGGGCGCATCCGGGAGCAGGCACGCATCCAGCTCGAGGCGCGCAACGAGCACAAGGTCAAGTTCGAGCTCCTCAGTCCGATCGAGGCCGGGCGCGGGCTCGCGCTCCTGCCCCAACCATCGAAGGGCGACTTGTTCTTCGACATCGAGGGCGATCCCTATGTCGAAGAAGGCGGCGCGGACGGGCTCGAATACCT
>JBBRYO010000078.1:0-13274 GCA_038237595.1 Candidatus Limnocylindrales bacterium | reverse complement strand
GAGCCGCTCGGCCCCCTCGATCGTCACGAACGACTTGTAGACCACCTGCCGCTCGCCGCTCTGCCCGAAGTGGAAGTACTGGCCCAACGCGCGTTTCCCGAGGCTGCCGTCCTGGTCCCAGCCGCCCGCCGCGATCCCGACTTCGGGGTGGCCCTCGAGATGCGCGAGCAGTGCCTCTACGCTGCCCGGGGTCACCAGGTTGTCGTCGTCGAGGAAGAGCACGTACGGAGTCTCTGCCGCGTCCGAGATGAGCTTCCGCGCCGCGGACGGGCCGATCGGGTCGGTGAAGCCGATGCAGCGGACGTTGGGATAGCGCCCGTACCCGGCCCTCGCCTCGTTGGTCAGCAGGCTGTCCACCACGATCACGTGGTGCTCGACTGTCACGTGCTCACGAACGCTCGCCAGGCACGCCTCGATGGCGGCGGGTCGTCCACAGGTCGGGATGCCGATGGTCAGGATGGGAGGCACGCGGCAAGGATAGGGCCGCCGCCGCGGACCGCTCGCATACCCTGATCGGCCGCGCCGCCTACAGTGAAGGGGTGAGAGGCGCGGCCGATGAGCGCCTCAATCCGAAGAGTGCGACGGGAGGAGAACCATGAAGCGAGTGGTCGTGACCGGAGGCAGCGGCAAAGCTGGTCGCGCCGTCGTCCGGGACCTGGTGGAGCACGACTACGACGTCGTGAACGTCGACGTGGTGATGCCTGCCGAGCGGCTGGCGCCGACACTGATAGCCGAACTGACCGACTACGGCCAGACGGTCGATGCTCTGCGCGGCGCCGACGCGGTCGTGCATCTCGCCGCCATTCCAGCCCCGAAGCAGCGAACGGTGACGGAGACGTTCCGGATCAACACGGCGAGCAACTGGAACGTGTTCAGTGCCGCGGCGGATCTCGGCCTTGAACGCGTGGTCTGGGCGTCGAGCGAGACGGTCCTCGGCCTGCCGTTCGGGGATGGAGAGAACAACACCCTCCTGGAGCAGACCGAAGAGCCGCGCTACAACCCGAACCCGGACTTCGCCCCAATCGACGAGTCCCATCCGTCCCGGCCGAACTCGAGCTACGCGCTCTCCAAAGTGCTGGGCGAGGAAATGGGCACTCATTTCGCTCGCTGGACGGGCCTGCCCTACATCGCACTGCGCTTCTCCAACGTGCTCGACCCGGCGGACTACGAGTCGTTCCCGGATGTCTGGAAGGACCCGCGACGGCGCTGGTGGAACCTGTGGGGCTACGTGGACGCGCGCGATGTCGCGCAATCGTGCCGGCTGGCGCTGACCGCCGACGTGAAGGGTGCGGAGGCCTTCATCATCGCGGCGGCCGATACCGCCATGAACCGCCCGAGCGCGGAGCTCATGGCCGAGTTCTTCCCCGGGGTGCCGCTTCGCGAAGGCCTCACAGGCTTCGACACCCTTCTTTCGATTGAGAAAGCGCGCAGCATGCTCGGTTATTCGCCCGAATGGTCCTGGCGCAAGATCCTCGGGGAACCGAAGTGACCGCCGAGCTCAAGATCGGTGTGCTGCCCTTCCCGCAGTACACGGACTGGGCGGCGCTGATGGATGTCGGGGAGCGGATCGACGAGCTCGGCTACGACGCGCTCTGGACGTGGGACCACCTGTACCCGATCGTCGGCGACTGGCGCGGGCCGATCTTCGAGGGCTACATGACCCTTGCGGGCTGGGCCGCCGTATCGAAGAAGGCGACGCTCGGCCTGATGGTCGGCGCCAACACCTTCCGCAACCCGGCACTGGTCGTGAAGATGATCACGGCGCTCGACCATATGAGCAACGGGCGCGCCATCCTGGGCATCGGCGGGGCCTGGTACGAGCGAGAGCATGAGGCCCTGGGGATCGAGTTCGGGTCGGGCTTCGGCGAGCGTCTCGACTGGCTCGACGAGGCGGTCGACCTCATGCACCAGATGCTCAGGACAGGCGAGGGCACGGCGCGCGGGCAGCACTACCACGCCAAGAACGCCCGGAACGACCCACCGCCGGTCCAGGAGCAGCTCCCGATCCTGATCGGCGGCAGCGGCGAGCGAAAGACGCTCCACACGGTGGCGAAGTACGCCGACATGTGGAACACCGGCGGCGACATCGAGAACGTCCGCCACAAGGACGAGGTCCTGCGCCGCTGGTGCGACGAGGTGGGACGCGACCAGTCGGAGATCGAGCGGTCGCTGGGCGTCGGGAGACTGGTCATCCGCGACGACCCGGCCGAGGCGAAGCGCGTGGCTGCGGAAATGGGCCGCGTCAACGGCAACTCCGTGGGTGGCATCCGGGCAGGCTCGGTCGGGGAGATCGTCGAGCTGCTCGTCCCCTTCGTGGACCTCGGC
The DNA here is from genome assembly GCA_038237595.1 of Candidatus Limnocylindrales bacterium. Lineage (GTDB taxonomy): Bacteria > Chloroflexota > Limnocylindria > Limnocylindrales > CSP1-4 > JAFMJV01. Next base: position 10,949 of record JBBRYO010000078.1, on the reverse strand, counting down.
TTCCGCACTCTCGTGGTCGACGCGCCGCAGCCCTACGACGCGGAGACGCTCGAGCGCGTCATCCGCGAGGTCAAGCCGGCACTCGCGTCGAGGTAGCGGCTCGAGCCCATGGTTCGAGGAGCGTCACGAACCACCAGGCGGAACCCGGGCGGGTCATGCGGTGTCTGCCCGTGGTGATGCGCATCCGGACGGGTCGGGCGTCGCGCCCGTGGCCTGCGGCACCTTTCTGTCCTGGATTCCGTAAGACTCGATCAGGCTGAGAGACGCCCCGCCTGGATGACGCGGTCGAGGAACTGGCGCGTCCGTTCCTCTCGCGGCGCGCGGAAGATCTGGTCGGGCGGCCCCTCCTCCAGGATGCGGCCACCGTCGAGGAAGCAGACGCGGTTGGCGATGTCGCGCGCGAAGCCCATCTCGTGCGTGGCGATGAGCATGGTCATGCCCGCGCTGGCCAGCTCGCGGATGACGTCCAGGACCTCCGCCACGAGCTCGGGGTCGAGCGCGGAGGTCACCTCGTCGAGCAGCATGATGTCCGGCTTCATGGCCAGCGCCCGCACGATCGCGGCGCGCTGCTGTTGGCCGCCGGAGAGCCGGTCCGGGTACTCGTCCTTCTTGTCCGCGAGTCCGAACCGGGTGAGCAGCTCCATCGCCTGTTCGTTGGCAACGCTCCGGCTCAGGCCGCCGGCCTTCCGCGGCGCGAGCGTGACGTTCTGGAGGACGCTCATGTGCGGGAACAGGTTGAATGCCTGGAAGACGATGCCGATGTGTCGTCGGATGCGATCGACCTTGACGCCTGACTCGGTGATCTCCTCGCCATCGACCACGATGCGCCCTGCGTCGATCGGCTCGAGCAGGTTGATGCAGCGCAGGAGTGTGCTCTTGCCCGACCCGGAGGCGCCGATGAGGCAGATCACTTCGTGCTGCGCCACGGTCAGGTCGATTCCCGTAAGGACCTCGAGCTTTCCGAACGACTTGTAGAGACCCTCGATCCGCAGCGCCTCTGCCGCGCCCAGGCCATCGACGCCGAGTGGGACGCTCACCGGGCGCCCGCCAGAGAGCGACGCCGATCCCTCGCGACCAGCCAGTCGACGAGGCGGGTCAGCGGCACGGTGATGGCGAGGAAGAGGCACGCCGAGACGAGATAGGGCGTGAACGCGAAGCTGGCGGAGCTGTCGATCTGTGCCTGCCGGAACGCCTCCACCGGCCCCAGGAAGGCAACCAGAGCCGTGTCCTTCTGCAGGCCGATGAAGTCGTTCATGAGCGGTGGAACGATCCGGCGAACAGCCTGCGGCAGCACCACGAATCGGAATGATTGGGCGCCTGACAGACCCAGCGAGCGGGCGGCTGCGTCCTGGCTTGGATGGACCGATTCGATCCCCGCGCGGTAGACCTCGGAGACGTAGGCGACCCATACGATCACGAGTGCGGCCACTCCCCAGGCGAACGGATCCTTGGTCACGCCCTTCAGCTGGAGCGAAGGGATCCCGAAACCCAGCAAGAACACGATCAGGACACTCGGCACTCCGCGGAACAGGTCGGTATAGATCACGGCGAAGGCGCGAATGGGAAAGAACACCGGGTCGCGCAGGCTCCGCATGATCGCCACCAGGAGCGCGAAGGCCAGGATCAGGACCTCGGCGACCAGGAAGATCTTGATGTTCAGCAGGAACGCGTTGGCGATCTCGGGGAAGTCGTCGGTGAAAGCGTTGAAGTCGAAGAAGGTCGATTGGAAGCGCGCCCAGCCTGACGAGTTGACGAGCACGTAGCCGAGCACCCCGACAACGAGGACGGTGCTCGCCAGCGCCACGACGACCGAAAGGCCGCGCGACCGTCTCGGTCGCCATCGGCGCGCGGGAGTGGCGCCGGGACTCACCGAATCCGCGGCGCCGCGCATGGTCTGTCTCTTGGCCGGTCGCCTACTTGAAGAACGGAATGGCCTGGCCGGTGCTGATCCAGGTGTCGTAGATCGTCGCCAGGGTGCCGTCTGCCTTCATCAGGGCCAGCGCCTGGTCGACGCACGTCGTCAGTGAGCTCCCCTTCTCGAGGACGATGCCCATCTGGTCCGTCTGCGCCGAGACGTCGAACTGTCCGACGATCGTCGCTTCGGGATCCGGCGTGTCGAAGTTCTCGAGCTGGGCGTCCCGCATGTAGAACGCCGAGTAGAGGTCGACAACGACGCCGTCAACCTGGCCGTTCTGCAGGGCCGTGACAGCGCCAGCGTTGTCGTTGAAGACCTGTGGCTGCTGATCCGGCTGGATCACGTTCTGGATCAGCTCGAGGCTGGTCGTGTCGACGGCAGCGCCGAGCTTGAACGGCTTGAGGCCCGCGATCGTCGTCACCGACAGGATCGGGTTCGGCGTGCCGTCGCTTGCCTTGGTCATCGAGATGACCGCCTGGTTGGAATCGAAGTACGGATCGCTGAAGTCGACCCGCTGCGCTCGTCCGGGCCGGATCGAGATCTGTGCCAGGTGGTAGTCGAAGTCCTTCGGGCCCGGCTTGAAGGCGTTCTCGAAGACCGTGTTCGGGATCCAGTCGACGTCTGCGGGCGTGAACCCGAGCTTCGCGGCAACGGCATAGGCGACCGCATCTTCGAAGCCCATCATCGAGTAGGGGTCGCTGAGCTTCCAATGGTCGCCGCCGGCAGGCTCGTTCGGGTATTGGGTCTTGGGATTTCCGCCCCACCACGGTGGATAGGCTGGGTTGTCGGTGCTGAGCGTGAGGCGTCCCGAATTCTTGGTGGCGACCGTGCCCTTCATGCAGTCGGCCGAAATGGTCGGCAGGACGCTGGGGGATGGCCCGATCGTCTCGACCGACGAGGCCGCGGCGGTCTCCGTGGCAGCCGGCGTCTCGGCGATGGTCGGGAGCGGCGTCGCGGCCTCGGTCGGCACCGGCGTCTCTGGTACGGGTGTCGCGACGGGCGTCGGGCCAGTCGCGAGTGTCGGGACCGGTGTCTTCGCCGGTTGCGTCGCGGCCCCTGCGCTGCACGCCGCGAGCACGAGCGACACGACGAGCGCGGCCGCCACCGAAGGGAATCTCGTCCGCATTCCTGGATCTCCTCTGGGTCGAATCCTCTGTCGAACCTCTGGTAGCGCATTCTGCGACAAGGGGGCCGCACGCGTTGCTGACGGCTGCGATTCGTGTCTGCGACTGGCGCACGGGCGAGTAGCATCGCGCCGTGACGGAGACTGCCGGGGTGACGGTCGAGACGGCCCAGTCACAGGCGGCAGGCGCCGCCCGGCTTGCGGCCTGGGCCGTGTGGCTGCTGACAGTCGTCGCCGCCCTCACGACGCTGATCCTGGCGACGACCTTCACGCCGATCAGGCAGCGCTTCGAGTCGATCGCGGCCCAGCGGTTCCACAATCCAGGCTCGGGGCCGCGTCCTCGTCCCAGCTGAAGCGGACCGATACCGGTAGCCGAGGCCCCGTGGCCGCTGACGCCGGCCGGATGCCGGGATCCACATCCCAGTCCGATCTCGACCGGCGCATGGAAGAGATCGCGCGGCGCGTGGCTCGGCGGATGCTCGATGAGTCACGCGCGGCTGGCCACGTCGATCATGAGGCGGACAAACAGGGACACCTGACCGCGACTACAGCGGCGGCAGCTCCTGCTCCAGCTCGAGCGCCTCGTGGAAAAGGTCGCCGCGCTCTTCGACGCGCGGCACGATCGACTCGATGTTCCAACCGTCGGGCCGCAGGCTTGGATCGTCGAGCTCTTCCCACGCGATCGGGGCGGATAGGGACGCGTTCGGCATCGGCCGCACCGCGTACGGCGCGACGAGCGTCTTGTTGACCGCGTTCTGCGTGAAGTCGAGGCGCGCCCGTCCCCGGCGAGCCGCCTTCTCCCACTCCCAGCTGACCAGGTCCGGGACGATGCCCCCGACGGCCCGCGAGAGGCCCGCGACCCAGTCGCGCGTTTCGTCGAACGTGTAGCGCGGCGCGATTGGCACCCAGATCTGGATCCCGCGCTTTCCGGTGACCTTCGGCACGCCCGTGACCCCCAGGTGTCCCAGCGCTGTGCGGTAGAGCTTTGCCAGGACCACGACCTGGTCGAAGGTGGTCTTCTCGCCGGGGTCGATGTCGATCAGCGCGTACGTCGGCCGGAACCAGTCGGGCAGCCGGCTGGTCCACGGATGGAGGTCGATGACGGCCTGGTTGGCGAGCCAGGCCAGCGTTGCGACGCGGTCGGCTACCACGTAGGTGTGAGATTCGTTCTTGCCCGCCTCCGGGTAGTCCCATCGAGCGATCCAAGGCGGCGCGTGCGAGGGGATCTGCTTCTGCCAGAAGTGCGGGCCGTCGACGCCGTCCGGCCAGCGGTCGACATTGAGCGGCCGGTTCCGCAGATATGGCAGCAGGACCGGCGAGATGGTCACGTAGTAGCGGATCAGGTCGCGCTTGGTGAAGGCGGCTCCGGGGAAGAGGACCTTGTCAAGGTTCGACAGCTTGATCTGCACGCCGCCGATGCTCCAGAGCCCATCCTTCGTCATCGCGTCGAGCTCGTTGAGCTCGGCCTGCGTGACGGCCTCCGGCGGGTCGCCAACCTCCCCAGGCGACCGAACGAGCTTCAGCCCCTTCGATCCCGAGCTCTTGGCGCTTCCGCGGCCTTTGGCGGGCGCGGACGCCCTGGTTGTCGTCGCCGCAGCCGAGGTTCGCGCAGGGGAGGGCTTTGAAGCCGTCGCCTTTGCCGACCGTCTTGCCGAGGGCGCCGAGCTTGCCGCCGGCGCCTTCCTGTCCGACGATCTCGCCGACCGTCTTGCCGAGGGCTTTGCCTTCGACTCGGCGCTCGACGACTCGGGGGCCGGATCAGTGGTCGCGACCTTCGCCTCCGGAGCGGCTTCGCGTTCGGCCGCGGCGACCGCCTTCCCCGCCTCCTCGGGGCGCTCGCGGCGCACCGACGTCGGGTCACGCCCAACCTCGAGGCCCTTGAAGGCCGCCTGGCGCAGCAGGTTGTCGCTGGTCCACTCGCTGAACTCGGCGCGGATCACGATCCTTGGCTCGGCCCAATGGACACCGGGGATGGCGTGCACACCCGTGGCCGGCGGATCCGGACGCGCCTGGGCGTCGAGCTGCTCACGGATGGCGCGGCGCACGCTCTCGTTGAGCCCGCTGCCGACCTCGCCTGCGTAGCGCAGCTCGTCTCCCTCGTAGACCGCCACGAGCAGCGAGCCCAGGTCCGCGTGGCTGCCCTTGCCCGGCTCATAGCCGATCACGACGAGCTCCTGGTCGCGCCGGATCTTGACCTTGAGCCAGCTCTTCGATCGTCTGCCGGGCTCGTACCGGCTGTGCCGCAACTTGGCCACGATACCCTCGAGGCCCTGCTTGCGAGCCGCTTCGTAGAAGTCTTCTCCGTCGCGCTCGATGTGCGAGGCGTAATGCACGACCGCGTGCTCCCGGAGCGAAGTCTTCAGGAGCTTCTTGCGCTCCTCGAGTGGCACGTCGACGAGGGACTGCCCGTCGAGATAGATCAGGTCGAACAGGAAATAGGCCAGCTGGGCCTTGGGACGCTCCTCCGACGCCTCGTCCTTGCCAGATCGGTCGCGCGGAGTGCGCTCGCCGCGCTTGCTCGCGAAGCCGCGCATCCCCGTGCGATCCTGGAGCAGGCTGAAGTCCGGCTTTCCCTCGCTGTTGAGCGCCACGACCTCGCCGTCGACGATGGCATTCGTCGCGTTGATCCAGGTTGGTCTGGCGTCCGCCAGGTCCGGGAAGTAGCGCGCCGCGTCCTGTTTGTTGCGAGTCCAGAGACGGACCCGCCCGTCGCTGACGACGGCCTCCACGCGGTAGCCGTCGAGCTTCAGTTCATACAGCCACTCCTCGTCGCTGAACGCCTTGTCGATCGCAGTGGCAAGCATCGGCGGCACGAAGTCGGGGAGGGGAGTCTTCTTCGCGCCCGCCAGGTCGATTTCCGCCTCGGCGGCCGGCGCGCTGCTGTCCCAGACCGCGGGGGCGCCGGCCTTGACCTCGTCGTTCGTGCGGCCGCTCTTGACCGACTTCGGAAACGCATCGATGTCCCAGTCCGTGTCCGCGTCTTCGTCGCGCTTGTGCATGAGGAGCCAGTCTTCCTTGCCGCTTCCGCTCGAGCGTGTCCTCACGAGCACGAAGCGGCCCTTGAGCTTCTGTCCGCGAAGCGCGAACTTGAGCTCGCCCTTCCGGACGGCCTCGCCGGGATCGTCGGTCTCCTCCGGCTCACACGTTCCCCAGTCCCACACGATGACGTCACCGCCGCCGTACTCGCCGCGCGGAATGACGCCCTCGAAGTCGAAGTACTCGATCGGGTGGTCCTCGACGTGGGCGGCGAGGCGCCGCTCCAGCGGCCGCATCGACGGGCCGCGCGGCACGGCCCAGCTCATCAGCACGCCGTCGATCTCAAGCCGGAAGTCGTAGTGCAGCCGCGTGGCGCGGTGACGCTGCACCACGAAACGGCGCGATCCCGTCGGCGGCGCGGCCGCCCTCGAGGCATCGCCCGACGGCTCAGGGGTCTTGCCGAAGTCGCGCTTGCGTCGATAGCTTTCGAGCGGCATCGGCGCCAGCCTAACGCCGTCCGTCAGCCGGGCGCCGCGGCGCCCGGACTGTCCGGGGTTGCCTGCTCCAACCGATCGTGATCCGACTCCTCGGGCGTCTCGCCGGCCGTGGCGGAATCCAGCGGCACCGGCGACTCACGCGCCTGGGCGCGCTCGAGCACCACCGTGAATGCGGCCGCCAGTGGCACGGACAGGAAGGCGCCGACGATCCCGCCAACCGCGGCGCCAACGAGCAACGCCGTAATGACGAGGAACGGCGGCACCCCAATGGATCTGCGCATCACGATCGGGACCAGGACGTTCGCCTCGACGATCTGGATGACGGCATAGACCGCGATCACCAGCAGCACCAGCTCGATGCGGCCGGTAATGGCCGCCACCAACAGCGCCGGGATCGCGCCCAGCGTCGGACCGACGATGGGGATTACTTCGGCGATTCCAGCGAGCAGTCCCAGCAGGAGCGCGCCCTCGAGCCCGAGCAGGAAGTAGGCAATCGAAGTCGCCAGCAACATGAAGCCCATCAGGATCAGCTGGCCGCGGACCCACAGGCCGAGTCGGGACTCCACCTCGTTCCACGCGTCACGAACGCCCCGGCGCCTGGGTGCGGGAAGCAGTGCCAGCGCGAAGCGCTGCATGTGCTGGTGGCTGGTGAGCCAGAAGAAGACGAGCGCCAGCACGCTTGACACCGAGATGAACGCGTCTGCCAACGCCGCGCCGGCGTTCAGGAGGTCCTGGGGGCTGGTGGAGCCGGTCGCCTTGGAGGTCGTCGCGGCGATCGCGTCGAGGATGCGGCCGATCCCCTCGGCAACCGGAGGCGACTGGGTCTTTGCCCAGTCGCGCACCTGGTCGAGAAGATGCGGAAGACGATTGCCGAGCGCCTGAAGTTGACCGACGGCCGTGGGAACGACCAGCACCAGCAACACGACGACGAGGAGGAAGAAGGCTGCGTAGACCAGCAGGATCGTGATGCCACGCTGCATGCGCGTATGCGCCCGCAACCAGCCGACGGCAGGCTCCAGGCCCGACGCGAGCAACACGGCTATGACGACCAAGACGACGACATGGGCGGCGCTGACGAACGCGACCGAGATGGCCAGCACGATGGCAGCGGCAAACGCCAGTGCCACCCCCCGTACAAACCACTGCCACGCCTCGGTACGCATCTGAGCCTCACGCCCCCCGCTTGTGCCCAGATGAGCTCCCCCCGCACCGTGCGCGACGGCGGTCATCAGCCAGTTCCGACGTTGGCATCCGCGCCGCCCGCGGCAAAGACCGCACGAAGCACGTTGCGTTGCAGTCTTGTTACGGGACTACGTAGCGGAGTCCCCGCCGGTTGTCGATTGGCCGAAGTTCGTCATCAGTGGCGCCGGCGTCTTCGCCGGCCGAGCCGCACCGGATGAGTCGCCACCGGCTCCGGCAGCACGCCAGGCTGGATGAGCCCGGACACGTCCCACGGAGCCCGGCCGCCCGACGAGATGGGCGCGTCGCCGGACGTCGTCGAGGCGAGCTGGGCTGCGGCCGGCGCCGCCGGCGGCGACGGCGAGGCGGTGGGAGGCGGCTTGTGTGTGTGCTTCGGCGTCGGTGCGGCCGTCGGCGGCGGGGTCACCTTCGGCGTGGGCTTCGGCGTGTGGCGTGGGGTGGCAATCGGCGTCGCCGTGGGCCGCGGCGAGTGGCGCGGGGTGGCGTTCGGTGTCGGTGTCGGATTCGGTGGCGGCGTGACGCCTCCCGGCAGCGGCGTCGGCGTCGGCGCCAGGCACGTGCCGTCGAAGATGGGTCCGCCCCAGCTGCTCTGCCCGATCAGGTATGAGGTTCGCGTCCCGAACTGGCCCGATGCCACACCGACGCCTCGCGCGGCGCGGCGGGCCCAGTCCCTGTCGGCCGCAATCCAGGTCGACGGCGCGCCGGGGTTCTCGACCTGGACCGGATCGACGTAGTAGGCGCCGCACTGCTTCGTGTAGAGCAGGCCGGGCGGGTCGATCGGGTTCTGGCTGCTCGGCTCGGTGCCCTGGATGTACCACTCGCTCACGGTGTTTCTGGTCCACGGCCCGGGGCGGCCGCCGGAATACGCGTCGGTCGTTTCCTGGACGAGGCCCTTCGAGGGGCGCGCGAACTCGGCGACGGGCTTGCCGCGCATGTAGTCCTCGAGAAAGGTGTGCCACACCTCGCCGGGCCCATCTGAAGAGAAGAAGTTCTGGGTGCCGGCCGTTGGCGGCGTGTGGTTGCTGTTGCCCATCCAGACCCCGAGCGCGATGGCCGGTTGATCGGGGTTGTTCGGTTTCGGTAAGAGGCCGTACGCGGACATGTCCCGGACGTCGTTGGTGGTGCCTGTCTTGAGGGCCGCCGGACGGTACGCGCCGCCGGGCCCGTTGTTGATGTGGAATCGCGGACCCCATTGGAGGTTGACCGCCGGGTTGGTGTTGCCCTCCAGGATGTTGGCCATCAACCACGCTGCCTGGGGAGACCAGACACGGCGCTTGACCGGGTCCCCCGCCTGGTAGACCGAGTTGCCACTGGAGTCCGTGACCGAGAGGATCATGCGCGGCGCCGTGACGACGCCGCCGTCGCCGAACGCACCGAACGTGGCCACGAGGTCCATCTGGTGTACCTCGACCGTTCCGATCGCACCGGCCAGCCCCGCCAGTTCGAGGGCGTTGGAACCCTCCGGGAACGTCATCCCCGCGCGCTCAGCCGCCTGGTCGACGGCGGTCGGACCGACGCGGCCCATTGCCCGGATGGCGGGAATGTTGAGCGAATACTGGAGTGCCTTCCGGGCGCGCAGCGGGCCGCGCTCGAGAAGGTCCGCGTCCTTCGGATCCCAGGTGCGCCCAAAGGGCGTGGTGACGTCGAGCAGGACCGACCCGGGCGTCATCTTGCGCTCGTCGAAAGCCGTCGTATAGACGACCGGCTTGAAAGCCGATCCCGGCTGGCGGTAGCCGACGCCGGCCACGTCGTACTTGGGGTCGAACTTGTGGGACTGGAGGTCGTCGCGGTAGTAACCGGCGCTGCCGACGTAGGCGAGGACGTCCCCGGTCTTGTAGTCGAGGACCGTCATGGCGCCGTCATAGACGCCCTTGCCCCGGAGGTTTGTGATCCAGCTCCTATCGCCGCCTAGCTTGTTGCTGCGGATGGCTTTGTTGAAGGCCGCCGTTCCCAGCTGTGGAATGATCGTGGCCGCGGTGATGACGCGCTCGGCCTCCCGCTGGGCGTTCATATCAAGCGACGTGATCACGTTGTAGCCACCCGTCTCTGCGGGGTCGCGGTCGATCAGTAACTGGTCCAGCTGGCTCTTCGTGGCCCAAACGAAGTGCGGCGCCGTGAAGAAGTTGGGCTTGTCGCCCGTCAGCACGATCGGTTCGTTGATCGCCTGGAGGTACTGGTCCTGCGTCAGGTTTATCCAGCGGCCGAAGCTGACCGGGTTCGGAGGGATGGTGCTCGGGCAGGTGCACATCTCGCGCAGGATGAAGTTGCGCCGGTCCACGATGTTCGTGCTGTCGCTGGTGCAGCCCGAAGTTGGCTTCAAAGCGCCGGTCAGCGGCACCTCCAGGTTGCCTTGGGCGTTCTTGACGTACTGGCCATTTTCGTCGAGCGGCACCCAGCGGTACAGGTCGTAGCAGGCCGGCGTCTGCGGGATGGCTGCCAGGATCGCCGCCTGGGCGGGCGTCAGCTGGTCGAGCGACTTGCCGAAGTAGACCTGCGCCGCGGCCCCGATCCCATAGGCGTTGTGGCCGTAGAAGATCTGGTTGAGATAGGCGGTGACGATCCGTTCCTTGCCGCCCTCCTGCCCGTACGTCTTGTTGACGTACTCCGTGAGCTTGGCGGCCTGGATGATCTCCTTGGCCTTGCGGATCTTCTGGTCGTAGGTGGGGTCGAGAAGCTCCGGCGGGAGAAGCTTGGCGCGCACCAGCTGCTGCGTGATGGTCGAGGCGCCGCCGCGGTTGCCCGCGCCGCTGATCTGGGCGAAGACGGCCGCCAGGATCGCCTGTGGGTCGTAGCCGGCGTTGCTCCAGAAGGTGTGATCCTCGGTGGCTACGGTGGCGTCCAGCACGAGCTGCGGGATCTGCTCGTACGTGAGGACCTGGCGGTTCTCGGCCTGGAAGTGCGCCAGCTCGACCTTGCCGGTGCGGTCGTAGATCGTGGTCCGCTGGGGGTAAGTGATCGAGTCGAACAGCGTCACATCGGGCAGCCCTGCCTCGAGCTGGGCGAGCGTCGACACGGTTGCCCCACCCACGGCCAGCACGGACGTCGCCAGCGTCACGACCACGAGGAAGACCATGCCCAGGGCGATCAGCCCGATGACGCCGCCGGCGCCGCCGCTCTTCGCCTTGTGGCTCGTGGCGCGCGCTATCGCGATACGGCCGGCAGTCGAGGGGTGATGCCGATACCCGTTGCCACGCTTCGGCGCGATTCTGCTGGGACGCGCGCGGTATGCCACGGTCAG
>JBBRYO010000077.1:0-13350 GCA_038237595.1 Candidatus Limnocylindrales bacterium | reverse complement strand
TGAGACACTCGAAACAGGCTTTCTGCGCTCCGGCAAGGTGCGCGACCTCTACGCGCTCGACGGCGACCGGCTGCTGCTGGTCGCCTCCGACCGCATCAGCGCGTTCGACGTCGTCCTGCCGACGCCGATCCCGGACAAGGGACGCGTGCTCACCGGCCTGTCGCGCTACTGGTTCGCGAACAGCACGGACATGATCCCGAATCACCTGCTCGGCGTCGATCCCGGCGACCTGCCGCACGTCTTCGCCGACGAGGCCGACGACCTGCGCGGGCGGATCATGATCTGCCGTCGGGCCAGGCCGCTGCCGGTGGAGATCATCGTGCGCGGCTACCTCTCGGGCAGCGGCTGGAAGGACTACGGGCGTACCGGCGCCGTGTGCGGCATCCCGCTTCCCGCGGGCCTGCGCGAGAGCGACCGCCTCCCCGAGCCCCTCTTCACGCCCTCGACCAAGGCCGAGGTCGGCCACGACGAGAACATCGACTTCGACGAGGTCGTGCGGCTGGTGGGTGGAACGGTCGCCGACCAGGCCCGGCAGATCGCGCTCGACCTGTACGGCTGGGGATCGGCGCTGGCCGAGACGCGCGGGATCATCCTCGCCGACACCAAGTTCGAGCTCGGCCTCCTCGACCGCCCGGACGGCGGGGAGGAGCTGATTCTGATCGACGAGGTCATGACCCCCGACTCGAGCCGCTTCTGGGACGCGTCGGACTACGAGCCGGGGCGCGCCCAGGCCTCGTTCGACAAGCAGTTCGTGCGCGACTGGCTCGAGACGCAGGAGTGGGGCAAGACGCCGCCGGGGCCGGAGCTCCCGGACGACGTCGTGGCCGGCACTCGCGCTCGCTACGTCGAAGCCTTCGAGCGCATCAGCGGAGGTTTGTTCGCGGCCTATCTCGCGCAGGACTCGCTCGGCTGATGGCCAGCTTCCGGTTCGCCGTCTCGGTGATGCCCAAGGAGGGCATCCTCGACCCGCAGGGGCGTGCCGTGGAAACGTCCCTGCCGCATCTGGGCGTGGACTCCGTGCACGGTGTGCGTGTCGGGCGCCGCGTGGAACTGTCTGTTGAGGCGGAGGACGCGTCGGCGGCACGCGCCGTCGTAGAGCGTCTGGCAGGCGAGCTCTTCGCGAACCCGCTCATCGAGGCCTGGTCGATCGAGGCCCCGACGGCCGGCGGTGCAGAAACCCAAGCTGCCGGGGCCGCGCCCGGAGCCGTGTCCGTGAAGGCCGCCCGATGAGGATCGGCGTCGTGGTCTTCCCGGGCTCCAACTGCGATCGCGACGCGCTCCACGCCGCGACGCTGGCCGGCGCAGAGGCGACCGCGCTGTGGCACGAGACGCCGGACCTGTCCGGCTCGCATGTGGTGATCCTGCCCGGCGGCTTCGCATACGGCGACTACCTGCGGGCCGGGGTCCTGGCGCGCTTCAGCCCGATCATGGGCGCCGTCCGCGAATACGCCGCCGGCGGCGGGCTGGTGCTCGGGATCTGCAACGGCTTCCAGGTCCTGGCCGAGGCGGGGCTGGTGCCCGGCGCGCTGCTGCGCAACACGTCCCTCCGCTTCGAGCATCGCTGGGTGCGGATGGCGGTGGAGCGCGGTGACACGCCGTTCACCTCGGCCATACCCGAGGGACGAACCCTGCGCATGCCCGTTGCGCACGGGGAGGGCTGCTACTTCCTGCCGGAGTCGGACCTCGACGCGCTCGAGGCACGCGGCGGGGTGGTCTTCCGCTACGCCGCGCCCGAGGGCAATCCCAACGGGTCGGCGCGCGACATCGCGGGGGTGATCAACGAGAGGGGCAACGTCTGCGGCCTGATGCCGCACCCGGAGCGTGCCTCGGAGCCGCTCCTCGGGTCGGACGACGGGATGCTGCTCTTCCGCTCGCTGGTAGAGAGCGTCGCCGCGGCCGCGAACGCCGACGCCGGGGCGTCCCAACCACGCCTGGTGGGGGTCCCCGCCTGATGGCCGTTGCCGAGCGCGAAGTGACGCAGCTCCACCGCGCTCTCGGCCTCACGGATGAAGAGCTGGACGCGATCCGCGCGCGCCTCGATCGCGAGCCCAATGACCTGGAGCTCGCCATGTTCAGTGTCATGTGGAGCGAGCACTGCTCGTACAAGAGCAGCCGGACGCTGCTGAAGACGCTCCCGACGTCGGGGGCCGGGGTGGTGGCGGGTCCCGGAGAGAACGCCGGCGTCGTGAGCATCGGCGACGGGCTGGCGGTTGCCTTCAAGCTCGAATCGCACAACCATCCCAGCGCTGTCGAGCCGTACCAGGGCGCCGCGACGGGCGTCGGCGGCATCCTGCGCGACATCTTCACGATGGGCGCCCGACCGATCGCGGTGCTCGACGCGCTCTGCTTCGGCGACCCGGCGACCGCGCGGACGCGCCACCTCGTCAGCGGGGTCGTGGGTGGCGTCGGCGGCTACGGCAACTGCGTGGGCGTGCCGACGGTCGGCGGCGAGCTCGTCTTCCACCCGAGCTACGCGGAGAACCCGCTCGTGAACGTCATGGCGGTCGGCCTCCTCGAGGAGCGCCACCTCACGCGTGCCGCCGCACCAGGCCCGGGCAACCTGGCCGTCCTCTTCGGCTCGGCTACAGGACGGGACGGGATCGGCGGTGCGTCGGTCCTCGCGAGCGCCACGTTCGGCGAGGAATCGGGCGCCAAGCGGCCCACGGTGCAGGTCGGCGACCCGTTCGCGGAGAAGCTGCTGATCGAGGCGAGCCTCGAGCTGATCGAGGGCGGCCTCGTCGCCGGTCTCCAGGACCTGGGCGCGGCGGGCATCACCTGCGCGACGTCCGAGACGGCTGACCGCGGTGGTACCGGCATCCGCATCGACCTCGACGCGATCCCGCGCCGGGAGCCGGGCATGGCTCCCTTCGAGGTGATGATCAGCGAGTCGCAGGAGCGGATGCTCGCCATCGTGGAGCCGGCGCGGCTGCCCGAGGTGCTCGCCGTTTGCCGGCGCTGGAACCTGCCAGCGGCCGTCATCGGACGGGTCACCGACGACGGTGACATCACGGTCATCACCGGGGGCGTCGACGCCGAGGGTTGGCCGCTGCCCACATCCCGGGAGATCGCCCGCATCCCGGCGCGTGCCCTCACCAGCGACGCCATCGTCTACGACCGATTCGCCTCGCCGCCGACGCATCGCCGCGCCGCCCCGGCCCCGGGCGCCACCGAGCTGCCGCACGACGGCTTGCCGGAGCGCGGCATGGATCCGGGGCTCGTGCTCCAGGCACTGCTCGGGGACCCGAACCTGTCCAGCCGTGCCTGGGTGACCACGCGCTACGACGCAACGGTGGGCGCGGACACCGTCGAGGGGAGCGACCACGCGGCGGCCATGCTGCGAGTCAAGGGCACGCGCAAGGCGCTGGTGATGGCCACCGACGCCACTGCCCGCGTGGGCGCGCTGGACCCATGGCTGGGTGCCACCCTTGCGGTCGCTGAGTGCACGCGGAACGTGGCAATCACCGGTGCACGGCCGCTCGGCGTCACGAACTGCCTCAACTTCGGCAACCCGGAGCGCCCGGAGGCCTACTGGCAGCTCAAGGAGGCCGTTCGCGGCCTCGGCGACGCGTGCCGTGCGCTCGGCCTGCCAGTGACGGGAGGGAACGTCAGCCTCTACAACGAGTCGTCGGTTGGCGCCATCGTGCCGACGACCCAGGTCGGCGTCGTCGGGCTGCTGGACGACGTGGAGCGGCGCGTCGGGCCGGCCTTCCGCGCCGTCGGTGACGTGGTGGGACTGATCGGTGAGACGGTGCCGGGCCTGGCCGGTTCGATCTACGCGGAGATCGCCGGTACCGCCGCCGACGACCGCCCGCCTGCGATCGACCTCCAGCGCGAGGCGGACCTGCAGGGCTTCCTGCTGGCCGCGACCGACGCCCGGTTGCTCCGCTCGGCCCAGGACGTCAGCGGCGGCGGGCTGGCCGTTGCGATCGCCGAGTGCGGCATCTGGAGCGGCCTCGGCGCGGACCTGGAGCTGCCGGTCGCGGCGCCGCCGGCCGTCGAGCTCTTCGGCGAGGGCCCCAGCAGGGTGGTGGTCAGCACATCGCCGGATCGATGGAGCTCGGCGGCGGCGCTCGCCGCGGAGCACGGCCTGCCCTGCCGACGGCTCGGCGAGGTCGGCGGCGATCGCCTCCGGATCCGGCTCGTCGGCGAGGGGGCGACGGGTGCCGCGGAATCGCGGGGTGCCGGTGTGGCCGACGAGCTCGACGAGCCACTCTCCGAGCTGCGCCATGCCTGGGATGCCGGCCTGCCGCGCGCGCTTGGTGATGAGACCTGGCTGTTATACGCGCCGGCAGCCGCCCACCCGGCCGGGGCCCGCTGACCGTGTGCGGCATCGTCGGCGTCCACGCACCCGGCCAGGAAGCGGCGGCCATTGCCGCCCTGGGCCTGTTTGCGCTCCAGCATCGCGGCCAGGAGTCGGCCGGCGTCGCCGTGAGCGACGGCGAGGGCGTGATGGTCTACAAGGACCTCGGCCTGATCGCGCAGGTGCTCGAGGAGCGACGCCTCGCGTCGCTGCGCGGCGATCTCGCGATCGCGCACTGCCGCTATTCCACGACCGGCTCGACGGTCTGGGAGAACAGCCAGCCAACCTTCCGACTGGGACCGCGGCGCACCGTGGCGATTGGCCACAACGGCAACCTCGTCAACACGCGTGCGCTGCTCGCCATGCTTCCCGGCGGTCGGGCACGCCTTGTCGGCACGTCCGACACTGATCTCCTGACGGCGCTCCTGGCGGAGGAGCCGGCCGGGGATCTGGTCGAGGCGCTCCAGCGGGTGCTGCCGCGCGTCTCTGGCGCGTATTCGCTCGTGACGATGGACGAGCATCGCGTCATCGGCGTGCGTGACCCTTACGGCTTCCGGCCGCTCGTCCTCGGCCGGCTGCCCGCCGAGCCGGTGGTCGGCGAAGCCCTGGCGCCGTCGCAGCCCGATCTCGAAACCGCCTCGTTCCCGCTGCCCTGGGACTCCCTCGGGCCGTCGTCGGAGCCGCTGCCCCGGACGCACGGCTGGGTGCTGGCCTCCGAGACGGCGGCGCTCGATGCCCTCGGCGCCGACTACGTCCGGGACGTGGCTCCCGGCGAGATGCTGATCCTGGGCGAGCCGGGCGGACCTCGCTCGGTTCGTTTCGCGGAAGGGCACGAGCGCCTCTGCGTGTTCGAGCTCATCTACTTCGCCAGGCCCGATTCGTACATGCTCGGCCGCAACCTCTACCACGTGCGGCGGCGCATGGGTGAGGCACTCGCCCGCGAGGCGCCGGCCGACGCCGACATGGTCATGCCGGTCCCCGACACCGGCGCTCCCGCCGCGGCCGGCTACGCCGAGGCAAGCGGCATTCCCTATCGCGAGGGCATGGTCAAGAACCGTTACGCCGGACGGACGTTCATCCAGCCCAGCCAGTCGATGCGCCAGCGGGGCGTCAACGTCAAGCTGAGCCCGCTTCGCGAGGAGGTGCGGGGCAAGCGCCTGGTCGTCGTCGACGATTCGATCGTGCGCGGGACCACGACCAAGCAGATCGTGTCGCTGCTGCGACGAGCCGGAGCCGCCGAGGTCCACCTGCGCATCAGCGCGCCGCCGATCTTCCACCCCTGCTTTTACGGGATCGACACCCAGATCGAGACGGAGCTCATCGCCTCGCGCCTGGACGTCGAGCAGATCCGCGAGTTCCTGGGCGCCGATTCGCTGGCCTATCTTTCGATCGGCGGCGTCCTCGACGCGATCGACCTGCCGCGCGAGCGCTTCTGCTTCGCCTGCTTCGACGGGAACTACCCCGTGCCCGTCCCGTACGACGCGATATCCCACAAGTTTGTCCTCGAGGGCGAACCCCTGGAAGTCCGGGGCTGAACGCAGCGTCCGTGGCAACCGGGGACGGCGAGGCGCGCAGCGCGTACGCGGAGGTGGGTGTCGACGTGGCGGCGGGAGAGCGCGCCGTCGAGCTCATCCGCGAGGAGCTGTCCGGCCGCCG
Source organism: Candidatus Limnocylindrales bacterium (assembly GCA_038237595.1). Taxonomy (GTDB): domain Bacteria; phylum Chloroflexota; class Limnocylindria; order Limnocylindrales; family CSP1-4; genus JAFMJV01. The sequence continues at coordinate 7,394 of JBBRYO010000077.1, read as the reverse complement.
GGGGGGCGGCGGCGCGGCGATGGCGGATCTGCTCGGCGGGCTGGGTGGCTTTGCCGCGGCCGTGCCAATCCCACCGGGAATGCGCGAACCGGTGCTGGTCAGCGCCACCGACGGGGTGGGCACCAAGACCGAGATCGCTCGGCAGCTTGGCCGTCTGGGCACCATCGGCCGCGACCTCGTCGCGATGTGCGCTGACGACGTCGTCTGCCACGGCGCGCGGCCGTACCTCTTCCTCGACTACATCGCCGCGGGCCGCGTGGACCCGGAGGCCATCGCCGAGCTGGTCCGCGGCGTCGCCGCCGGCTGCGACGAGGCGTGCTGCTCGCTGGTCGGTGGCGAGACCGCGGAGCACCCGGGCCTCATGGAACCGGACGCCTTCGACCTCGCCGGGTTCTGCGTGGGAATCGTCGAACGGAGCGATCTGCTGGACGGCTATACGGCCGAGGTCGGTGACGCGGTCATCGGGATCGCCTCGTCCGGCCTCCACGCCAACGGGTACTCGCTCGTCCGGGCGACCGTGGCGCGACGCGGGCTGGACCTGGGCACGCCATTCCGCGACGTGGTTGCCGGCACGCTCGGGACGGCCGCGGCGGCAGGGCTGCTGGCCGAAGAACCAACGGTCACCGCTTCGACCCTGGGCGACGTGCTCCTGACGCCGACCCGGATCTACGCTCGCGACGTCCTGGAGCTGCGCTCGGCCCTCGGCTCCGGCGGCCTGCGGCTCTCTGGCCTCGCGCATGTCACCGGCGGGGGCCTGCCGGGCAACCTGCCGCGCGCCGTCCCCGCCGGGCTCGGCATCCGGGTACGGCCCGACGACTGGCCGCTTCCTGCGATATTCAGGGTAGTGGCGGCGCTTGCCGACCTGTCCGGGCCCGAGCTTCGGGCAACCTTCAACGCCGGCATCGGCATGGCTGCCGTGGTCGAGCCTGCCGCCGTCGAGGTTGCGCTGGGCTGGCTCGCCGAGCGGGGACTGCCGGCCTGGAAGATGGGCGAGGTCCAGCGCGCAGCGGAGCTGGGACCCGGTCGCTACGAGGAGGACGCGGCGTGACCGCCGGACGCATCGCCGTCGCGGTCTCGGGGCAGGGGAGCAATCTTCGCGCGCTGGTGGCCGCCCAGCGTCGCGGCGGGCTCGGCGGGGAGATCGTGCTGGTGGTCGCCGATCGCGATTGCCTGGCGCTTGAGTTTGCCGAGAAGCGGGGCATCGCAACGGCTGTGGTGAGGCCCGCGGACCACGCCGATCGGCCTGCGTGGGATGCGGCGTTCACGTTCGCCGTGGCAGCGGCTCACCCCGAGGTGCTGGTCCTTGCCGGGTTCATGCGCGTCCTGGGCCCCGAGCCCCTGACCAGGTTCGCAAGCCGGATCCTGAATGTCCATCCGGCGCTGCTGCCCGCCTTCCCCGGCAGCGACGCCATCCGTGACGCGCTCGACGCGGGGGTGCGGGTGACCGGCGTGACCGTCCACTACGTCGACCAGACGGTGGACGGCGGCCCGATCGTGGCCCAGGAAGCCGTGCCCGTGCTGCCGACCGACGATCTCGACTCCCTGGCGGCGCGCATCCATGCGGTTGAGCACCGTCTCCTGCCGCAATGCGTCGCGCTCGCCATGGCCGGGGCGTTGCGCATCGAGGCGGGTCGCGTCTTCCTGGATCGGGAGGCGGCCGCCGATGTGGCCATTCCACGGCGGGCGCTGCTGTCGGTCTACGACAAGACCGGGATCGTGGAGCTGGGGCAGGGCCTCGCGGAGCTGGGCTTCCAGCTCGTGTCCACGGGCAGGACCGCCAGCACCCTGCGCGACGCAGGGCTGGAGGTCACCGACGTGTCGGCGGTCACCGGCTTTCCGGAGATGCTCGACGGGCGCGTCAAGACGCTGCACCCGCGCGTTTCCGCTGGCCTCCTCGCCGACCTCAGGCTGGCCGGCCACCGGGCGCAGCTCGCGGCCGCGGCGATCGAACCATTCGAGCTGGTCGTCTCCAACCTGTACCCGTTCGCCGTGGCGATCGCCAAGCCGGGCGCCACCGACGACGACGTGATCGAGCAGATCGACGTGGGCGGCCCGACGATGGTCCGGGCGGCGGCGAAGAACCACGCCAGCGTCGGGATCGTCACCGACGTCGCCGCGTATGACGACGTGCTGGGGGAGCTGCGCTCCAAGGGGAAGCTGTCCGACGAGACCCGTCGCTCGCTCGCGGTCCGCGCCTTCGAGCTGACCGCCGCGTACGACACCCTCATCGCGGGAGAGCTGGCCCGGCGCCTCCTCCAGGCTGCTTCCGCGTCTGGGTCGGCCGACGGCCGTGACCCGCTGCCGGCGTCGCTGGACCTGCATCTCGAGCTGGCGGAGCGGCTGCGCTACGGTGAGAACCCGCACCAGGCCGCCGCGCTCTACCGCGTGCCCGGCACGCCGGCCGCGAACGGGCCCTTCGCTGCGGGCGCGGATCCCCTCCAGGGCAAGGCGCTCAGCTACAACAACCTGCTCGACGCCGCGGCCGGCGTTAACCTGGCGCGCGACCTGCGCGGGGACGCGATCGTCATCGTGAAGCACGGCAACCCGTGCGGGGCGGCAGAGGCAGCCGACCTGCGCTCGGCGTGGGACGCGGCCCTGGCAGGGGACCCGGTAAGCGCCTTCGGCGGCGTGGTCGCCGTCCGCGGCACGGTCGACGCATCACTCGCCGAATGCCTGACGAGCCTCTTCCTGGAAGTCGTGGTGGCGGCGTCGTTCGAACCGGGCGCGCTGGCACTCCTCGCCGCGAAACCCAATCTGCGCCTGCTTGCCGATCCCTCACTCCTGTCGCTTCCGCCCATGACCGTGGAGTTCCGGACCGCGGGAGGCGGGGTGCTCGCCACCGAGGCGGATTCGCTGCCCGACGATCCTGCTACGTGGCGCACCGTCACCCGGCGCGCGCCGACGCCGGCGGAGCTGGCCGATCTCGACTTCGCGTGGCGCGTCGGCCGGCGCGTGGCCTCGAACGCGATCGTCCTCGTCCGGGATCGCGCGGTGGTGGGTGTCGGCGCCGGTCAGATGAGCCGGGTCGACAGTGCCCGCCTCGCCGTCGAGAAGGCCGGCGCCGAGCGAGCCCGCGGCGCCGCCTGTGCCTCGGATGCCTTCTATCCGTTCTCTGACGCGCTCGAGGTCTGCGCCGCGGCGGGCGTCACCGCCTTCGCGCAGCCCGGAGGTTCGAAGAGCGACCCGGACGTCATCGCGGCCGCGGACCGCTTCGACGCCGCGATGATCTTCACCGGAGTGCGCCACTTCCGGCACTGATCTGCAACGGTTCTTCCAGGCCGCGGCACGGCGCTTCCGCCCCGACCAGCCTAGACTCGCCGTGGACGTGGCCGAAGGCGAGCCCCGCCGCCACGGAGGAGAAGATCGATGGACGAAGAGCAGCAGCAGCCCCCGGAGCCCCAGCCCGAGCAGGAGCCGGCCAGCGGTCGCTCGGTCGACGTGCAGGCGATGGTGACGCAGCTTCAGCAGATGATCGAGCAGGTCGCGACCGCGGCCACGCCGGCCCTCAAGGAGGTCGCTGCCAAGGCGGCCGAGCTTGCCGCGTCGGCGGCCGTGCATGCCGGGCCGATCGCCCAGAAGGTCGCGAACAAGACCGACCAGGTCGGCAAGGTGGTGGCCTCGAAGGGCCGCGACTTCGCCTCCGACATCCGCCAGTCGCGCGCCGCCGACGTGGCTCGCGGCAAGACAGCCTCCGACGACGGAGCCAGCGCGGACGACGCGGCGAATCCGACGGACGCCGCCCCGGACCCCGGGACCGACGCCGGCTAGCGGCAGCGCTCACAGGACCGGACACAGGACGACCGGGCCGTGAGGCCCGGTCGTCAAGATTCAGATCGCGATCGAAGCGCCTAGCGCTTCTTCTTGGCGTCCTTCTCGCGCTGGCGGTCGCGCACCTGCCGCTCGATGTCGGCGTTGCGGCCACGGACCATCTCGCGGCCCGCGCTGGGGTTGATCCAGAGGCTGTGACCCTCGGTGTCCATCGCGTCCGTGCCGCTGCCGTCGTCCGGCGCCTGCGGCTCGTCTGCCTTGGGGATCTTGTGCGGCATGTTGGGACTCCCTGTTGAGACGCTTGCCCGACTCAGCCTGCCCGGCCGGGACTCCTCCAATAGCCTCGTGCTCGGCACGTCGGAAGTCAACGGTTTGTCCGACGCCCAGCCTGTAAAGTGGCCGACAGGGATAGGTTGCGCCAGGAGGGAACGGAGGAGCCGATGTCGTCCGTACTGGGCGTCTATCGCCGTGTCCTCGCCAACCGGCACCTGACGCGACTGCTGCTCGGCGAATTTGTCTCCTCGATCGGCGATTGGCTCTACCTGGTCGCGCTGCTGATCATCGTCTACGACCGCAGCAACCACGACGCAGTCCTGCTCGGCGTGGTCGGGGCGGCGCGCATCCTGCCGTACGTCTTCCTGTCGGTGCCGGCGGGCATCCTGGCCGACCGCGTCGACCGGCGGCTGATCCTGCTGGTCACCGACCTCGCGCGCGGGCTCTGCATGCTTGTGCTGGCGTGGCTGGTGGCAACCAACGGTTCGATCGAGGCGATCGTCGCGATCACCATCGTGGCCACCTGCTTCTCGTCCTTCTTCGGACCGGCGATCGGCTCGTACCTGCCGACGCTGGTCGGAGACGAGGCGGACCTGGGGCCCGCCAACACGACCTACGCGACCCTGGAGAACATCGCCTTCATCGTGGGCCCGGCGCTCGCGGCCATCATCATCTCCGTTTCGGACCTGACGGTGGCCTTTCTCGTCAACGCGGCCTCGTTCGTCGTGATTGCCGCGATCCTCTGGCGGTTGCCCCCGTCCCGTGCCGGGCAGCTGCATCCCGATCGCGAGCAGGCGGGGGCTCAGGGTCGTACTCCGGACCCCCGTGCCGGCGAATCCCCGGCATCGGCTGAGGGCGTAATGCCACCGGCCGACGCCGGCTCGGCCGGCGACTCGGCGACGGAGGCACCGTTCTCGTGGCGCGCGATCGCCCGACCGATCGGCGCCCTGATGGCCATGGACGTCGTTGAGAGCTTCGTGTTCGGCGGGGTCGGCGTGCTGACGGTCGTGATCGCGTTCGACCTGCTCGGCGCGGGCGAGGAGGGGACCGGTGCCCTGAATGCGGCGGTCGGCGTGGGCGGGCTGATAGGCGCACTCGTCTCGGGGACGCTGATCCTGCGGCGGCGCCTCGCGCCTCCGCTCCTGTTCGGTGCAGCGGTGCTGGCCGTCAGCGTCGTCGTCCTCGGCCAGAGCTCGTCGCTGTTGGTCGCGATGCTGGCCGTGGGAGCGTCCGCGGTTGGTTCGCTCCTGATGTCGGTCGTGGCCACGACACTGTTCCAGCGAATCGTGCCAGACGTTGCCCGCGGCCGCGCGATCGGCGTGGTCGAGACGATCAGCGTGCTCGCGTTCGCGGCCGGGTCGCTCATCCTGCCGACGGCGGTCGAGTACTACGGGCTCGGCACGGTGCTGCTGGTCTCCGGCGTGGCCCTGGTGGTCACGGCGGCCATCACCACGCCGCTCCTCGGCCACTGGGCCGTGCAGGCGCCTCTCGAGGACAAGGTGCGCGCCAGCCTCTCACGCGTGCCGATCTTCAGCGGCCTGTCGCCGGCGGCCCTGGAGCGCGCCGAGCGGCGGGCGTCGGTGGTCAAGGTCGCGCCCGGCCAGGTGATCGTCCGCCAGGGCGACGAGGCGGACCGCTTCTACGTGATCGTTGACGGAACGGTGGAGGTGACCCAGGTTTCGGACGGCGGCCGTGCGCCGAAGGTGCTGCGCGCCATGGGCGAGGAGGAGGTCTTCGGTGAGATCGGCCTGCTGACCGGGGTGCCGCGCACCGCGACGGTCACCGCCACCACGCCGGGCACGCTCCTCGCCCTCGACAAAGCCGACTTCCTGGAGCTCGTCGCGTCCAGCTCGGGCTTGACGTTTCCCCTTCTTGACGCCCATCGTGGCGGCAGCGTGGGGGGCTAGCACCAGGGGGCCATGGACGAGACCTTCGCCGTCGAGAGCCTGCGCCAGTGCGCGCTCTTTCGTGACGTCGACGAGACGTCGTTGCGGGAGGTGGCGAGGCAGCTGCGCCGCCGCCGCTTCCGCCGGAACGAGGTGATCTTCCACCAGGGCGATCCGGGTGATTCTCTCCACGTCGTGGCCAGTGGCACGGTCAAGATCGTGCTGCCCTCGGCCGAGGGAGACGAGGCGATCATCGCCACGCTGCGGCCCGGTGATTTCTTCGGGGAGCTGTCGCTGCTCGACGGAGCGCCCCACTCCGCTTCGGTCGTGGCGCTCGAGCCGGTCGAAACGATGGCGCTGCCGCGCGTCGCATTCCGGGAGCTGCTCGATCGCGATCCCGGACTTCGTGACGCGCTCCTGACCGGCCTGACCCACGAGCTGCGGCGCATCACCCGCCACGTGGAGGAACTCCACTTTCTCGATCTTCCCGGGCGCCTTGCGATGCGCCTCAGCCGGCTGGCACGCGAGAAGGACGCCACCTCGAAGGAGGTCTCCCTCGACTGGCCCTACACGCAGTCGGACCTCGCGGCCATGATCGGCGGGACCCGCCAGAGCGTGAACAAGCTGCTCAGCGGCCTCGTGGAGGAAGGCATGGTCGTCATCGAGCGCGACACGCTGACCATCCCCGACGTCGACGCCCTTGAGCGCCATGCGAATCGCTAGAGGTGTCGCTCGATGGCCGTCGCCACTGTCGCGCGGCCGACACTCCCGGTGTCCGCTGTCTCATTGGGGCGGATCGGCCGGGCGCATACTCTGAGGGCCGAGGTGGATCTGAGATCCGCCATCGACCTGGAGGAACGACAGATGGGTTTTGGAAAGAAGTTCGGGCCCGGTGAAGGTTTCTCTGTCCGCCCCGGCGGCGAGATGGCCTCCGATGAGGACGACGTTGAAGGCCACATGACCTCCGGCGATTCCGCAGGGCGCGAGTCGGGGGAATCGGACAAGCAGGCACGATCAGGGAGGATCGACATGAACGACAAGCGACAGGACGACGATCAGGACACCGAGGGGCACAGCTTCCGCGTGAGCGGCGGCCATCCGATCCCCAAGGAATCCGACGATGACACCGAGGGCCACGGCCTTCGCCCGAGCGGCGGCGGCAACCGGCCGCTGGTCCGGGCGTCGGACGACGACACCGAGGGCCACGGCCTTCGCCCGAGCGGCGGCGGCAACCGGCCACTGGTCCGGGCGTCGGACGACGACACCGAGGGCCACGGCCTTCGCCCCAGCGGCGGCGGCAACCGACCCCTCGTGCGCGAGTCAGACGACGGTGACGACACCGAGGGTCATCGCATGAACGTCTCGGGTAACGTCCCCCAGAAGAAGTAGCCCAGCGCCATCGCGAGCGACCGCGCAGGCCGCTCCCAGGTGGATCCCAACGAACGCAACGCCGCGCTGCGGACCCTC
>JBBRYO010000076.1:0-13382 GCA_038237595.1 Candidatus Limnocylindrales bacterium | reverse complement strand
GAGGGGCTGTGATCTTCCTCGCGGGCCTGCAGAACATCCCTCCGCACCTCTACGAGGCCGCTTCGATTGACGGAGCGGGTCCATTCGCGAAGTTCAGGCACGTGACCCTGCCGATGCTGTCTCCAACGCTCTTCTTCGTGGTTGTGAACCTGGTCATCGACGGGTTGCTCGTCTTCGGGCCGATCTTCGTGATCAGCGGTGGCGCCCACAGCGGTGGCCCCGCTGATTCGCTGCTCTTCTACATGCTGTATCTCTATCGGAAAGGCTTTCTGGAGGGGCAGCTGGGCTACGCGGCGGCCCTGTCCTGGATTCTCACGGTGATCGGCGTGGGCATGGTCTGGCTGACGCTGAAGCTGGAAAGGCGTTTCGTCTTCTATGAGACGGAGCCCGCCGAGTGAGTGCCGCGCCGCTGGTTCGTGCTCGGGCCGGCACCCACCCGCGACATCGCCTGCCCAGGCCCCAGCGCCTCGCGCACGCGGCGTTCGTCTACGGCCTCCTGTCGCTCCTCGGCCTCTTCATCCTTCTGCCGATCGGCTGGATGTTGACCGCGGCGCTGAAACCGGACAACGCACCGGTATTCACGACGCCACCCGAGTTCTTCCCGACGCGCTACTGGGACTGGAACACCTTCGTGCGGGTCCTCACCAACCCGGACGAGCCCTATCTGCGGTACGCCCTGAACACGGCTTTCCTCGTCCTGGTGAATGTGACGGGGGCCGTGATCTCCAACTCAGTCATTGCCTATGCGTTTGCACGCTTGCGGTTTCGAGGTAGCAGGGTGCTCTTCGGCCTGCTGCTCGCGACGATGCTCCTGCCGGCGCCGGTGCTGCTCATCCCCCAGTTCCTGGTGTTCTTTCACCTCGGGTGGTTCGATACATATCTGCCCCTGACCGTGCCCGCGTTCCTCGGAAACGCCTTCTTCATCTTCCTGCTGCGCCAGTACATGCGCACCATTCCGCGCGACCTTGACGAGGCGGCCAGGATCGACGGCGCAGGCCACTGGGCCATCTATCGCCACATCATCCTGCCACTCACGGCGCCGGCGCTGACCGTCGTCGCCGTCTTTACCTTTCTCGGGGTCTGGAACGACTTCTTCGGCCCGCTCCTCTATCTCAACGACCCGGATTCGTACACTGTCGCGGTGGCACTTGCCACTAAAGTGAGCCGTGTTGGAACCGAGTGGAATGCTCTCATGGCCGCCAACCTGATCGCGATCATCCCGCCGCTCGTTATCTATTTCGCCGCCCAGAAGCGACTGATCGGTGGCATCGCCTCGGTTGGCATCCGCGGCTGACTGCCCGCGCCCGCTCCTGCGCTCAGGGCTTCTGTCGCCAGATGGACGGGAGGCTTGGGGTGGCCTACGGGGCTTGAACCCGTAACCTTCGGAGCCACAATCCGATGCTCTGCCAGTTGAGCTAAGGCCACCGCGAGTCGCGAGGCGGACGTCGGGTCGACGCCGAGCGCGTGGGCGATGGGGAGTGTACCCGGAAGTCGACGGCCCGCCCGCGGAGGCCCGCATGAGAAAACCGCCGAACGCCCGAGTTCCGTAGAGCTTCCATGACTCCGATCATCCTCGCTGTATCGTGGCCCGATGGCTGACCCTCGACTCGGCGGAGAGTGGCAGGCGCCCACCACTGGGCGCCGCGGCCGGGGCACTCGTCCGTGGCTGGCGGTCGTGGTGGTCCTCGCCGTCGGCGTGCTGGCCTTCGGAGCGTTCGCCCTCGGCGGGGGGCTGCACGGCGCCGCCGAGGCGTCCGCGTCTCCATCGGCCCGGATTGCAGCCAGCCTCCCGGGCGAGGTGACCGCGTCAGCGCCGGCTGAAACGGCCCCGGCTGAGACGGCCCCAGCTGAAACGACACCCGGCCCATCTCCATCCGCCGTGGCTTCCGGACCGCTCCTCCCCGGGCTCATCGCCATCGTGGACGCGAGTGGCGCCCTGTTCACCCTCGACAGCAACGGCGGCTCGCGCGCTTCGTACCCCGCGCCAGGTGTCGCGTTCGGGTTCCCCGCCTGGTCGCCGGATGGCTCGCACATCGCGGCCGTCGGCCAGCATGAGACGGATAGCGCGATCTACGTCTTCAAGGTCAGGCGCAGCGCCGGTGCTGCGACGGCCCCGACGGTCGTCTATCGCAGCTCGGATCAGCCGCCCTTCTACGTCTATTGGACCCCGGACAGCCGCCAGGTGAGCTTCCTGACGCAGGAGCCCACGGAGTTGGCGCTGCGGGTCGCCCCTGTCAACGGGAGCACGCTACTCGGCGGCAGCGACACCGCCTCCATCGTCCGGCGCGGAGCCCCGCTCTACTTCCAATGGGTGAACGCCAACCGGGCCCTGCTGCATGTCGGTGGCGGAGCCGACGCGTTCGTCGGGCAGGTAGGCCCGGGTGGTCGAGCCGTCGGGGCACCGGTCGACGCGAAGGGGCTCTTCCGGACGGCAAATTTCAGTCACGACGCCCGCTATCTCGCCTACGCGACGTCCGACACGGCCACGACCGGCGACGTCGTGGTGACAGCCTCGAACGGGTCCACGACCAGGCGGCTGCCGGCCTTCGGACCGGCGGCGATGCTCTTCGATCCCACGGGCGACTCGCTCGCGACCGTCGTTGGCGACAATCCGGCCGCCGAGGCGCTCAAGCTGCCAGTCGGCCCACTTCGGCTGGTCGATCCGGCCACCGGCATCGTGCGCACGCTGGTCGAAGGCTCGGTGGTCGGCTTCTTCTGGGCTCCGGACGGCAAGACGATCGCGGCCCTCCACGTGCTCGGTCCAGGCCAGGGCCCCGCAGCCGACGTGGGAGATGCCCCGCTGGCTGTCGCCCGGCTCCCCGACCCGAGAACCGGCGCCACCAGTGACGCCCCTGGCTCCGCGGTTGGGCTCTCCTTCGTCGACGTGTCGACCGGGAAGGTCCGGTCCGAGCGCGTCGTGCAGCTGGGCGATCCGTTCATCAGCCAGCTCCTGCCCTATTTCGACCAGTACGCCCTGAGTCACTCGCTGTGGTCGCCCGACAGCACGTCCATCGTCCTGCCGCTGTTCGATTCATCGGGCGCTTTCCACCCTGCCATCATCCCGGCCGATGGCAGCACCGATCCGCGCCCGTTTGCAGACGGCTCCAGGGCATTCTGGAGCCCGTGAGCCCTCCGGCTAGGGAGCGGTGATGCGCACCTGGTCGACGCCGGCGTCCAGGGTCGAGTCGAGGCCTCCGTCGGTCGCCTGAAGCTCGACTGAGACGTTCGTGCCGTCCAGCGCGGCCGGAATCGAGTACGTGAGCGTCTGCCAGTTGCTGGTGTGAGCGCTCCCGTCGCCGTTCAGGGTGAGCGCGGTTGCTACCGGAGCACCGCCGGGTCCCGCCAGCCGCACGACGAAGGAATCGGCAACCCCCGCGTCCGGGCCTCTGCCGAACCAGTAGCGCAGGTGGAGCGTCGCGCCGGCGGCCGGCACCTTGATGAGCGGTGATCGCACCGTTGTCGTCCCACCGTCGAGGTCGTGGCCGATGTTCAGCCCCGTCGCCAGGACGGCCCGGCCGCTGATGGCCGTGCCCAGCTGGAGGCCATCCGCATGCGGCACGCCGCGCGCCCATGCCCCATCCGTGGCCGTGTCCGTGCCATCGGGGTTCGCGGTCCAGCCGCGGTCGATCTCCAGATCGTCGAAGTAGGGGCCGCAGAACGCCGCTTTCTGGCCGATCGCGGCGTAGGGACAATCGGCCATCCCGATCAGATACAGGATGGCGTCGCGGTTGCGTGATGTCTCCGACGCGATCTTCTCGTCGGGAATGCTGTCTCCCTGGCCGAGCTCGACGAGGAAGGAGAAGATGCGCTGCGTTCCGTACTGCCAGTCCATCGCCGACCCGCTCGCACGCCTGCCGTCTCCCCACTGGAGCGGCTGGTACCCGTTCATGCCGGCCATCGTCTGGCCGAGGGCGACGTAGACCTTGTGATCGAGCGCCGTCATGTCCGGCGGCACGTCCACCGGTGTGTACCCGTAAGGCCACAGGACCAGGCGGCCCGGGATGTGGAAGGTGATGCCCACCTTGATCTGCTGGCGTCCGTCGATGACGCGGCTCTGGATGAAGTCGCGCATGGCTCGCGTCTCGGGCGCCGAGAACGCGCTCGGGCCCCGGAAGCTGGCACTCGACGGCGTGTTGCTCGATCCGTGGCAACAACCCCAGTGGAAGTCGTAATTACGGTTGAGGTCGGTGCCGATGTCACTGGAGCCGGGCGTGGGCTGGCGGTTCTTGCGCCACGGACGGTAGGGATTTCCCGTGAGCGAGTACTGGAAGCCATCCGGGTTGACCGTGAACACGATCCAGATCTCGCGACTATTCACGAGGGTCGTGACCTTCTGGCCAACCGCCCCGGTGGTCCCGTAGTTGGACGTCAGCATGTCCAGGATGTAGATCGTCATCTCCGCCGACATGTACTCCGCCGCGTGGTGCAGGCCGTCGAAGAGCACCTCGGGCTCGTTCTCATCGACGTTGACGTTGTCGCTCACCTTGGCGGCCCAGATGGTCCGGCCCAGGTAGCTGTGGCCGATCCGGAGGAGCTTCACGATGTCCGGATGGGCCGCCGCCACGTCGTGGATGTGGGTGACCATCTCCGGATAGTTGTGGTACAGGCTGTCCTGCGGCGGAAAGTTCGCCTCGCCGGCCGAGGCAGGCAGCGATGTGACGGCTGCAAGGACGGCGGTGAGGAGCAGGCCGCCGAACGCCTGTCGGCGGCGGATCCATTGCCACACGTGCTGACACTACTCCCATTCGAATACCAGGGAGCCCTGACGCGTGCAGTACAGGCTGGCGCACGGCGCCGCCCGGTGCGAGACTGACGGCCGCCGTCAGGAGGCCTTGATGCAGAGTCACACGGAGCACGGCCGTTCCCGCCCGTTCGGCGTCGACGTGATGCTGGCAGGATCGCCGTATCCGCCCATCGCCGAGCTCGCGTTCCTGTCCGACTGCGAGGTCACCGCGTTGATCGCGCCGAGCGGCAACGTCGAATGGTTATGCCTGCCGCGCCTCGACTCGCCCAGCGTCTTCGGCGCCATCCTCGACCGCGACGCCGGCGGCTTCCGCTTCGGGCCCGCGGACGTCTCCGTCCCCGCTCAGCGGCGCTACCTGCCGGGAACCATGGTCCTCGAGACGAGCTGGGGCACCCCCGGCGGGTGGGTGATCATCCGTGACGTCCTGCTCATCGGACCCTGGCACCACGAGAAGGAGCGCTCCAGGACCCACCGGCGACCGCCCACCGACTACGACGCGGACCACGTCCTGCTGCGCACGGTCCGCTGCGTCAACGGCGAGATGCAGCTGGTGATCGACTGCGAGCCCGTCTTCGACTACGGCCGCCACCTCGGCACCTGGGACTACGTCGGCGATGGCTATCACCAGCTCGTCTGCAAGGCGGAGGGGGAGGCCATGACCCTCAGCCTCACGAGCGACATCAACCTCGGCTTCGAGGGCCCTCGAGCGATCGCCCGCACCCTCATCAAGGAGGGCGAGACCCGCTTCTGCGCCCTGAGCTGGGGCTCCGGCAAGCCACCCGAATCGTACGAGGAGGCCTACAAGCGCCTGGTCTGGACCGCCCACCACTGGCAGCATTGGCTGGCGCGCGGTCGCTTTCCCGACCATCCCTGGCGCACCTACCTCGAACGCTCGGCGCTGACCCTCAAGGGACTCACGTACGAGCCAACCGGCGCCATCGTGGCTGCGCCCACCACCTCGTTGCCCGAGACCCCGGGCGGCGAGCGCAACTGGGACTACCGGTTCACCTGGATCCGCGATTCGACCTTTGCGCTGTGGGGGCTGTACACCCTCGGCTTCGACTGGGAGGCCAACGACTTCTTCGACTTCGTCTCGGACGTCGCGGGCGGCGAGGAAGAGCTCCAGATCATGTACGGCGTCGGCGGCGAGCGGGTCCTGACCGAGGGCACGCTGGACCATCTCTTCGGATACGAGGGCGCGCGGCCCGTTCGTATCGGAAACGCCGCCTACGCGCAGGTCCAGCACGACGTGTGGGGCGCCTTCCTCGACTCGGTCTACCTCCATACAAAGTCGCGCGATCGACTCGACGAGTGGGTCTGGCCGATCCTGGTGCGTCAGGTCGAGGCTGCCATCGCGCACTGGAAGGAGCCCGACCGCGGTATCTGGGAGGTTCGCGGGGACCCGAAGCACTTCACCTCGTCCAAACTGATGTGCTGGGTGGCGGTCGACCGCGGGGCCCGCCTGGCCCGGCTCCGGCAGGAGACCGATCTGGCGGATCGCTGGCAGGCCGTCGCCCAAGAGATCCAGGAGGACATCCTCGCGAATGGTCTCGACGAGCGCGGCGTCTTCACCCAGCACTACGGCACGACCGCGCTGGACGCCTCGCTGCTGCTCGTGCCGCTCCTGCGCTTCCTGCCGCCGGACGACCCGCGCGTCGTCAAGACGGTCCTGGCGATCGCCGACGAGCTGACCGAGGATGGGCTGGTGCTGCGCTACCGCGTCGAGGCCACCGACGACGGTCTCGCGGGCACGGAGGGGAGCTTCACCATCTGCTCCTTCTGGCTGGTGTCCGCGCTCGTCGAGATCGGCGAGCTGGCGCGCGCCCACCGGCTCTGCGAGAAGCTTCTCGCGCTGGCGAGCCCGCTCCAGCTGTACGGCGAGGAGATCGATCCGGCGACCGGACGACACCTTGGCAACTTTCCGCAGGCGTTCACCCACCTGGCGCTGATCAACGCCGTGATGCACGTCATCGACGGCGAGCGCCGCGCGGCAGCCGAGACACCGCTCTCTCCCCACAAGGCGAGTGACGCGACGCCTGGTTGGCGCGGGGCGCAGGAAGAGGTTGACGTCCACAGCCTCCCCCACGGCGATGGCCAGCCCGCGCCTGCCAAGGGTCGCGGCAAGCGTTCGTAGGCCCGGCTACCCTTCCCGACATGCGCGTTCCCGATTTCATGGTCCGCCAGTTCTACGTCGGCGGCAGCCTCCGCAACGACGATGCCGGGTTCAGGCTCCAGGCTCGCAACCCACTCGCGGACGGCAGGCTGACGGGCGTTCGCCGTTTCGCGGTCGACGGGACGCCGGTCGAGCTCTCGTCGGTCAGCGCGATTCGCGAGGGAGATGCCGACTGGATGAGCGCCACGGACCTGTCGCCGACCAGCCCGGTGCTGTTCCGGAAGGGTGACGTGGTGACATTCCATGTCGCCGGGCCGGCGCTCGAACCTGGACAGCACAAGCTCGACCTCGATCTGATCGAGCGGGATGCCGGGTTGCTGTCGCTGAGCCTCAGCGACACGCTCGCGCCAGAGCAGTAGGAGGAGACCAGATGCCGCACCTCGGCCTGATCGGGTGGATCGTGGTCGGATTCTTCGCCGGCGCGCTGTCGGGAATGGTGCTCGGCGGACGCACGCCGCGCGGCTGCCTGCCCAACATCCTGATCGGCATCCTGGGCGCCATCGTGGGTGGCTTCCTGGCGTCGAAGCTGCTCGGCGTCGACCCCGTCAATGAATGGATCGGTGCTCTCGTTGTCGCATTTGTAGGGGCCGTCCTGGTGCGCTGGTTGCTGGCCCTCGCTTCCCCGCGTCGCTGACGTTACAGGCTGGTAGCATCTGGTCGTGATCGCGACCCGCCTAAGTCGCGTCCCGCCGTTCGAACGGGGGCTCACCCTCGGGGACTTCCTGGTCCCGATCCGGCTGGGCGAACGCGCCGCAATCTGGCAGCGCAACTTGCTGATGATTGCCGTTGGCACCGCCCTGATCGTGGCCGGGGCCTACGTTTCGTTCAATGTGCCGCAGGTCGCCATCGGCAACCTGTACGTGCCTGCCAACCCGTACGTGCCCTTCTCGCTCCAGACCTTCGGCGTGCTGTTCGCTGGGGCGACGCTCGGCTTCCGCCGCGGCCTTGCGAGCACGATCCTCTACCTGCTGCTCGGTGTGGTCGGGCTGCCGATCTTCGCGGTGAACGCCAACGGGGTCCACGCGTCGGGCCTCGCCACCATCATCTCCGCGAAGGACGGGCACATCGTGCTGGGGGCGACGGGCGGATACCTCATCGGCTTCATCCTGGCCGCCGGCGTGGTCGGTCGGCTGGCTGAGCTCGGGTGGGATCGTCACCTCCGAGGCTCGATCGCGGCAATGCTCATCGGCAGCGTCGGGATCTACCTGGTTGGCCTGCTGTGGCTGGCCGCCGCTCATCCGTGGCCAGCGAGTGTCGACGCCGCCTACGGCGGATCGTTTGGCAGCACGCTCCAGTTCGGCCTGTGGCCGTTCGTTCCGGGCGACATCGTAAAGCTCCTCGTCGCCGCGGGCCTGCTGCCCGTCGGTTGGCGCCTGGTGGCCCGCCGCCCCGACGACAGGTAGGCCACTCCCTGGCTGACGCGATCGTCACGGACGGCCTGTCCAAGACCTACGGGCGCGGCCGCCAGCTGCCGCTCCGACCGCAGGCGCCGATTCGAGCGCTGGACGGGCTGTCGATCTCGGTCAGGGAAGGCGAGGTCTTCGGCTTTCTGGGTCCGAACGGGGCGGGCAAGAGCACCACCATTCGCCTGCTGCTGGGATTCCTGCACCCGACCGCCGGGCAGGCCAGCATCCTCGGCCGCGACGCCGTGACGGACAGCCTGGAGATCCGCAAACACGTCGGCTACCTGCCCGGGGGGATCGCGCTGTACGACTCGATGACGGGCGAAGGGATCCTCGACTACCTCGCGGCTCTCTACGGCGAGAGCGTGCCGCTGCGCGAAGAGCTCGTCGAGCGGCTGGAACTCTCGCCCGCGGATCTGCGGCGGCCGGTGCGCGACTACTCGCGGGGCATGCGTCAGAAGATCGGCATCATCCAGGCGATCCAGCACGACCCGGAGCTGTTGATCCTCGATGAGCCGACCGAGGGCCTCGACCCGCTGATGCAGCGCGCCTTTTACGAGGTTCTTGACGAGCGGCGCAAGGCCGGCCGCACGGTCTTCTTCTCGTCGCACGTCCTCTCCGAGGTGGAGCGCGTCTGCGACCGTGTCGCGATCATCCGGGCCGGCAAGCTCGTGGCACTGTCCGACGTCGAGGAGCTGCTGACCCGACGGCGCCGCCACGTCGAGATCCGCTACACCGGGGAGCCGCCCGCCCTCGAGGGAGTGGCGGGGATCACGGACGTGCGCGTGCGCGAGGGGTTGGTCACGGCCCAGCTGGAAGGGGACGTCCGGCCGTTCCTGGCCGCAATTCGCGACGCGCAGGTGATGGACCTCCTGATCGAGCCGGCGCGCCTCGAGGAGGCGTTCCTGGAGTTTTACTCCGACCAGCCGGCTGGACCTGGCGCGGGTTCTTCGACCGGCGCCCCCGGTTCGTCCGACGCTGCGGCGGATTCCTCGAGTGGCGGGACAGCGGCATGAACTGCACGCTGTTCCGGCGCACGATCGCCGCCTATCGGATCCGCTTCCTCGCGTGCGCCATCGGATTGGTCGTGTGGGGACTGCTGCTGCCGGTGATCTACGCTAGCTTCGGCAAATCCCTGGGCGACTTCATCAAGGGCAACCCCGCCTTCGCGCAGCTCGCCAACTTCGGGGGTGGAGACCTCTTCACGCTGAGCGGCTCGATCGCGCTGGGCTTCATCCATCCCATCACGTTGCTGCTGATGGGCATCTTCGCGGTCGGCTTCTCCACGGTCGCCGTGGCAGGGGAGCGCCAGCGCGGCACGCTGGAAGTGCTGCTTGCCCGTCCCATCTCGCGTCGCAGTATGTACGTGACCCTGTTCGTGGCCGGCGCCGCCTTCCTGGGCGTGCTGCTGGCGCTGGAGCTTGCCTCCAATGTGGTCGCTTCGTACGCGGTGGGCGTCGGCTCAGAGCTTCGTCCCGAGACCGTTCCGATCCTGTGGCTGAACGGCTGGCTGCTGTTCGTGGCGTTTCTCTCGATCGGGCTGGCAGCCTCGGTCTCGTTCGATCGGCTCGCGCCAGCACTCGGCATCACGCTGACCGTGGTGCTGATCAGCTACCTGCTGAACGTGGTTTCCTCGCTATGGCCGGACGCACGCTGGATCGCGAACTACTCGCTGTTCAACTACGTCGAGGCGAAGTCCACGCTCGAGGGCAACTTCCACCCGCTCGACATGGTCCTCCTCCTCGTGGTCTCCGCCGTCGCAATCGCCTACGCCTGGATCGAATTTCCGCGCCGCGACATCGCCGCACCCAGCTAGCGGGCCAGCGTGGGCCGATACCGCGCTGACCGCTGAAAGAATGTTGCAAGCGACCGGCTGAGCGACCGCATTCCGCGCCGCGTGCCAACCGGGCAGGATCGCGCCATGGCAATCCTCGCTTCGCTCTTCGGCGCCATCGGCCGGTTCGCAAACCGTCTGCTCAACAGCGCGCTGGGCTGGGCGAGCCTGCTCCTCTTCGGCCGTCTGCCGCAACGCAAGCAGATGGTCATGCTCGGGATCACGCTCGGATCTCTGCTCTGGGTCGTGATCCTGCTCGGGATCATCATCCCCGACATCGCCACGTTCATGCTTGCCTTCGTGCCGGTACCGGACGGGGTCGACCCGAACTGGGTGCGCCTGGCGATGCTGGGGCTGGCCCTGCTGGTTCCTCTGGTCATCGGCGCCGCGATGATCTGGCTCGAGCCTGCGGAGTCCCGTCCCCGGGGCGCGGCGATGGTGACGTCCGTCCTCCGCGGCTACCCGTTCGCCTTGGCGATGGCGCTGACCGTGGTGTTCCTGGGCGTCGTCGCGACCATTCGCAAATTGATCAGCCTCGCACGGCGCTGGGAAGAGGCGCACGTTCCGGTTGTCGTCAAGCCCGGCCGCTACGAGGAGCTCGTGAGCGACCTCGGTCATGCGCTGTCGCTGGCGGGGCTCCATGTCATCCGGCGGCCCGCCCCGCGCGCCTTATCGGTGCCTGCGAAGCTGCTTGGCCTGGTCGCCGGGCGCGGTATGTCCAATCTCGTGCCGGACCGGTTGTGGAGCCTGGTCACGAAGGACCTGGACGTCCTCATTCACCCCTCGGATATCGTCATTTCCGGGACGAAGCCGATGGTTGCCCAGGCACGCGCCGCGGTCGCGATCCGCCTCACCTGGGCGCCTGCCTACCTCACGCTGTCACCCGACGCCCAGAAGACGGAGGACACGATCGAGGCGGCGGCCCGACGCAAGGGCCCCGAGCTCCGCCGGCAGCTACAGGTGATCGACACCCGCCTCTCGTCGCTGGTCGTGCCCTACGAGGAGTGGGAGACGCTGTACCGGATGCGGCTCCAGCTCGAGCGTGCCCTCGAGACTGAAGGCCTGGCCGAGCCACCGAAGTCGGACCAGCCCGATCTCATGCCGGACTCGCCCGGGCCGAAGTCCCGGACAGGCCTCGTTTCGTGGGCGGCGCTTGCGGGCGTCGTGGGGCTGTTCCTGGTGGACATCGCCTTGCAGCTCGTCGGCCGCCACCGCGATCCCGCGGTGGACGGTTCGCCGCGACGACGGCTGGTCCCGTCCTGGCGCGCCCTCAGGGCAAAGACGTAGGCTGCAAGCCCCTTCAGTGCGACGGTTGACGACGGCGACCGACCCCCGAACGCGCCGAGGTTCCTCCGTACCGTAGGCAGCCACGCGATGGCGCCGACGAGCTGACCGGGCGTTGCCGAGGCGTCGGGCGAGGGTGACGCAGGGCCATGCGAGTCACCCGCCCGTTGAGGTTGGCTCTGCACTCGAAGACCCCGAACACAAGCATCAGCAGCACGGGACGGGCGCCGATCGTCGCTGGCGGACCTTCGGGGCTTCCGGAGATGGCGCAGTCAGCATGCGACGAAAAATGCGGGGCACCGCGGCGCCCGACATGGCCGGAAATGCCTACCCCATGTGTAGCCCGGTGGTGCGGTGGTGCGGTTGGGAGTGGTTCGCGGTTCCCGGTGACGGTTGGCCCCGTCAGGCCTTCTTGTGGCGCGTTGACGCCGTTTGCCGCTGCTTCTTCACGGCCGGCGTCCGGCCCGCGACGCCGTTTCTCCGAGTCTGAGGTCGTCGCCGGCCGACGCGGAGCGGTGCTCCGTCGTCCCCGTCATCCGGGTCGATGTCGCCAATGGTGTCCAGCCCGGAGCCGCTCTCCGCGTCGGCATTCGGCTGAGGATCCGAATCCCGGTCGACGTCGTCGCCCGACGCGCGTCCGAGCAACGTGGCGAGCATGGTGCCGAGGTCGTCGCTGTCGATCGCGTCGACGAGTGCACGCAGCCGGGCGCTGAGCCGGTCCGCCTCGGCGCGGGCATCGTCGCGATCCTTCTCCACGTCGGCGCAGGGATCCGGGGGCGGTTCAAGTCCGAGTTGCTTCGGCATGCGCACCGAGCCCGCAAGCACCCTGCCCTCTCCGAGCAGGTTGCCCTGGTGGTCGATCGGACAGGCGGCGGCCGCCTCGAACAGCAGGGACAGAGGGATGCGCTGCGGGCCCTTGGCGATGCCCGGGCGCCGCCCGTCGTCGAGCGGATCGATCAGGTCGGTGAACTCCTTGCCGCCGGCGGGCGCTCCCTCCGGGATCCTGTCGCCGTTCCGGTCGAAGAGGCCGAGCGCCGCCACCGAGTGGCCGTCCGCGCCCTTGGTGTTGAAGCTGGGCTGGCCGGAAGCCTTCGGCCGTTTCTCGTTGATGACGTGATAGCCGATCTGCACGCTGACCTCGGCACCCTGCGACAGCAGATCGCGCACGACGTCAGGCGCAACTCCACTCAGGTTTCGCATGCGCGGGGGATTGAACCCATGCTCCGCGAACTCGCCTGCGTAGGAGTCGATCGCCCGCTTCTGGTCGACGATGTTCGTGGGACCGCTTGGGATGCCCATCCGATCGCGGATCTGCGACGGCGTGGCCTTGATCTTGCCGCGCGACGCGAAGCGGACGTGACGCGCAGCAGTGGCACAACCGCAGTTGGAAGCCTGCTGCGGTGACCCGTCGAGCTGTGGAACAACCCTGGCATTGAAGGTAGGTGCGTCCATCGATATTGCCCCCAAGAGCGCGATGACCACGTCGCGTGATGGTGTGCTGGTCACGTTGGAGCCCGGGATCGCGGCCGTGGCCGAGCGCCACGGCCGCGCATTCACCCGCCTGGCGAATCTCTCGACGGTGGGGCAATCGACCGTCGAGGTCTGAAGGCATGGACGACCATCTGCCCCCCGGTTTCCCTCGCGACCTCTGAAGGGGAGTCTAGCAATACTGTTGTGCCAGTCAACCTGGATTTGGCTGATTTCTGCCGAGCGCGAAAGGGCTGAAGCGGTGATGGAGGACGAGTACGACTTCTCGAGGAGTGTGCGCGGAAAGTACGTCCGAGCGCCTCGCCAGCGAGTCAAGATCCTCGCCGTCGAGCAGCTGATCACTCAGAAAGAATCTCGATCGCCAGGTCCCTCCGATGCTTGTCGGGATCCTCGGCGACATCAACAGCCCGCGTCTTGATGAGGATGGCTCCGAGAAGCGACGGACACGGGACTTCG
>JBBRYO010000075.1:0-13531 GCA_038237595.1 Candidatus Limnocylindrales bacterium | reverse complement strand
GGGCCCGAGCCTGAGGGCACCCTGCTCGTTCGCGTGGCGCCTCAGCTTCACGCGATCGAGTTGTCCGGCGACCGAATCGCAGAGCTGATCGACGAGCTGCCCCTGCTCGCCGTTGCAATGGCTGCAGCCGAGGGCACCAGCGAGGTCCGGGATGCCACGGAGCTCCGCGTGAAGGAATCCGACCGCGTCGCTCTGGTGGTGCGCAACCTGCGCGCCATCGGCGTTGACGCCGATGAGCTGCCGGATGGGTGGCGCATCCGAGGGATCGGGCGAAACGAGCGCAAGGCGGAATCAAGCGCGGATAGCATCGCCATCGAAACCGCCGGAGACCACCGCATCGCCATCGCCTTTGCCGTCGCCGCGCTCAGCGGCGTCGCGACCGAGGTGAGCATCGACGACCCGCACTGCGTCGATGTCTCGTACCCTGGCTTCTGGGACGACCTCGAGAGCGTGGCCGGTCGCGAACCTGCCGTGGCGCCCGCCCGATGAGGCGGCTGCGGCTGCTCACGGCCGGGGAGTCGCACGGACCGGAGATGAGCGGCATCCTCGAGGGACTGCCGGCCGGCCTGCGCGTGTCCACGGCCGGGGTCAACCGCGACCTCGCCCGTCGCCAGCACGGCTACGGCAGCGGTCGCCGCATGCTCATCGAGCAGGATCGCGTGGGATGGACGGCCGGCATCCGCTTCGGCCGCACGTTGGGCTCGCCACTCGCCTTCACGATCGAGAACCGTGACTGGGAGAACTGGAGCGAGAAGATGGCGCAGGAGCCGCGGGCGGCGTCGCGGCGGCCGAAGCCGATCACGCTGGCGCGGCCCGGTCACGCCGACCTGGCGGGCGCCATCAAGTACGACACGGACGATATTCGCGACGTCCTCGAGCGGGCGTCGGCGCGCTCGACGGCTCCGCGGGTGGCCGCCGGCGCCGTGTGCCGCCAGCTGCTGGCGTCCGTCGGCGTGCGAATCTGGAGCTTCGTCGACCAGCTCGGCGCGATCCGCGCCTTTCCGGAAGCCGAGGATCCGCTCAGCGTCATCGCGGACGATTGGTGGAAGCAGGACCTTGCCGCGCCCACGCCGCTGCGCTGCCCGGATCCCGTGGCCGAGGCCGCCATGCGCGCGGAGGTCGACGCGGTGATCGAGGCCGGTGACTCGATCGGTGGCAGCTTCGTCGTCGTCGCCGAAGGGCTCCCGATCGGTCTCGGCTCGAACGCGGAATGGGACACGCGGCTGGACGCTGGCCTCGCGGCAGCGGTGATGGGCATCCAGGCGGTCAAAGGCATCGAGATCGGGCTTGGCTTCGGAGTCGTCCCGAAACGCGGCAGCCAGGTGCACGACGAGGTGGACGCGACGCTGCCGGGTTGGGCGCGGCGGACGAACCGTGCCGGCGGCATCGAGGGCGGCATGAGCAACGGCGCTCCAGTCGTGGTGCGGGCGGCCGTCAAGCCGGTGGCCACGCTCCGCAGGCCGCTCGACTCGGTCGACCTGGCGTCCGGCCAGAGCGGGCGCGCTCACATCGAGCGCAGCGATGTGGCCATCCTGCCGCGTGCCGCGATCGTTGGCGAGGGAATGGTCGCGCTGGTGCTCGCCGACGCGCTGATGACGGCCTTCGGCGGCGACACGATCGGCGATCTCCAGGCGGCGGTCCGACGCCGGCGGGCGCGCTCGGTCGGTCCTCGCGGGCGGGCGGGCGCGGGCGACCAGGAGACGTTGCCCGAGAACGCCGCCGCAGAGGCGACCCCGCGCGAGCCCGTCAGCCCGGGAACGGACGCATGACGGCACCGCTCACCTTCCGGCTGCTCGGCTACGGCATCGCGTACTCCGCGTCGCCGCCGATGATGCGTGCCGCCTTCGCGGCCATGGACCTGCCGCACGACTACGAGCTTGCCGACATCCCGGCCGACGCCGTCGACGCCACCGTCGAGGCGCTGCGCGAGTCCACGGTTGGCGGCGCGAACGTAACCACGCCCCACAAGCTGGCCGTGGCCCGCCTCGTGGATGCGTGGGGGCCCGGGGCGGAGGAAGCCGGCGCCGTGAACACGGTCGTGCGCGAGGGTCGCCGCCTGGTCGGGCACAACACGGACCTGCCGGCGCTCATCGATGCCATCCGGGGCCTGCGTCCCGACGGCATCCGCAAGGCCGTGCTGCTCGGTGGCGGCGGCGCGTCACGATCGGTCGTGCTGGCGCTGGAGGCATGTGGCGCGAAGGAGATCGCGGCCGTGACGCGCAGCGACGGATCGTGGGACCGCCTCGAGAGCCTGCTCGCGGGCGCCGATCTCGTCGTCAACGCGACCCCGATCGGCATGATCGACGAGCAGACACCCGTGCCTGCCGAGTGGCTGCGGCCCGAGCTCGCCGTCCTCGACCTCGTCTACCGGCCGAGCCCGACGCGCCTCGTGCACGAAGCGCGCGCCATCGGGGCGGACGCCGAAGCCGGCGCGGGAGTGCTGCTCGGCCAGGGCTGGCGGAGCCTGGAGCTCTGGCTGGGCACGGAGGTCCCCATCGACGTCATGCGTGCTGCGCTCCAGGTCGAGCTCGGGGACGGCGCCGATGTCTGAGCTCGTCGTCCTTGTGGGGCTTTCGGGGAGCGGGAAGTCGACGGTCGGGCGCTGCCTGGCACAGCGGCTGGGGCGCCCGTTCGTCGACCTGGACGCGCTGATCGAGAGTCGCACCGGGCGCCAGCCGGCCGAGCTGATCGAGCGAGAGGGTGAGCCGCGCTTTCGGGAGTTGGAGGCGGAGGCGATCAGGGAGGCCGTCTCGAGGCCCGGGACCATCCTCGCCACGGGTGGCGGCGCGGTCGTGGATCCGCTCAACCGCTGGGCACTCTGGGAGGCCGGAACGGTCGCATGGCTGGATGCGGCCGGCGACCTCTTGCTCGAACGCGTCCGGGGAGATGTGGTCGTGCGGCCGTTGCTCGGTGGAGATGCGGCCGCTTCGCTGGCGCGCCTTCGGCGGGAGCGAGAGCCGTTCTATCGGGCCGCGGACCTGCGAGTCGACGCATCCGGGAGCGTGGAAAGCGTCACCGGCGGGCTGGTCGAGGCGCTGGCGGGCCGTCGCGCTCGAGTCGGGCGGCCACTCTTCGACGCCGAGGTGCCGAGGGGACACCCGCTGGGCGCGACACATACGAGGGTCGTGTTCGGACGGGACCTCGAGGCCGGGTTGCTTGGCGACGTGATCGGCGCTGCCTCCATGGGAGCGCCGCTGGTCGTGGCCGATGAACGGCTGGCCGTGACGAGTCCCGGCCTGCTGGCCGCGCTCCCCGAGGAGCGGCGTCTCCTGATCGCGGCCGGCGAGCGGGCGAAGCGGCTGCGCGTTGCCGAACGACTCCTGGAGCACGCCGCGAGCCTCGGCATGGAGCGCGGCGACGCCTGGGTCGCTGTCGGTGGCGGCACGATCGGCGATCTGGTCGGGACTGCGGCAGCGCTGTATCACCGGGGAGCGCCGCTGGTCCACGTTCCCACGACCTGGCTGGCGCAGGCCGATTCCGCGCACGGCGGCAAGGTGGCCGTGGACCTGTCCGAGGCGAAGAATGCGGCGGGCGCGTTCTGGCCACCGGTGGTCGTCGTCTCGGACGTGGCGCACCTCCGGAGCCTGCCGCGCCCGCGCCTTCTCGACGGGATGGCCGAGTCCCTGAAGTCGGGCCTGATCGGCGATCCGGGCCTGTTCGAGCTGATCGAGACGCGCGGCCGCGCGGCGCTGGACGCGGCGCACCCCGACGAGGCGGGACGCTACGCGATGGTGGAGCGCGCGGCGCAGCTGAAGCTGGCCGTGGTGGAGCGCGATCCGTTCGAACGAGGAGAACGGCGGAGCCTGAACCTCGGGCACACCCTGGGCCACGCGCTCGAAATCGAGAGCCGCTACCGGCTGCCGCACGGGCAGGCGGTCGTGCTGGGTCTGCGGGCCGTGGCCAGCATCGCACAGGGGCGTGGCGCCGATCCCGGCCTTGCGGACCGGATCGACGCCCTCGTCGCAGCGCTTGGCTTCCAGATGCGCCGCCGGTTCGACGCCGCGACCGTCCGCCAGGCGCTGCGCGGCGACAAGAAGCGCCACCAGGGCCGGGGGCGCTGGATCCTGCCGATGGAGGTCGGCCGCGTCGTCGAGGTCGACGACGTGACGGACCGCGAGCTCGACGCCGCCCTCCAAAGGATCGCTGCTGCGTCATGAGGATCCTGCTGCTCAATGGCCCCAACCTGGGCCGTCTCGGCCATCGCCAACCGGAGATCTATGGCACCACCACCCTGGCCGACGTGGTCGAAGCCGTCCGCACCCACGTCGAAGCCCGCGGCTCGACGGTCGAAGCGTTCCAGTCGAACCACGAGGGCGCCCTCATCGATCGACTGGAGCAGCGCGACTACGACGGCGTGGTGATCAACCCCGGAGCCCTTGCGCACACCAGCTATGCGCTCCACGACGCCATCCTCGGCGCGGAGCGGCCGGTCATCGAGGTCCACGTCAGCGACATCCGCACGCGGGAGCCGTGGCGGCGCCTGTCAGTCATTGAGCTCGCCGTTGCCGGTCAGGTGATCGGGAAGGGCTGGCAGGGGTACCTGGAGGCCGTCGACCTGCTGCTCGAAAGGGAGGGAACCCCATGATTGCCACGGCCATGCCCCGCGAGGGAAGCGGCATCGTCGCGGTGGAGTGGAGCGCCGACACGCTGACCCCCGTCTCCGCCGCGCTGCGCCTGCGCGACCGGCTCGCGTTCATCCTCGAGAGCGTCGAGGGAGGCGCACGCTACGGGCGCTACTCGTTCGTCGGCGTGCGCGGCAGGACGGTCGTCGTGGATGGTCCGGAGGCGGTGGTCTGGGATCCCGACTACAGGGAGCTCGAGCGCTTCGCGACCGACGACCCGCTCGAGGCACTGCGCCGAGTGCTGCCGACCGGCGTCCGGGACCCCGCGTTCCCGTTCCCGCTCTCGGCGGGCGTCGGCTACCTCGCCTACGAGGCGTCGGCGCGCTGGGAGAAGCTGCCCGTGCCCGAGTCGAATCCCGTCGGCCTGCCCGAGGCGGTGTTCCACGTGCCCGCCGTGGTCATCGCGTTCGACCACCTGGCGCAGACGGCGACGCTGGCGACGGTCGACGACGAGGGCGCCCACGATCGACTGGACGACGTCGCCATGCGCCTGGCGAAGCCCGCCGACGACGAACGTCCGGTGCGAATCCCGGGCAACCGCGCACGTCCCCCGGCACCTGAGGCCGATCCGCGCTACGAAGCCGGCGTGGCGCAGCTGGTCCGCGAGATCCACGACGGGGAGATGCTCCAGGCCGTCCTTGCGCGCCGGTTCACCGTGACCTGCAGCGCGCCTGCGCTGACGGTCTACAGGGCCCTGCGGCGGATCAACCCGTCGCCGCATCTCTTCGCGATCGATCTCGGGCCGGGTCGCTCGATGCTCGGCGCGTCGCCCGAGCTGCTGGTCAGGGTGCGCGATGGCGAGGTCGTGACGCGGCCCATCGCCGGGACGCGGCCACGCTCCGACGATCCGGTTCGCGACGTCGAGCTCGAGGCGGACCTGCGCGCGGACGAGAAGGAGCTTGCGGAGCACGCGATGCTCGTGGACCTGGCGCGCAACGACGTCGGGCGGATCGCCGAAGTTGGCAGCGTCGAGTGGCCGGTGCTCTACGACGTGGAGCGCTACTCGCACGTCATGCACATGGTCTCGGAGGTGCGTGGCCGCCTCGCGTCCGGCTACGACGCCTTCGACGCGGTGCGGGCCACGTTCCCGGCCGGGACGCTGAGTGGCGCTCAGAAGGTGCGTGCCATGGAGTCGATTGCCGCGCTCGAGGGGGAGCAACGCGGGCCCTACGGTGGCGCCGTCGGGTTCTTCTCGCCGACCGACGTGGAGGCGGCCATCACCATCCGCAGCGTGGTGCTGCGCGACGGCGTGGCGTACGTCCATGCAGGGGCCGGGATCGTCGCCGACTCGGTGCCGGAGCGGGAGTCGGCCGAGGTGGCGGCGAAAGCCGGTGCGGTGCTGGCGGCGCTGGCGGAGGCAGGGGCATGAACGGCATTGGCAAGCTCGGACGACCCGGCGCGGGGAAACGGATCCTGCTACTCGACAACTACGACTCGTTCACCTGGAACCTCTACCAGCTGCTCGGCATCCTGGGCGCGTCGGTGGACGTGGTTCGCAACGATGCGATCGCGGTAGACGCGATCGCGGCCGCGCCGCCGGACGCCGTGGTCATCTCGCCAGGTCCATCGCGACCCGAGAAAGCCGGTATCTGCGTGGAGCTGGTCCAGCGACTTGGCTCGACGCTGCCCATTCTCGGCGTCTGCCTTGGCCACCAGGCGATGGGCCTGGCCTACGGCGCCGAGGTCATCCGCGTCGAACCCGTCCACGGCAAGCGATCGGCGGTCATCCACGAGGGCCTCGGTTCGTTCGCGGGCCTGCCGACGCCGTTCCAGGCCGGCCGCTACCACTCCCTCGCCGTGGCGCGCGACTCGCTTCCGCGCGACCTGGAGGTGACCGCGTGGTCGCCGGATGGTTTGATCATGGGCATGCGCCACCGAAACCATCCGGTCGAAGGGATTCAGTTCCACCCCGAATCGATCCTGACGGAGGCCGGACCGGCCCTGCTTTCATCCTGGCTCAGATCCCTGCCGGCATAAGTGGCAAATCGTGCGACCACGACCCAGGCGCGCGATGTCGCGACTGCGACCGAAGAGGTCGGCGCAGCCTCCGTCGACGACGCACGCCGGGTCAGGTTCCTGGGTTACCTGAGCTTCGCGCTGATCGGGTGGGGGGGACTGCTCGTGCCGTCTCTGATCCGTTCGATCGAGCACGACTTCGGCCAGTCGGACGCGGGCCTGGGCATCTTCTACTTCGTCAGCGCAGCGTTCTACGCAACCGGTGGACTGTTGTCGGGCCTCCTCACCGAGCGCCTCGGCAGGCGAGTGACGCTTCCGCTGGCCGCACTGTTACTCAGTGGTGGGCTGGCCGGGCTGGCATTGGCGCCCACATGGCCCCTGTTTCTGCTCGCCGGAGTGCCCTTCAGCCTGGGTGGGGGCAGCATCGACGCAGGGGTGAACGGGCTCTTTCTTGATCTCCACCCGGGCAAGGGCAACGCCCTCAACATGCTGCACTTCTTCTACAGCGTTGGCGCGCTCGGTGCGCCGTTCGTGGTTGGCCTGCTGGTCGACAACGGCGTGGCGTGGCCGCTGATTCCGCTCGGAACGGCCGCCGTGGTGCTGGTGCTCGGTTGCTTCTGGCTCACGGCGAAGGTCGCCTCCGGCAAGCGCGCACCCGCGCAGGCTCGCGATCACCGCCTCGTGACCCCACGCCTGCTGACCATTCCGTTGCTGATGCTGGCAATCGCGATCGGCTGTTACGTGGCCGCCGAGATCGGCACGTCGAACTGGCTCGTCCGCTTCTTCGCATCGGCGCCGCTGACGACTGCGACTGCGAGCCTCTCCCTCTTCTGGGGCGGCCTCGCGGTCGGACGGCTGCTGGCGTCGCGGTATGCGGATCGCTTCAGCCCGGTCCCGTTCGCCGTTGGCTGCGCGCTCCTCGCCGGGATCGCAGCCGTCGCGGCTGTCCTCGTCCCCAACGTGCCGGCGTCCATCGCGCTGTTCGCGGTGGCGGGACTCGGCCATGGCCCGATCTACCCGATGATCATGACCATCGCCGGGAACCTCCACCCCGGTCGAGCGGGCGCCGTCAGCGGGGTGCTGACCAGCTCCGCGGTCATCGGCGGCCTGATCTATCCGCCTGTCATCGGCTTCATCTCGGTCACCGCGGGCATCGGGGCCGGACTGTTCGGGGCGGGACTCCTGGCCCTCTGCGCAGCCGGGGCGCTCCTGGCCGCGAACGTCCTCCAGCGGCGGCGCGAGCCGGATCCGGCGGTGTGATGTTGGGCCGGCGCTGCGCGGGCGACACGTATCCGGTCCCAGGCGATCTCCACGTCGAAATTGGACTTCAAGTCAACAGCTACAGGCCATATCGACAGCTACAGGCCATATCGACGACAAAAGGCGCCAGATCCCGGCTATCTGCTGCCCGGGGGAGTCCAGCCAACGGCGTGCCACGCTCAGGTGCGAACGGCCAGACGCGCAAGGGGCTCCGATCCGTTGACGTTTCGCCGGGACTTGTTGACTTGAAGTCACATCTTGTTGCGAACCGACACTCGGTCGAGTGTGCCGGGGTTGGTGTCCCTGGAGTTGGTGTAACAGCCGAGCCGGGAGGCCGAGTGGCCCGCGGCGGCCCCGTCAGCGCTGGCGTGTCCTGCCGGCACGTGGCGCTTCGTCGAGAGCGCTGCGCAACGCCTCCTTGTCGTCCAGATCCACCCGCCTCTGCATCGGGCGTGTGGTCCACGCGAATGGCACCAGCACGCGTTCGTGGCCGCTCAAGGCAGCCGCGAGCAGCTCCGACACCAGCCGATCGAGCGTCTTCCCCCATTTTTCTGGCGCTGTCTGAGCTCGCGCGGCTCGCTTGGGTCGATATCGACGGTTGTTTTCGTGATGTTGAGTGACGCTGGATGAGTGCGCATGCGATGTCAAGTCGCAGCCTGTCTCGACTGGCTCAAAGCGAGGAGCCGCCGGCAGTCATGACGATGCTGGCCACCGGCGAGCGCTACGGGGAGGCAGGTATGCGGCGTAGGTGGAAGCCAAACGAAGCCACACCCTTGGTAACAATCGGTCCCGGGCTCGAAAGCGGTCTGCTCACACGCGGCGTGCGTCCAGAAGTGACATCGAGCGAGCGGAGGCGACCTTGTACGTGCTCAGCGGGCTCAAGACGCTCCTGGAGACGGGGCAACCGCTCAAGTCGTAGCCATCGCGGCCGGAAGGGCGGCCGAACCGCCGCGCTCAACCCGTATGCGTGGATCGCGGCGGCTTTCAGCCGCTCTCTTCGAACCGGCCCTCCGGCACCTTTTCGCTGATGGCGGAGTAGATCGCGCCGAGGAAGCGGCTCGGCACTCTCGCGCCCAATCGCGTGCCGGTGAGCCCGACCTCCGCCGCGATCCGCTGCCACATGTCAAACGAGATGGGATGGGGAACCCACGGGTTGCCGCGGTCGGCGTCGTACTCGACCAGGGCGAACCGACCGCCCGGCTGCAGATGCTCGAGCAGACGGCGCAGAACGAGCTCCTTGTCGCGGATGAAGTGCAGCGAGTTCGCCATGAGGATGCCGTCCAGGTCCGGGAGCTCGAGCGGGCGTGTGAAGTCGCCCTCGAGGTAGCGCACGGCAGCCGCCGGAAACGCCTGGGCCATCCGAGCCCGCTGCTCCGCCAGGGCACGGGCATCCCTGTCGACCGAGATGATCGAGCCGCGACCGCCGAGCACATCCGCCAGCGCGAGCGTGAATGCGCCGGTGCCCGAGCCCAGGTCCGCCCAGATGCCCGGCCGCTCCTCGACACCGGCCCTGATCAGCCCAACGTGATCGGCGTGGTCCACGACTAGGCCAGCAACCGGGCTATGGCACTGTCGACGTGGATTGAGCTCGTGTCGAGCAGCGGCAGGGGCGCGGCCGCTCCTTCGCGAAACAGCAGCGGCAGCTCCGTGCCGCCAAGGATCACGGCCTCGATCGGTGTGCCCTCCCGCATCCGATCCATGACGGCGATCATGCCGTCTCGAGTCTCGTCACGGAAGATTCCCTCCGCGAGTTCGGCGAAGGACCGGTCATGCACCCAGGCGCGATCCTGCGGCTCCGGCAGGACAACCGTCATGCCATGTCGGGCGAAGATCGCTTGGTAGAAACCGCCTTCCATGGTGAACCGTGCACCCAGCAGGCCGACCGTCGCCAGCCCGCGCGCCTTGGCGACCAGCGCCGTTTCCTCGACGATGCTGATGAGGGGAATCGGCGATCGGAGCGAGACTTCGTCAAACACGAGATGCGGGGTATTGGACGCGAACAGCCCGAGATCGGCGCCTGCTCCGGCGAGTCGGTCGAGCTCGCCCAGGAGGAACTCCGTCATCCGCGGTCGATCCCCGGACTCGAGGAGACCGAAGAATTGCTTCGAGTCGACGCTGTTGATGATGATCGCGGGACTACTCCCATCCGCGCTGGCGGCGCGATACCGGGACGTCAGCTGACGGTAATAGTCGATCGTCGACGCTGGCGCGATTCCGCCGATGATTCCGAGCCGCTTCACGGCACGACCCGCTTCAGCACGTGGTCCGCCACGATCAGGCGGTGGATCTGGTTGGTGCCCTCGTAGATCTGGGCGCCCTTGGCGTCGCGCATCATTCGCTCGACGGGAAACTCGCGGGAATACCCACTGCCGCCGAAGAGCTGCACGGCGTCCGTCGTGACGCTCATCGCCGCGTCCGAGGCGGTCCACTTGGCAAGCGACGAGGCCTCGGCGATGTCCTCGCCGCGATCCTTCGCCTCGGCCGCTGCCCGGGTGAGCGCCCGCGCCGCGGCGACCTTCTGGGCCATCTCCGCGAGCATGAAGCGCAGGCCCTGCTGCTCGGCCAGCACGCCGCCGAATGCCTTGCGCTCGGTCAGGTAACGAGCCGCGGCGTCCAGGGCGGCCTGGGCCAGCCCGGTGCAAGCAGCCGCGATCGAGATGCGCCCCTCCCCGAGCGCCGAGAGCGCGATGCGGTATCCCTGCCCCTCCTCGCCCAGACGGTTGGCGACCGGCACCTCGGCGCCCTCGAAGATCAGCTCGGAGGCCGTGTCGGAGCGGATGCCCAGCTTTCGCTCCTTGCGCCCGAATCGAAAGCCCGGCGTCCCGGCCTCGACCAGGAAGGCGGTGATGCCCTTCGTTCCCGCGGAGGGGTCGACGGTGGCGAACACGAGGTAGTGCTCCGCCTCGATGGCGTTGGTGATCCAGATCTTGGTGCCGGTCAGCCGGTAGGCGGTCGGCGGATCCGCGGGTCCGACCCGATCTGCGCGCAACCTCAGGGCGCCGGCATCGGAGCCCGCACCCGGTTCGGTCAGGGCGAACGCGCCGAGCTTGTCGCCAGCCAGCATCGGCCGCAGCCAGCGTGCCTTCTGCTCGTCGTTGCCCCACGTGACCACCGGGTACTGCGACAGGATGTGGACGCTCAGCGAGACGGCCATCGCCATGTCCGCGTACGCGATCTCCTCCATGACCAGCGTCCAGGCCCGGTAGGAGAAGCCGGCGCCTCCGACCGACTCGGGGAACGGCACCGCGGTCAGGCCCAGCTCGCCCATCTTCCGGAAGATCGAGCGGTCGTAGCGCTCCTCCTCGTCGCGCGCAGCAGCGCCCGGTGCGATCTCCTTCGCGGCAAACTCGCGCGCCGTTGCCTGGAGCAACCGCTCCTCCGGCGTCAGGCCGGCGGTCACGCTGCTCCATCCAGGATGGCCGGAACATCGAGTCCCAGGTGGTGAGCGAGGGCTTCACGAACGGCAGCTCTGGTGGCGCTGTCCGTCACGAAGCCAAGTGGCCGTCCATGAATCCGTCGGACCGAGATCGTGCGCACGTGGCTGCAGATGATCACCCCAGCCCGAGTCTGTCCTGCTTGCCCCATCGCGATGGCGACGTCCCCCGGGTACCGCGCGACGGTCCGCGCAGCGGTGATCGGGCACACGGATGCCATCCCCGATGCGTGGAACGGTTCGTACGAAACGACCAGCGCGCGCCGTCTCCCAGCCTGCTCATGGCCTTCGACCGGGTCAGGGTTGACCACAACTACGGACCAGCGCAGGCGTTCGATCACGCTGGCCATGTCTCCGCGTCTGCCGAACGGTAGTCGTTCTCCAATTCCGCAGCCTCTCCCACGAATTCAGGGTCCTGCGCGGCCTCGGCCCAGAGTCGGCTCTCGTCGGCGTCTCGCAGTTGGCGCTCCAGTTCCTCGACAGCCAACTCGACGACCCCGTCCTGCGAGCGATCGAGGCCATAGCGTTCTGAAAGCTCGCGAACGGTCCGGATGGTCTGTTCCGGCAGGTTGTAGGTCCGCTTGACTCGGTTCATCTTTGGGTGAGTTTGGCGGGTGTCGAATGACGTGTCAATCTGGACGTCCATCCTGGACGGTCCCGATGACCGCTGCTCATTCCCTCGGATAGATGTAGAAACCGCGTCCTGTCTTCTGGCCCAGGTTGCCGGCGTCGACCAGTTCCTGCAGCACGAGCGGGACCTCGAACTGGGAGCCACCGAGCCCTTCGTGGAGCACGTTGAGGATCGAGAGGCAGACGTCCAGGCCGATGAAGTCGGCCAGCTCGAGCGGGCCCATCGGATGGTTCAGGCCGACCCTGGCGCCCGTGTCGATGTCTGAGGCCGTCCCGGTGCCCTCCTGGAAGAGGTGCATCGCCTCGGCCAGGTACGGCATCAGGATCCGGTTGACCAGGAAGCCCGGTCGATCGGCGCTGATGATCACCTGCTTGCGCAGCTCCACGGCGATTGCGCGCACCTCGGCCGCCGTCTTGTCGCTCGTCTCCGGGCCGAGCACCAACTCCACCAGGGGCATGACCGGCACAGGGCTGAAGAAATGAATCCCGACGACCTTCTTGCGGCGCGCCGGCTTCACGGCGTGGGCGAGCCGCGCGATGGAGATCGAGCTCGTGTTGCTCGCCAGAATCGCCTTCGCCGGTGCGCTCGTATCCAGCTGACCGAAGAGCTCGCGCTTTACCTCTTCGTCCTCGAAGGCGGCCTCCACAACCAGATCGACGCCCTTGGCGCCCTTCGGTATCGACTCGGCGATCGAGATGCGCTCGTAGACCGCTCTCCCCTCTGGCGCGCTGATGCGCCCCTTGTCGACCGAGCGCTGGAGGTTTGCGGCGATGCGCTGGACGCCGGCCTCGGCTCGAGACCTGTCCGGTTCGTAGACCCGGACCGTGTGTCCGGCCGCGGCCATGACCTGGGCAATGCCGTGGCCCATCAGGCCGACTCCGCAGACGAGCACCGTGCGAGACATTGCGGAGAGGGTATCGCAGCGCCGCTCCCCCACGGCGCCACGGCAGGAGCGCCTGAGGCGACTCCGCCACCGCGGACCTACTTGCGCGAGTCGAGCCCGTGCAGGATCGTCTAGTCACCCCGAGTCGCCCGCTCGATCCCGCAAGGACCCGAGCAGCTGGTCCGCGGCCGAGTAGGGATCCAGCTCGTGCGCCGCGATCGCCCGCAAGGTCGCCTGGGTGGACGCCGCGTGCTCCGGATCGCGCAGCCGATCGCGCAGCCGTTCGGAGAGGATCCCGGAGAGCTGCGCTTCCGCCCGGGCCAGTCGCGCCATATCCGCCGGGCCTTCGTCGCCGCCCTCCCCTTTGGCGTCGATTCGAGCCTGGTGCCGGCGATCGAGGGCCGCCAGCAGCTCGGCCACGCCGCTGCCCGTGAGGCCGGAGACGAGCATGACCTCGGGTCGCTTGGGTCGCGGCCGATCGCCCATGGCGCGATCGTGCTGCGCACCGACCGTCAGCATCGCCCGCAGGTGTGACGCGGCGCGGTCCGCGCCGGGCCGGTCGCCTTTGTTGACCGCCACGATGTCCGCCACTTCCAGCAGGCCCGCCTTGATGGCCTGCACCTCGTCGCCCATCTCGGGCGCCTGGACGACGAGCGTCGTGTCTGCGATGGCCGCCACCTCGACCTCGCTCTGGCCGGTGCCGACGGTCTCGAGGAAGACCAGCGGAAAGCCACAGGCGTCGAACG
>JBBRYO010000074.1:0-13548 GCA_038237595.1 Candidatus Limnocylindrales bacterium | reverse complement strand
CTCGGCGACCTGTCGGGCGACGAGGTGGCCGCGCGGGTGCGCGGGGCGGATGCGCGGGCACGCGAACGAGCGGCCGGGGAGTGGCTGGAGGCGCTCTCCGCGGATCGGAGAGCGGTCACGGTCCGGGTCGCGGGGGAGTCGCGCTGGATCGCGACCGAGGACGTGGCGCGCTATCGCGACGCGGTGGGTGTGTCGCCGCCTCGTGGAGTGCCGGACGCGTTCCTCGGACAGACGCGCGACGCACTCGGCGGCCTGCTCGCACGCTGGGCGCGCCACCACGGCCCCTTCCTTACGGATGGTCCAGCAGGTCGCTGGGGATTGCCGCACGGCGTGGTCGAAACCGGGCTGGAGCGGCTCATGGCCGCGGGGACGCTGCTGCGCGGCGAGTTCCGGCCGGGCGGCGTGGAGCGGGAATGGTGCGACCCGGAGGTCCTGCGTCTGCTTCGCCGACGCTCACTCGCGAGGCTGCGTCGCGAGATCGAGCCGGTCGAGCCGGCTGCGCTGGCGCGCTTCCTGCCGGGCTGGCACGGCATCGGGTCATCATCGCCGGGTCTGGACCGGCTGGCTGAGGTCGTATCACAGCTTGAGGGCGTGCCCTTCCCCGCGAGCGTGCTCGAGCGCGACATCCTTCCGGCGCGCGTGCGCGGCTACTCGCCGCGACTGCTGGACGAGCTCGGATCGGCCGGAGAGCTGGTCTGGGTCGGGCTGGGTTCGCTGGGGCGAGACGACGGACGCGTGGCA
Source organism: Candidatus Limnocylindrales bacterium (assembly GCA_038237595.1). Taxonomy (GTDB): domain Bacteria; phylum Chloroflexota; class Limnocylindria; order Limnocylindrales; family CSP1-4; genus JAFMJV01. The sequence goes on along the minus strand of JBBRYO010000074.1, from coordinate 12,807 downwards.
CTCTTCCGACCGGACCGGTTGGCGCTCCTCCTGCCGGGGCCGCTGAGCGCACGCGATGGAGAAGGTGTCGCGGCGGCTGCTGCCGACGGGGCGACCGGAGCCGCCGAACCGGGCGAGCCCGTGGACTGGCTCGGCCAGGCGCTGCTCAACCATCTCGCGGCGCGTGGCGCGTCGTTCTTCGGGGACCTGGCTGCTGCCGCGATCCGGGCGGCCGGCGAGCGCGGCGCCCGGGCGCCGACCCAGCGAGAGCTGCTCGACGCGCTCTGGGACCTGGTCTGGACCACGCAGGTCAGCAACGACACGTTCGCCCCGTTGCGCGCATTGCGGTGGCCGAGAGCCGGAAGGGATCGTTCCGCGGCGCGTCCACGAATAGGCGCGAGCGGTCGGATCGGGCCGCCGGAGGGGACCGGTCGCTGGTCACTCGTGCGGGACGCGGTAGAAACGTCGATCGCGCTCGCCGGAGGCCGCCCGCCAACCGAGACCGAGCGACGCCATGCCCTGGCTATGCGGCTCCTGGATCGCCACGGCGTCGTGACGCGCGACGGAGTGGCAGCCGAGGGTGTGCCAGGCGGCTTCGGCGCGGTCTACCCTATCCTCCGCGAGCTCGAGGAGCACGGACGGGTGCGCCGCGGCTATTTCGTGGAGGGGCTCGGCGGCGCGCAGTTTGCGCTCCCCGGCGCGGTCGATCGCCTGCGCGCGGAGCGTGCCGATCCCTCGGGTGACCGGAGCGGACCCGGCACGACCCTGGTCCTGGCAGCCACCGATCCCGCGAACCCGTACGGCGCGACGCTGGCCTGGCCGCGCGCCAACGACGACGATCACCGCGTCCTGGCTCGAGCCGCCGGCGCGTACGTGGTGCTCCACGACGGCGAACCGACGCTGTACCTGGAGCGCGGCGGGAAATCTCTGCAGACGCTGCCCGCCTTCGCGGGATCGCATACCGCCGCCGATGCCTCCCTCCGAGCCCTATACAGCCTCGTGCTCGACGGCCACTTCCGCACCCTCCAGATCGAGCGCGTCGACGGCGTCGCTGCTGCCGAGTCGGGCCACCGCGACCGACTCACCGCCGCGGGCTTCCGGCAGGGCTACCGTGGCATGACGGCGCGCGTGACCGCGACCTGAGCTCAGGTCCGAGTCAGGGAGCAGTTCACGGCGACATGAGCCGCATGCGGAGCATCGCCTCGGCCAACACGATTTCGCCGGCGATCGAGAGTCCCAGCAACAGCCATCGCCAGCGGTCGCCCAGCGGCTGGATGAACGCGGCCGCCGCGGGCACGGCCAGAAGGCTGTGGCGCGGCATGGACTGCCAGGACGCGAACAGCAGGGTTGCCAGCAGGCCGGCCGCGCAATACCAGCCGAACTGGGGAAGGCCGCGCCGAAATAGGCTCAGTGCTCCGAAGATCATCGCGGGCACGAAGACCGCAGCGACCAGGATGGGGCGCGCGTAGCGGGTGTCGGCCGCAAGGTCCGGCAGGAACGAGAGCGGGCCCGCTTCCTGGCCCGTGACCCGCAGCCAGCTCGGGGTTCCCTGGAGGAATCCGGCCGGATCCTGCGTCACCACGGCGACGAAGACCCACCAGCCGATGAACACAACCAAAGGTGCCAGCAGGGTGAGCCAGGCGATGCGGTCGTGCCCCCGCGCGCGCCAGAGTGTGGGCACGGCACTCGCGGCCGTCGCGAAGCCCGTCACGCGCGTGGCCTGGGCCAGGGCGGCCAACAGCGGGCGTTTCAGCGACTCGGCGCGGGTGAGGAAGAAGGCGGCCGTCGCGAGCAGAAAGAGCGGCTCCGAGTAGGCCATCGAGAGGATGAAGGCAGGCGGGGCGAAGGCAACGAAGGCGATGGCGAAGCGCGCGTCACGTCGTCCGAAGGCCGGCTCCAGGACGCGTGCCCAGAGCACCAGCGCGACCACAGTCAGGGCGCTTGCTGCAAGCGACGCGGTCACGTCGGCCCATTCGTCAGGCACGACACGCAGCACGGGCGCCAGGACCGCAGGCCAGGCAGGCCAGAAGGCGAAGTCGTGATAGCCGCCACGAGCGGTCAACAGCAGCGGGTAATCGTGGTAGCCGGTCCGGGCGATCGACAGGTACCAGGCGCCGTCCCAGGTGGTCGCCGGTCCCGCCGCCTGCGGAGCCCCGAACGCCTTCCAGCTGTTGGCGCCGAAGAAATAGACGAGGCTCGTCCCCCAGAGCCGCGACGCAACGGCGATGAGGGCGGGCACGGCCCACCAGGATCGGCGCAGACGGCTCAGGAACTCCGCCCATCGCGGACGTTGGTCATCCATGCGCGTTGGACCCCACGGCTCGAGTCAACGTCCTTGGACGCGTGAGCCCATGGGATGGTGTCGTTTTGGCCTTGATCGGGCCCCGGTCAGGGTCGGCGCCTCGGTGCAGGCGGCGCCTTCGGCGGGAGCGTCAACGCGAAGTCGATGCCGCGCTCGACCCAGGTCGCCTCGTCGTAGCTCATCCGGGCAAGTCTCGCATCATGCCGCCGCAGGGCGAGGTCTACGAGATCGGCTCGACGTACCAGCCCCACGAGCTGCCCCTGCCGCTCCAACTCGACGAGCTCTTCCGGCTGGACGACCTGCTGACGGCTGCCGGGGCTGAGCCGCGGGAGACTTCCGGAGACAAGTTCATCATCATGCCTGTCGTCGACACCTAAGGCTCATGGACCTCGTGCGAAGGGCTGCTTCGTTGAGGTCCGGAGTGACTGCCTGCTCGGCCGAGGCATGGCCAGGTCTCGCGTCTCCGAGACACGACCGGTGGGCGCCTTCGACCACGAAATGCACGAATTGCGCCGACGATTGATAGCAGGATCCATAGCGCGAAGAAAGCCCATCCGCAGAGCGTAGGTGCGCCCGCTGGCTCTAGTGCTCTCCGCAAGCGGCCCCGCCATTTCAACGACGATGCGGAGAACGGATCAGACTCTTGCCAACACAAGAAGGAGACTGCTGATGCCACCCTGGTTCGGCTATCACATGCCCAACTACACACTCCCGGGAACCCCTCCGGAGCGACTCTTCAAGCCGTTCGTTGAGCTCGCCGTCGCGGCCGAGGCTTCGGGCTTCGCCCTCGTGACGGTCATGGACCACTTCTATCAGATCAACGGCGTCGGCCCGGAGACCGATCCGATGCTGGAGGCCTGGTCGGTCCTGGCAGCCCTCGCGACCCGGACGAGCAAGGTGAGGCTGGGGACGTTGGTCACCGGCGTGACCTACCGCAACCCGGCCATCATCGCCAAGACGGTGACGACGCTGGATGTCATCTCGGGCGGCCGTGCGATCCTGGGCCTGGGAGCTGCGTGGAACGAGGACGAGCATCGCGGCTACGGGGTCGACTTCCCGCCCATCGGCGAGCGGATGGACCGGCTGGACGAGGCGCTGACCATCTGCCACGCGATGTTCACCGAGGAGCGGCCCAGCTTTGCTGGGCGTTACTACCGCATCGATTCCGCGCTCAATTACCCGCGGCCCATCAGGCCGGGCGGTCCGCCGGTCCTGGTCGGCGGTGGCGGAGAGCAGCGCACGCTCAAGATCGCGGCGAAGCATGCCGACATGACGCACTGGTTTCCGCTGGGACTGGAGGTGCTGAAGCACAAGACCGAGGTGCTGGCGCGCCACTGCGATGCGATCGGTCGCGACCCGTCGACCATCGAGCGCACGATGGCGACGCCGGTTGTCCTCGCCGCGTCGGAGCAGGAGGCGGCGGCCATCCTGGAGAAGCTGCCGCCGGAGCGCCGCGCCAACGTGACGGCGGGTACTCCGGAGCAGGCAGCGGAAGGCCTGCGGCCTTACCTCGACGCCGGGTTCACGGGCTTCACCTTCAACAACAACGTGCTCCAGACACCGGACGCCATCGGCCGTGCCGGGGAGCTCCTGCGGCTCATCGCATAGCCATCGCAACAGCAACTCGGCGCGGGCGGCTAACGCAGATAGGTGAGGCCGAACTCGCTGTCGACCCGGTCGCCGTTCGGCTTGAAGCAGCGCACACCGATCCGCTGCGTTCCTGACGTCGCGATACTGCTCAGGACACAGTGTGAGGTGCCACGGACATAGGTGGTGACTTGCGCCGATCCGCCCGTGGGCATTCCGGGGAGCGTCACCAGGTAGCGTCCGATCCCCGTTCGACTGATGTGCGACGCCATCCCCGCGGACGAGAACCTGCGTAGCGGATCCGGCGCGTACGACGCTGTCGTCGGGCGATTGGCATCGAGGTAGGCGATCGGCCCCACGCCCGGTCCCTTGAGCCCTTGGCCCTGGCCGAAGAACAGGTCGAACTCGGCGTCTGCCTTGGCGCCAGCAAGGTTGCGACACCCAACAATCACGGTGAGGTCGGCCGCGGATGGGCCCCAACTTCCCACGCGGCAGATCGCCGGCTTGCCTGCCGGCGCGGTGAACCTGCCGCTCACCTGGACGTTTCCGCGCTCCGTTGCGAGGCCGGGCAGATGCACGCGGTACTCGCCCTTCGTAATCCTGTCGATCGTGTTCGTTGCGCCAGTCGAGTTGTATTGGTAGCTGGGGTCAGGGATGTAGGTGCTGGTATTCGTCGCGTCGTTGGCCCAAAGGTAGGCCGACTTGCCCGTCAGAGTCTGCGAATCGAGCAGGGTGGCGGAGAAGGGGACGTCGGCGGGCGTGCCGGAGCGGTCGTAGCACTGGACATCGATCTCGGCCGGATCAGGACTGTGCCAGCCGAAGTCCTCGATCAGGCACAGGTGGTTCGCGTCAGGAGTCAGCGTCGTGGTCAATGCGGTCCCGGCGTTAAGCGCGCCGATCTCGAGGCTTGGCAGATAAACGGCGTATTTGCCAACGCCGAAGCGGGTAACCGTATTCGTCGTCCCGGCCGAGTTCTTCCCGTCCTTGCCAGGGAGCGTGTAGCTGGAGGTTCCGTCACGTACGACCCCGTAGCCCCAGATGTCCGAGGCCACCGCCTGCGGACCGGCCGACCTGATGTCCGCTGATCCTGGTTGTCCTGCAAGGGTCGCGATGTCGCCACTCGATGCGGCAAGGATCATGACGATGGACGCGACGCTGATCGCTTGCTTGGACGGCAGCATGCGGACCTCCATTCGGGTGAGTAGCCGGACTATGGACGCTTCGCGATCACGCGGCGACGCCCTTTCAGAATTGGTTCGACCAGTTCACGCCTCTGGGGCGGCTGCAGTGCCGGGGTCCTTCGCGGCGAACGCCAGGATCGTCGCGAGCAGGGACAGCACCACACCGGGAAAGGCGCTCGCGAGCCCGAAGCTGATCGAGCCGATCACGACCGGGGGAACGATGCCAGCCAGCATGAGCAGCCGTGCTCTCGGATGCGATCCCAGGCACCGGATGAACGCGCCGACCAGGACAGTCGCGAACCCGAGCGCATCGAGTGCGATGACAAAGGCGGTCAGGGGCTCGACGCCCAGGCTGAGCAGGCTTCTCGTCGACGAGATCGTGGTGCCTCCGCTCGGACCGTCCGTGATCATCGTCACGGAGTACGACGGGCCCACGAGTTCGAAGAGCAATCCGCTGATACCCAGCAGGGCGCCGGCGAACGCGAGCACCAGCGGTAGCCAGCGGGCCGAACCTTCGCCAAGGCGCGGCCCGAGGCCCAGTCCCAGGGCAAGAGCAATGACGATCAGCACGATCGTGAACGGCACGGGTGAAGTCTCTCAGCTGCCGTTCGCGCGGCGGGCCCGGGCATGAACGAGAATGGCCGAACGCGAGAGGGACAGCCACATGGACGACCGCCGGCCCGAGCTCCCATGGGCGGACTGGGAGCCCACGATCTCGACGCTGCACATGTGGACGCAGGTCGTCGGCAAGGCGAGGCTGGCGCTGGCACCGCCGCTCAACCACTGGTGGCAGGTGCCGCGCTCTACGTTTCGTCGCGCGGCCTGACGACGACGGCAATTCCCCATGGATCCACGGACTTCCAGGGCGACTTCGACCTGATCGACCATCGCCTGATCGTCGCCGAGAGCGGAGGGGGTTCGTTCGTGCTGGAGCTGGCGCCGAAGTCGGTCGCGCAGTTCTACCGCGAATTCACGGATGGACTTCGGGGCCTCGGCATCGACGTCAGGGTCTGGAGGACCCCGTCGAAGTTGCGAACGCCATTCCGTTCGAGGTCGACGAGCAGCACGCCTCGTACGACGCGACCCACGCCCACCTGTTCGGGCTGGCGCTCGCGCAGGCCGATCGCGTCATGGCCGATCGCGTCAGGCCGGATGCGGCTTCCTGCGACACGCGGAACGGCGAATTCATGCTGCCCTACGACGCCGTCCGGACCGCGCGCAATCCGGACGCTGCCCTGATGGAATTACTCAAGTCAACCTATGAGCGCGGCGCCACCCTGGCCGGCTGGAACTGCTCGGCGCTGGAGCCCGGCCGCCTTCCGGAACGTCATCCCCGGAGTGCGTGGAGCCCGGCCGCCTCGGATCCCGCCGATGCCCGACCCTCGACGGACGCCTACCCCACGACGGGACGACGGCGCCGCAACGAGGCATCGCCCCGGGCCTGACGTGCCCGCGACCGCCGGGCTCTCACGGGCCGACGTGCCCAGTGCCCCCGGGACCACCGCCGCGATCGAGTAGGGTCGGGGCGATCCCATGCCGGGGGAAATCGGCCTGACTCTTGCTGCAGCAATTGGAGAGTCGCCAAGAGCTTTCCGAGGACAGGCGGGTTCATCCTCATGGCCGCGGAAGACTCGCAGGATGCGTGGCGTTCATGAGACGACCCACAAGCTTGGCGTTCGTCGGGCAAGTCGCCGGCGTTCCGCTCGCGGAATGAATGCACCACATACGGTGACGCATTGCGTCGCCGATACACTCAACCAGGTTCGCCTCTGATGGTTCTCCTGCCACAATCTGAGCGTGCCTGAAGGCGACACGCTCTACCGGACCGCCGTCGTGCTGCGCGAGGTGCTCCTCGGGCGCGAGGTGCTGGCTGCCCGTGGCCGACCCGACGGAGCGGCGCTCGGGCTCGTCGTCGGCAGTCGAATCGATCGCGTGGAATCGCAGGGAAAGCATCTCCTCATCGGCTTCGACGATGGCCGCACGCTGCACACCCACCTGCGCATGCACGGCTCGTGGCACCGCTACCGCCCCGGGGAGCGCTGGAAGCGCAGCTCGTCGCGCGCCGTGGCCGTGATCGAGGTGGCGGTCGCGGTCGCGGTCTGCTTCGACGCGACGACAGTCGAGCTGCTCGACAGTCGAGCCCTGGCGATCCACCCGACGCTGAGGGCGCTCGGCCCCGACCTCCTGGCGGACCAGCTCCAGCTGGACGAGATCGTGGGCAGGCTCCGGGCGCCCGGGCGTGCGGACATGCCGGTCGGCGAGGCGCTGCTCGACCAGACCGTGCTTGCCGGGCTCGGCAACGTCTACCGCAGCGAGGTGCTCTTTCTCGAGCGGATCGATCCATTTCTACCGCTGGGACGCATGGACCCGGAGCGGATGCCGCACATGGTGGAGGTCTCCGCGCAGCTGCTCGGGGCGAATCGCATGACGCCCGACCGGACCACGATGCCCGATGCCCTCGGGGCACAGCCAGGAGCCGGCGACGGTCCCCGCGCACCCGGCCGGCGGCTGTGGGTGTACGGACGTGCGGGCCGTCCGTGCCGCCGCTGCGGGACGCGCATCCGGACCAGGGTTTTCGGCACGCTGCCGCGGCGAGTGTTCTGGTGCCCGATCGACCAGCCGGAGGGCGCCGGCTCGGCCGTGGAGGGTGCCGCCGCGCTTGCTCAAGAACCCGCGCGCCCTCCGCTGTGATTCGACTGCAACGCGGGCCGCCTTGCGCGCCGGAGCTGGAGAGGGCCGCGCACGGCTAGGCTGCAACCGATGGACGCGCCCCTTCCGTATCCCGTCGCGATCGACGTCCAGCACGTCTCGCGCCGCTTCGGCAACTTCACGGCCGTCGACGACATCAGCTTCCAGCTGCCCTTCAGCGGGACGATCCTGGGCATCATCGGGCCGAGCGGCTCCGGCAAGACCACGACCGTCCGCATGCTCACCGGTGCGCTGCGGCCCAGCGACGGCCGGATCATGGTGCTCGGCGAGGACCCCTCCCGCTTTCGACGCTCCACACGGGAGCGCATCGGATACCTGCCGCAGGCGTTCTCGCTCTACCCGGAGCTGACGGTCAGGGAGAACGTCGACTTCGTCGCCAGCCTCTTCGGGATGCTCTGGCGTCGCCGCCGTCGCCGGGTCGACGAGGTCCTCGAGCTGGTGGACCTGGCGCAGGTGCGCAATCGCCGGGCAGGCAGGCTCTCGGGCGGCATGCAGCGGCGGCTCGAGCTCGCCTGCGCGCTCGTCAACGACCCGTCGCTCCTGGTCCTCGACGAACCGACGGCCGGCATCGACCCGCTGCTGCGCGTCAGGATCTGGGACGAGCTGCGGCGACTGCGCGACGACGGGCGCACCCTGCTCGTCACAACCCAGGTCGTGGCCGAGGCGGAGCGATGCGACGCGGTCATGCTGGTGGCGGATGGTCGCGTGATCGCGCTGGCGCCGCCGAACGATCTGCGGCGCACGGCCAGCGGCGGCGATGTCATCGAGATCGAGCTGGCAGGGCCGATCGATCCGCGCGTCCTCTTCAATACGCCGGGCGTTCTCCACGTCAACCAGGCTTCACCGTTGAGCCTGCGCGTGACGGTCGACGACGCCGGTACGGCCTCGCCTGCGGTGGTGGACGCGATCGGTTCCGTCGGCGGCGACGTGCGCTCGGTCCGCGAGACACGGCCCAGTTTCGACGAGGTGTTTGCCGTGCTGGTCACGCACCACGTCGACAGCGCACGTGCAGGCGACACGCTGGCCGTCCGTGACCCAGGGGCAGCCGCGTGACCTTCCTGAAGGTGCTCACGCACCTGATCGCGTTCGTCGGCAAGGAGTTGGTCGAGGTCCGCCGCAGGCCCGGAGCGCTGCTAAGCCTGATCTTCGGTCCGTTCGTGATCATGCTCGTGTTCGGGCTCGGTTACTCCGGCGTGCGCCCGGCCCTGACCGCGGCGATCGTGATCCCGCCGCAATGGGACCTCCAGGTCGACGTCACGAAGGCCTCGGAGCTGGCGCCTGCCGGCATCTCGGTGGTCGGCGTCGTCAGCACTGTAGAAGAGGGGCGCGCGCTGCTCCAGTCCAAGGCGGCCGACATGCTGGTCGTGGCGCCACCCAACCCGGTGCAGGCCTTCAAGAGCGGGCAGCCGTCGATCATCACGCTCGAATACGACACGGTCGATCCCGTCAAGTCGAGCTACGCCGCGCTGGCCGGCGACCAGATCGCTGCGGTGGTCAACCGCGAGGTCATCCGTCAGGCGGTGGAGCAGGGGCAGCATGTCGCCGGCGCGACGTCCGACCTGTCCTCCATTCCGGCGGACGTCGTGGCAGCCCCGACGCGTGCCCAGACCCAGAACCTGGCACCCACGCAACCGCGCACGATCAACTACTTCGGGCCGGCCGTCGCCGCGCTCATCCTGCAGCACATGGCCCTCACCCTCGTGGCGCTGGCGCTGGTCCGGGAGCGCACGTCCGGCCAGATCGAGCGGTATCGCATCTCGCCGGTGAGCGCGTTCGAGGTGATCCTCGGCAAGCTCCTGGCGTACGGGCTGATCGTCGCGGTCCTCGCGGCCGGCACGCTGGCGCTGCTGGTCAACGGCCTCGGCGTGCCGATGCTGGCCAGCCTCGCCTCGGTGGCGGGGGTCCTGGCGCTGCTGATCCTGGCTTCCACTTCCATCGGGTTGCTCATCGGCGCCCTTTCCGGTTCGGAGAGCCAGGCCGTGCAGCTCTCGCTCCTCGCGCTGCTGGCCTCCGTCTTCTTTGGCGGGCTGATCGTCCCGATCGAGCAGCTCAGCCAGCCGGTGGCCACCCTGGCGCTGCTGATCCCGGTGACGCACGCCGTGCATCTCCTCCAGGAGCTGATGCTCACCGGGGCGCCGCAGGCGCTGGGATCAGTCTTCGCCCTGGCCGCGATCGCGGTGAGTGGCTTCGCGGGCGCGTGGTTCCTGATGCGTCGTTCGCTCGCACCGGCGTAGCCCGGTCGCGCCTGCATAGCTCGGTCGCCCCGGCGTAACGCGGGCGACCAAGCCACGGTGGCGCCCGCGGAGCGCGGCCAGCCCGGTCGGCCCTCAGCTGACTCCGAAGAACGCGCGTACCCGGCGCCCGATCGACTGGCGAGCGATCTCTCCCGCCTGGTCCGAATGCCGGAGCTCCCGCAGCTGATGGGCGGCGACCTCGCGCCATCGGCGAGCGATGCGGGGAACGTCGCGACGGTTGAGCCACCAGAGCGGGTGCGGGTGCTGCCAGAGCCAGGGGACGGCGGCCCAGCCGAGCAACAGGTAGTCGAGGCGGAGTGGCCGCGGGAAGTTGATCGCCAGGTCGAGCTGCGTGAGCGTCTGCGGCCACGTCGCGAGCGCCAGCAGCACCGCCACCCCGAGCCCGACCACGCCCCACAGCCGGGCGCGCGGCGGCAGGAAGATGAGCAGCAGGACCGGGAACCATTTGAGCGTCGCCGCGAGTGCCCAAAGGACGCCGCCGAGCCGCGGCCCCACGAACTGCGCCGCCCAGACCGAGAGTGCCAGCAGCAGCGTGATGTTGCCGGTGTCCAGGGTCGCAGCGATGGGCGCGGCGAGCACCGTCAGGCCGACCGCGGTCGCGAGCGGATGGCGCGTGTACGCCCAGCCGGCGGTCCACAGGAGGAGCAGCACGTTCACGCCGCGCCACAGGAACCAGGCCACGCTCCACGGAAGTGCCGCCCACGGAAGGAAGAGGGGAAGCGTCCATGGGGCGTACACGTAAGGCAGGAACGGGCCGGTCGGGTGGAGTGGGTCGCCGCCGCCGAGCCACTGCCGCACGCCTGCCCAGTAGGCGCGCGCGTCCGAGCCCGCCAGCTCGCCGCGCGCCGCGAGGAATGCGAGCACCGTTGCCCCGCTCAGGATCAACAGCACGATCGCGAGCAGGCGGCGTGGATCGCGCAGGAAGCCGAAGTCGAATCGCAGCCTGAAGCTGAGCAGCGCTGGCGTCGTGGCGGCGTCGGACTTCGTGATCAAATCAGCTTTGGCGGGTACGGTTGGTTACGGACCTTCGGCGTTCCCATGGTAGCGGCAGGTGGCAAGGCGGCTCGCGCCGCAGTTACGACCCTGCGTAGAGGCGCCAGCGGCGGCAGCGCAATGCTTGGAGCGCGCACGAACGGCATCGGAACGGCGGGCTATTCGGATTCGTTCCCGCTGCCAACAGCTTCACCATCACGCTCAACAAGGCCGTGACGGGTCTGGTTCCCATGAAAATTGCCTGGTTCCTGGTGAACTGAACGTAAGGAGTTACGACCTGGTAGCGGCGCATACTCGGCGACGCTGGGGACCCCGCAGGCGTCACACCACGCCCGTTGCCCTCGGCATGACAGAGGGTTACCAGAAATGTCCATTGCCAGCGAGGTCCGATCACGGCGCGCGCTCCTGACAGCCGGCCTCGGCGCTTTCGCCGCCACAGTCGCAGGTGCCATCACTCGACCCGATCCCGCTCGTGCCCACGACCCTGACGACGTCCGCCTCGGTGGTAACAACTTCCCGACGGCCACCACCGCCATCCAGAACACGACCACCGACTCAACCGTCGTGTGGGCGGTCAGCAGTAGCGGTGTGGCGCTCCGCGGCAGCAGCTCCTCGGAAAGCGGGGTCCTCGGCAGCAGCAACTCGGGAAACGGGGTCGTGGCCACCAGCGAATCGGCGGCCGGGGTCTGGGCGAGCAGCGCCGGCGGGAATGGGGTGTACGGCCACACCAACACTGCGGTCGGGAGCGGCGTCTATGGCGAGAACACGCACCAGGGTTACGGCGTCGCCGGTCGCTCGAATTCGGCGCCGCTTGGCGCCAATGGGGTCTTCGCGGCGGCCACCCTCGGCGACAACACGGCGAACGGCGTCGGGGTGTGGGCGCGGAGCACGCACGGCGTCGGTCTCTACGCGGATGCCGTCGAAGCCGATGCTGTCGCACTGCAGGCCAACGGCGTGACCCAGTTCAGGCGCAGCGGCCGGCTGACCCTCAAGGCCGGCACGAGCTCGGTGACCAAGAGCGGCATCCGCATCGACGCAGGAACCCTGGTGCTCGCCACGTTGCAGCAGGACCGCGCGGGCATCTTCGTGCGCTCGGCTGTTCCCAATGCGGCCGGCGATTCGTTCACCATCCGCCTCAACAAGGCCGTGGCTGCTGACATCAAGGTCGGCTGGTTCCTCGTCAATTGACCACTGACATGAGTCATCCCGAGGCGCTCTACGTGTCTTGGCAGCACGGACAGATCCCTGTCCGCCACGACGACGAGCGCCTCGGCCCTACTCGCCGGCAGGAGCGGTCATCCGCAACGCCGTGGGCTGGCGACGGACCTCCGTGGCCTGGAGCTGGTCCTGAACGCCACCGTGGGCGATCGCTACGCCATCGCCGTCAGGCAGGGCGCTGAGGGCGTCGTGGTGGCCCTGAGGCGACGCTAGTTCACGCGCCCGTCGCGGTAGGGTTCGACCGACCCGGCGATTGACGTACCCAGGCGCCTCGACCTATCCTCGCCGCTCGGGACGCCCCCGGCGCTCCCACCAGCAAGAGGCTATGGCGCATGGATACTCAGACGATCATCATCGTGGTGATCATCGTCCTCATAGTGCTGTTTGTTCTCGGCTACTTCGGTCGCGGACGGCGAGGTTAGGGGTCCCGCGAGGGCCTAATCCCGGATCCACCGAAGAGCTGACCGCCGAAGGTTGCTAAAACGACGAATCAGGTGCCCATTCGTGCTGGGAAGATGGCGTTGTGAAAGCCCATCAAGCCCGATCGAAGGAGCACCTGATCGATGCGATCATCGCATAGCCT
>JBBRYO010000073.1:0-13676 GCA_038237595.1 Candidatus Limnocylindrales bacterium | reverse complement strand
CCTGCGAATCCGCCGAAAGGACCACGATGAACGGGTCTACCCCGAAGCAGTCCGCTCGTGACCTCCTCGCCGAGGCGCATCCCGCCCTGGTGGGCCTGAGCCACTGGATCCACGCCAATCCCGAGCTTGGCTACGAGGAAACCCTCGCCGCCGGGTGGGTCGCCGAATGGCTGACCACCGCCGGGTTCGATGTCCAGACGGGCATCGCAGGAATGGATACCGCCTTGAGCGGATCGTTTGGTCCCGGCCCTTTCCACGTCGCAATCTGCGCCGAGTACGACGCGCTTCCGGCCGTGGGACACGCCTGCGGGCACAACGTCATCGCGGCAGCCTCCGTCGGCGCGGCGATCGCACTCGCGTCGGTGGCCGAGCAGCTCGGCCTGCGCGTCACTCTCCTCGGTACCCCCGCAGAAGAGGGCGGCGGCGGCAAGCTTCAGCTGATCAAGGCCGGCGCCTTCGACGGCGTCCACGCCGCGCTCATGGTTCACCCCGGCCCCGAGGACGTGGCCCAGCCACAGATCATCGCCGTCCTGCAGATCGAAGTCGCCTACACCGGTCGCGAGGCACACGCCTCCGCGTATCCGGAGGAGGGCGTCAACGCCGCTGACGCCATGGTCATCGCCCAGGCCGCCATCGGGCTGCTTCGCCAGCAGCTCCAGACCGGCGACCGCGTTCACGGGATCGTGACCGGCGGCGGCGAGGCCCCGAACATCATCCCGGCCCATACCAGCGCCCGCTACATGACGCGCGCCGCCACCCGCGAGCGCCTGGTCGAGCTGACCACGCGCGTGCGCCGCTGCTTCGAGGCCGGTGCGCTCGCCACGGGCGCCGAGCTCTCGTTCGACGAGGGCGTCGCCTACGCCGAGATGGTCCACGATCCCGATCTGCTGGCCCACTACGTCAGCAATGCCGAGGCGCTCGGTCGGGTCTTCGATCCGAATGCGACGCTGATTGCATCGACCGACATGGGCGACGTCTCGCATGTCGTGCCCTCGATCCACCCCATCATCGGGATCAACTCGCGCCCAGCCGTCAACCACCAGCCCGATTTCGCGACCGCGGCGGTCTCCGAGGCAGCCGATCAAGCCATCTTCGATGGCGCGCTCGCGCTGGCGTGGACGGTCATCGACGTAGCCGACGACGTTGCTCTGCGTGCGCGTCTCACCGGTGCCAACTGGGCCGCTCTTGCCTCGGATGTCCAGGATGCCGAGCCGGCAACCGACGAGGCGGCGGACACGACCCTTCGACGCAGGGCCTGAGCTCGTCGACGCCTATGTGGTCGTCGAGGAGTACGTAATGGAACCGCTCGCCGTCGAGGCAGAGGCTGTCAGCGACGCGTGGACCACACCGACCGAGTCAGAAGCCGAGCCCCTCGCCGATGCCGAACCCGCGGCCGAGTCGGGCGATCACGCCTCTCGGGAGACCGCGTTTGCGGATGCACTGGCCGGGCTCGAAGCCACGTCGGCCCCCGTCGAGGCCTGGACCGCCCGGCGGTCGAGGACGCACCCCGCTGGGGAGGCGCTGAGGCTCAGTCCTGGGACGAGCCCGCTCGAGTCGACTAGGTCGGGGACGTCCGGAGCACCAGGATGTGCTGGTGCACGATGTTCGGTACGAAGCTCCGCGGGTAGCCATAGGGCCGTAGCCGACTGCCCGCCTGGTACCAGATCAGGTCTCCCTTCGGCACCAGCCCGACGCGCTCGGCCCTGCCCGCAAGATCCGCCCCGGTGAAGCGATAGCGGCCGTCCTGGTACGCGTCACGAACGATGACGGTGGCATACCGCCCGGGTCGCAGCACGCGGGCGAGCTCCGCCATGACCGCCTCCATGCGGTCGAGGTATTCGCCGTATGAGCTGCTGTTCGCCAGGTCCGCGGGGTCGTCGGTCACCATCGCGTAGTCGGTGCGCCGATTGGCAAACGTCTCCGCCAGGCGGCCGCCGGCCATCGTCAGCTTGAGCTGGGGGTTGTAGGGCGGATCGGTCGCCACGAAATCGATCGACGCGGTCTCGAGCCCCGGCAGCAGCAGCAGCGCGTCCCCGACGACGATGCGGCTGCCCGATGGGTCGAAGGAGCGCGGTCCCCCGGGATCGTTCTGGCCGAGATCGGTGAGGACCGGCCCCGCTCCGTCCCGCTCCCCCAGCGCATCACGCACGACGCCTTCGTAGATCGCGGCCCAACGCGGCTCGATCTCGAAGCCCAGGGCGCGGCGCGGCCGACGGCAGATCGCAGCGCCCAGCAAAGTCCCGCCCACGCCCGCAAACGGGTCGAGCACCAGTTCGTCGCCGCGCGTGAAATACTCGATCAGGCGCGCCATGAGCCTGGGCGGCTTGTTCGCTCCGTGAACCCTGCGCGCCGCGTGCCCGAGCTCGGACGGGTACGCCGTGGTCCAGAGCGACTTCGTGAAGTAGAGCCATTCCTCGCCGGACAGCTCGTTGAGCGTGTTGTCCCTGTGCACCGAGGGAGCGTCCACACCACGAGTATGGCTGAGGCGCCGCGTATGCTTGCGGTTATGCCGTTCGTGGGCAGGGAGCGTGAGCTCGCCCAGCTGGCCGGAACGCTTGAGCGGGGCGCGAAGGGTCTGACGGGCCGCGTTGTGCTTGCCGGCCCAGCGGGGATCGGAATCTCGCGCCTGCTGGATGAGCTCGAGTCGCGGATCGCGGACCTGCCCGGCGTCGTGGTGGCCCGCGGTTGCGCCGACGCGCCCACGGCCGGCATTGCCTATCGCTCGCTGTCCGACGCGCTCGGAACGGCGCTGGCGAAGGTGTCGGACGCTCACCTCGGAACGATCGTCGGGCCATCCGGCCACGACATGGCCGCCCTCATTCCCGACCTCGGTCCGAGGCTGGACTCCCTTGGCATCGATCACGCGCTTCCGTACGCGCAGGCACCCGACCAGCGCGGCAGCCGGATGGCGGAGGGAGTGCTGGGGGTCCTGGAGCGCCTGGCGGACGGCGGCCTCGTCCTGCTCGCCCTCGAGGACCTGCACTGGGCCGACCCGGCGACGCGCGCGTTCGTGGCCTCGCTCCTGCGGCTGGGACGGCCGCTGCCGCTCTGCCTGCTGGTCACGTACCAGCCGGAGGAGCTCCACCGGCGCCATCCGGCCAGGGAGCTGGCACGCACCCTCAGCGAGGACTCCCGCGTCGAGTTCCTCACGGTGCCGCCGCTCGAACGGGACGATCTCACGAGGCTGGTCGAAGCGGAGCTCGGTGAGTCGCCGACCGGCAGCCTGATGGCGGCCGTCATCGAGGGTTCCCGAGGCAACCCGCTTCTCGCGGCTCAGCTCGTGATCGCAACGACCACGCTCGACGGCCTGCGCCTGTCAGACCCCTTCGAGCAGATCCTCGGCGCGCGCCTGGATTCGTTGAGCGACGAGGGCGTGCGCGTGGTGCGGCTGCTGGCGGCGGCCAGGAGGCCGATGCCGCGGCCGGTTCTCATGGCTACGCGACCGAGCGATGGCCGGATCACCGTCAAGGGGCTGGCCGAGGCCATCGAGAGCCGGCTGGTGCGGGAGTTCGACGGTTCGGTGGCCATCGCCCACGAACTCTACGCGGAGGCGATCGAGGAGCTCGAGCTCCCGCCTGAGCGACACCAGTTGCATGTCACCCTGGCCAAGTCTGC
Source organism: Candidatus Limnocylindrales bacterium (assembly GCA_038237595.1). Lineage (GTDB taxonomy): Bacteria > Chloroflexota > Limnocylindria > Limnocylindrales > CSP1-4 > JAFMJV01. Next base: position 10,061 of record JBBRYO010000073.1, on the reverse strand, counting down.
GCAGGAGACCCCCGCGCTGGCGGCCTGGCACTGGGAGGCTGCGTCGCGTCCGATCGAGGCGCGTGCCGCCCATCTGGCCGCGGCCGCAGCAAGTGAGCTGATCGATCCCGGGCAAACGACCCTGCTTCATTTCCAGCAGGCCCTCGAGCTTGGCGTTGACAACGAGGTGGCCGACCTGAGCGGCCCGGCCATGGCCGAGCTTCTTTCGAGCGCCGCGCGGGCCGCTGCGAGCGCAGGGGCGTTCCGACGCGCGGCCGCGTTCATGCGCCGCGCCCTCGACCAGCGCGTCGTCCGCCGGTCCGACGGCGAACCCATTCTGCGCGACGCGGAGCTGCGACGAGAGATCGGGGCGATGCACGTCGAGCTCGGGCGCTACCTGTGGACGGGCGGCGATCTGGTCGGCGGCGTGGAATCGATGGAACACGCCCTCACGGTCATGCCCAACGAACCGAGCCTGCCGCGTGCTCGAGCACTGGCGTCGCTGGCACAGCACCTGATGATCGATGGGCGCTTCGACGAGAGCGCGGTCCTGGCACAGGAGGCTCGATCCGTTGCACGCGAGACCGGGGATCCGGCGCGCGCCGAGCTCGGCCATGCGACCTGCACGCTGGGCGTCGACGTGGCGTACCTGGGCGAGCTCGACCGAGGGCTCGCGCTCATCGAGGAGGCCACCGAGATCGCGCGTTCGGAGGGCCGCCTCGACGACATGATGCGTGCCTACGCCAACCGCACTACCCTGCTCGACCTCGATTCCCGCCGCGATGCCGCGCTCGCGATTGTCAACGACGGCATTCGCGATGCCCGTGCGGGCGGCCTGTCGGCAACCTATGGCGCGTTCCTGCGCGGGAATGCCGCGGACATCCTGTTCCAGCTCGGCCGGTGGGCAGAGGCGGAGGCGGAGTGCCGCGCGGCGATGGAGTGGCCGCCGTCTGGCATGGCATGGTTCAGCCCCACGCTCTACCTCGGGCTCCTCCTTGTCGAGTCGCGTGCCGACGATGAGGCGGCGCGGCTGGTCGGACAGACGCTTCTCCAGCTCGAAGCCGTGCGGGCAGGCCAATGGACGGCGCTCGTGCAACGGGCAGCCGTGAGCCTGGCGCTGTGGCGCGGGGATCCCGCCGATGCGATGTCGGTCGCAGAGCGCGAGTGGGAGCGCGTGCTCGACACCGACGACCCCGTGCAGATCTGCCTGGCCGCTTCGACCAGTCTCGAGGCGGCCGCCGCCGCCAGCGAGGATAGCCGCGCGCGACGTGACTGGGCGGGTGTGGCAACTGCGGGACAGCTCGCCCAGAAGGTCCTGCCGGAAGCCGAGCAGCGATTGGCCGGCAGCTCACTCTCATCCTCACTCGGCGCGCGCCGCGAGGCGGAGCTCCACCTTGACCTGGCACGTGCACACCTGGCTCGCGTCAACGGCCGCGCCAGCGCCCCCGCCTGGGATCGCCTCGCGCAGGCCTGGGCGGAGATTCCCGTCCCGTACCAGCAGGCAAAGGCCCGCTGGTGGCAGGCCCTCGCCACGCTCCGGGAAACCGGCTCGCGACCCGACGCCCGCGACGCGCTGCACGAGGCGTGGCGCATCGCCCGTGAGCTGCCGGCACAGCCGCTGCAACGGACACTGCTCGACCTGGCCGTTCGTGCCCGCATCCCGCTCCCGGATCAGGACCGGGTGAGCGCCGAGCTCGACGCGTCGAAGGTCGCCGACTCGCCGGCGGCCGATGGTGTGGCTTCGGCGCGAGAGCTCGTGGCCGTCGGCCCCGGACGCCTCCACGGGGCCCGGACTCCGACCAGTCGCGCGATCGCCGAGCGTCTGCGCGTGGCGGAAGGCGACACCGGCCAGCTCCGTTTCGGCCTGAGCCCCCGCGAACAGGAGGTCCTGTCGGTGCTCGTCCACGGCCGCACCAATCGGGAGATCGCTGAGCGGCTGTTCATCAGCGAGCGAACCGTCGCGGTCCACGTGCAGCGCATCCTCTCCAAGCTGGACGTCTCGGGGCGAGTGGAGGCGGCCGGCCTCGCCATCCGCCTCGGCCTCGTGCCCGAAGACCCGTCGACCGGGCCGCTGCCGGGAGGAGCGGGGCGGCGCTGACCGTTTGCGCACGGGTCGCGCGACTTGGCCCACAATCTGGCGCATGAAGATGAACCTGCCCTCCATCCGGCCGTTGCTCACGTCCGGCGCAGTCCTGCTGCTCGCTGCCGCCTGCTCGAGCGGCACGCTCACTTCGGCCTGGACGTTCATCCCGCCGCAGCCCACCGGCTCGCCCGGCCCATCTGGCGCCGCGGCGACGCCTTGCCCGCCCGCAGCCGGCGGATCGCCCGCCGCGTCCGTGGCAGCCGGATCACCCGCCGCTTCGACCCCGGCATCGCCGGTCGCATCCGCCGCCGCAGGTTCGCCGGTCGCATCCGCCGCCGCAGGTTCGCCGGTCGCCGCCTCGCCGGTCGCATCCGCCACCGCAGGTTCGCCGGTCGCCGCCTCGCCGGTTGCGTCAGCCGCTGGTACGCCGACTGCAGCGTCCGCCGCGCCCTCCGTCGCCCCGAGCCCCGCCGCACCCACGGCAGCGGCGTCCGTTGCACCTTCGGCCGTCGGGTCGGCTGTGGGAACCACCCAGCCCAGCGAGGCCGCCTCAGGCGCGGCTTCGGCTGCTCCGGAGTCCCCGGCCGCTCCCAGGTCCCCGGCCGTGCCCTCCGCCGCGGGCCAGTGTGGCGCCACCGGAACGGTGTTGCTGCTCGATGAGACCGCCTCCCTCACGATCACGAAGGCTGGGCAGCCCGTTTCCGCGCTCGACGTCAAGAACGGCGACACGCTCACCTTCCAGCTCGCGAACAGCGCCGGCTTCAGCCACAACTTCTACATCGGCACTGCCGACCAGCTGAGCACCAACCAGACGGCCGGGCTGCCCGGCGTCGCCGCGTTTGACTCCGGCACAATGCAGTTCACCTACACCGTGACGGACGCTACGGCCACGCTCCAGTTCGCCTGCACGCTGCCAGGTCACTACAGCACCATGCACGGGACTTTCAACGTCACGCCCTGACGCCGGGGGCCCTGCTGCCACGCTCCATACGGCAAGATACCTAACCGGCGCCGACCGGACTGGGGCGAACGTAGTACTCGACACCACGCAACGCTCCCAGCAGCATCCAGAGAGCCCGAACCGTGCCCGGATGCCGCCCCTTGCCCCAGGTCTCACTGCCTCACCGTCGCGCTCCGCAACTCCTGGCCGTCGTCTATCTGACGTGCCTGGTGCTGGTTGCGGTGACTGCGAGTGCCCTCACCACGCTCGTCGGCGACCAAGTCACGCAGGCGGCCATCGCCTCATCAATCGAGTCCGACCGCGCGCTGGTGACGGCGCTCGTCACCGCGGGCATCACCCGTGACGACGTCCAACTCCCGCTGACGCCCGAGCGCCACGCGCAGCTCCAGGCTGTCGTTCGATCGCTCATCGGGAACGGGATCGCCCACGTCAAGATCTACCGCCCCGATGGCACCGTCCAGATGAGTGACAACGAGGCGCTCGTAGGAGAAGTCTTCCCGCTCGAGGAGGACCTCGTCGGCGCACTTGCAGGGACGGCGACAGGCGACCTCCAGCGCGAGAACAGCTTCAGCGAGCCTGATCTCACCGCGCTCCACCTTCCGAACCTGATCGAGGAGTACCTCCCGCTCGCCACGCCGACCGGCGTCGTGGGCGTGTTCGAGGTCTACCGCGACGCCGCCCCCCTCCTGGCCGAGGTCGAGCAGACCCATGACCTGGTGCTCTTGGTCACGATCCTCGCCACGGCCGTGCTGGCCATCGTCCTGTACTTCATCTTCCGCACCGCCGACAAACGCCTGACGCGCCAGACCCATGAGCTGCGCGAATCCACGCGTCGCGACGCACTCACGGGCACGCTGACCCACGGGGCGGTGGTGGATCTCTTCTCCATCTCGCTGGAGTCGGCGATGGAAACGAAGGGCTCGCTGTCGCTCGCGCTGGTGGACATCGACAACTTCCGCCTGCTCAACGAGGCGCATGGCCATCGCGCCGGCGATCACGTCCTGCGCAAGGTCGGCGACCTGCTGACCGCCGAGCTCGCCTCGGACGCGATCGTGGGTCGGTTCGGGCCGGACGAGTTCCTGGTCATCGCCCCGTCGGCCATGAGCGCCGCGCTGGGCCCGGCAATCGCCCGGTTCCGTGACCGGATCGGCGAGCTCGCGATGCGCTTTGGCAACTCTGAGCGGCTGCCGGTCACCGTCAGCGTGGGCCTCTGCGGCTACCCGGAGAACGGCCGCTCGGCGACGGAGCTGCTGTCCATGGCCAGCGTCGCGCTCTCGCAGGCGAAGATGAGCGGTGGCGACCAGGTCCACAGCATGGAGAGCGCAGGCATGCCTGAAGCGCAGACGGAGCGGGCAAGCTTCGACGTTCTCCAGGGCCTCGTCATCGCGGTCGACACCAAGGATCGCTATACCAAACGGCACTCCGAGGACGTCGCGCGTTACGCGCTCTTTCTGGCCGACCAGCTGAACATGCCGCCGGAGTGGCGCCGGACGCTGCACATCGCCGGCCTGCTGCACGACATCGGCAAGATCGGAATTCCCGACTCGATCCTTCGCAAGCCCGCCGCGCTGAGTGCCGAGGAGTACGCGATCGTGAAGCAGCACGTCGCGCTCGGCAACATGATCGTGCGCGATCTGCCTCACCTGGAGCAGGTTCGGGCGGGCATCCGCTACCACCACGAGCAATGGGATGGCGCGGGCTACCTCGAGGGGCTGCAGGGAAGCGAGATCCCGCTGGCTGGCCGAATTCTTGCCGTGGCCGACGCCTTCTCGGCGATGACGACGTCACGCCCGTACCGCAAGGCACTCTCGATGCGGGAGGCGCTCCGCCGCATCGAGGATGCAGCCGGAAGCCAGCTCGACCCGGAGCTGGTGGGGCCCTTCGTGCACGGCATGGAAACGTCCGCTGATGCGCCGCGCCCAGGGGACGACCGCCTCCAGCTGCCTCGCATCTGGCTGCCGGACGCTCCACCGCCGGCAACGGCGCCAAGTGGCAGTCCTTCGATCCACGCGCCGCTGTGGCAGGCCGCCAGCGCGGCAGTGCGCGGGGCACACCCCGACAGTGGCCAGAAGTCAGAGCCGATCGGGATCTGATCCCGACGGCGGGTCGGCGCGGTCCCGCGTGGCGAAGCCCTCGACGTCAGGTCGGCGGCGGCACCACGTCCCTGGCTGCGAGCTCGAGATGCAGCTCGCGCATCGTCGCGTACGCCAGTCGCGCGCCGGCGGCCAGCAGCGCCTCCATGGAGACGGCACCCGTGGCGATTCCCATGCCGACCATGCTGGCAGCGCGAGCCGCCCGCATGTCCCACGTGGCGTCTCCGACGTACCAGCAGCGGCTGGTCGGAAGGTCGAGCTGCTCGGCGGCGTAGAGCAGCAGATCAGGCGCGGGCTTCGCCTGGGCAACGTGGCTCCCGTCGACGATGGTGGGCGGCCGGGGAAGGCCCAGAGCCTCTACGGACGTTGTGACCTGCTCCCTGCGGCTCGAGGTGGCGATGGCCCACGGCACACCGGTAGCATCCAGTGTCCGGAGCAGCTCGACCACGCCGGGCAGCGGTCGCGGATCACGGTTGAGCTCGCCGAAGATCTCGCCCGCCCGACGATCAACGGCCTGGGCCCGGTCCTCGCTCAGCCGGCGGTCACCGATGGCCGCGACCTCCATCGCCAGCCGCTTGCCATCCGCCCCGATCAGGCCCGCGACGTGCTTGCGCTCCGCCGGAAAGCCGATCTCGGCAAACGTCCGAAGCCAGGCTTCGATGCGGGTGTTGACCGTGTCGACGAGGGTTCCATCGAGGTCGAACAGCAGGGCGCCCGGGTCGGGCACGGGTGCCGGCGCGGGGCTCTCCTCCGGCTTCGCGGGCAGGTACGAGATCGGGTACGGCGGGGTTACGTCAGGACCCGGCGCAGCATCCGGTACCGGCACGGTTGCAGCGTGTCCCGTGCTTCCGTCGATCTGCGCCTCGTCTGTCCCCTGCATGCCGACCTAGCGTAACCGGCCGGGTCGCCGCTGGGGCGGTCATGCCGCCAGCGGGTTCAGGGACCTTTCAGGGCGGGCTGAGGACTGCCCGCCAGCTGCGCGGCGAGCTCCTCGGGTTGGGTCACCGGCCGCTGGCAGGCGAATGAGCGGCAGAGGTACGCGGTGGCGAGGCCGCCCAGGGAAGTTCGATCGTGCAGCAGCGGCACCGTGCTGGCCGCGGGGTCGTTCGAGGCGGCGAGGACCTGCCACGGCCGGTGCCCGCGCCGCGCCACCCGGATGAGCGCCGCCGCGTCCGCCGAGTCCGGATCCCCGACGATCGCGACCTCATCCAGCGTGGCATGGGCGAGCTGGATCGCCTGGAGCCACTGGGCAAATGCCGTGGGGTGACGAACGGCGAGCCCGACCATGGGCGCCAGCGCGGTCTCTGCCGCCTCCCGATAGCGGGCCGCGCCCGTGAGCGCATGCAGCCGCAGCAGAACGTTCACCGCCATGGCATTGCCCGATGGGAGCGCGTTGTCCTGGAGCCCGCGCGGTCGCGCGATCAGAGTTTCGTGGTCGTCGGCGGTGTCGTAGAAGCCGCCCGAGGGATCGCTGAAGTGCGCCAGGACCGCGTCCATCAGCTCGTGAGCCGCTTCGAACCGGCGCTCGTCGAAGGTGGCCTCGTAGAGGGCAAGCATCCCCTCCGCGAGATGCGTGTAGTCCTCCAGCACGCCGTTGTGCAGGCCGCGGCCGTCCTTCCACGAGCGAAGGAGACGCCCGTCCGTGCCCCGCAGGGCGTCCCACAGGAAGGTGGCGGTCTCCTGCGCCACGCGCGTGTAGCGCGGCTCTTCGAGAGCCCAGCCCGCCTCTGCAAAGGCGGCAAGCGCGAGGCCGTTCCAGGCGGTGAGCACCTTGTCGTCGCGTCGAGGCTGAGGACGGGCATCGCGCGCGGCCTCAAGGCGTTCGCGAGACGAGGCCAGGCGACGCTCGACCTCGTCCGCCATCAGGCCGGTTTCCGCGGCGAGGGATTCCGTGGCTCGGACCCGGCGCAGGATCGCCTGGCCTTCCCAGTTGCCGCTGGGCGTCACGTCATAGGCCGCCTCGAAGAGCGTCGCGTCCTCGCCGAGCAGCCCGCGAACCTCGTCCACCGTCCAGGCGTAGGTTGCGCCTTCCTCACCATCGGTGTCCGCGTCCAGGCTCGACGCAAAGCCGCCGCCCGGCGGATTGCGCAGGTGGCGTTCCATGAAGTCGAGGGTTGAGCGGGCAACGTCCGCGTAGTGCCGCTCCCCGGTGACGCGCCAGGCGTGGAGGTAGACGCGAGCGAGCTGAGCGTTGTCGTAGAGCATCTTCTCGAAATGCGGCACCAGCCAGACCGCGTCCGTCGAGTAGCGCGCGAATCCCCCGGCGAGCTGGTCGTTGATGCCGCCGGCGGCCATCGCGTCCAGCGTTCGACGTGCCATGGCAAGTGGTCGGGCGTCGCCGGTGCGGAGGTGCTCGCGCAGCAGGAACTCGATCGTCATCGACTGCGGGAACTTGGGCGCACCGCCCCATCCTCCGGAGCGGGGATCGAACGTCTCTTCCAGGGTCGCCACGGCGCCGGCGAGCTCCGCGGGAGTCCCAGCCCCGCCGGTCTTGTCGTCTCCACCGATTGCCAGCCGCGGCGCCAGCTGGTCGCGAGCCACGGCATCGGCGAGGCGGGCGGCGGCCTCGGTCACCGCCGCTCGCCGCTCGCTCCACGCTTCCGCGACGCCACTGAGCACGTCGCGGAACCCCGGCAGACCGTGGCGGGACGCGTCAGGAAAGTACGTCCCGCCGTAGAAGGGCCGGCCTTCCGGCGTGAGAAAGACGCTCATCGGCCACCCACCCTGGCCGGTCATTGCCTGGATCGCGTCCATGTACACCGCATCGAGGTCGGGCCGCTCCTCGCGATCCACCTTGATCGCCACGAAGCCGGCGTTCAGCTGGCGGGCCGTGGCCTCGTTCTCGAAGGACTCGCGTTCCATGACGTGGCACCAGTGGCACGCGGCGTAGCCGATCGAGAGGAAGATCGGCTTGTCCTCGCGCTTCGCGCGCTGGAGCGCCTCGTCACCCCACGGATACCAGTCGACCGGGTTGTGGGCGTGCTGCAACAGGTAGGGGCTCGTCTCCTGCGCAAGACGGTTGGTGTGGCGCGCGCCAGCGTCGAGAGGCAGGGCGGCGGGCCGGGGCTGGTCGGCGGGACGGGGCGAGTCGGCGTCGAGTGGCATCGCCGGCCATCGTACGTCGGCGGTTCAGACAGGCCGATCGACCGACTGATTCCGCCGGGAGAAATGTTCGGATCCGAACGGTCACGCGGCGTGCCGGCGCCGCACGCTACGGAAGCGCGGCGGACGGCGCGCAACCATTGACACCACACCAGGTGGTTCTCTATGGTGGCGAGCAATGGAGAACGAGCAGGAGCTGATCAGCCAGCTCAGCCGCCTGGGACTGACGACCTACGAGGCCAAGGCGTACTTTGCCCTGACTCGTCGAGGCTCCTACACAGCCGCCCAGGTCGCACGCCAGTCGGCCCTTCCCCGCCAGCGCATCTACGATGTCCTGGGGAGCCTCGTCGAGAAGGGACTCGCGTCGGCGCGGCTCGGCGACGTCGTCAAGTACTCGGCGACGCCGCCGCAGCTGGCAATCGACCGGCTCGTCCAGGCGCACCGCCAGGAGCTGACGGAGATCGAGCGGACGGGCCTCGAGATGGTCGCGCGCATGACGCCGGCCTACGAGGCGGGACGCCAGCAGACCGACCCGCTCGAGTACATCGAGGTGCTGCGCGACCAGGCCGCCGTCAACGAGCGTTTCAGCGAGCTCCAGGCCTCGGTCAAGAACGAGATCCTCGTCTTCACCAAGCCTCCCTACGCGACGCCGCCGCAGGAGAACACCGAGGGTCTCGTCGTCTCGCGCCAGCACATCGTGCGCTCCATCTACGAGTTCTCAGCCTTCGACGATCCAGATTTCGTGGAAGGGGTCCGAGCGTTCATCGAGGCTGGCGAAGAGGCGCGTTTCGTGCCGGAGCTTCCGCTGAAGCTGGTGATCATCGACGAGACGATCGTGATGTTCGGGATGCAGGACCCGATCGAGGGCAGCTCCGACCTCACCATCGTGGTCGTGGAGCACTCGTCGCTGGCACAGACGCTCAAGCTGGCCTTCAACGCGACGTGGGCGACCGCGATGACCTTCGAGCAGGCCTACGACCTGCTGGTCACGCGCGCCGTTCGCCCCGCCTGACACTTCGCCAGGGCGCACATGAGCCGGCCGCGCAACTCGCGACAGCTCGTCTCGGCCATCGTTGCAATGCTGCTGTGCCTGGGCGCCGCCGCGCCCGCACTGGCTCGTTCGGCAACCCCGCCTCTCCGTCACGACCGAGCCGCGACTCCAGGGCGGCCTGGCGCGGCTGGTGGCCCACCCCGCCCTGCTTGACCCGCGACTGCCGGGCCTCGTGGCCGGATACTGGAAAGGTGAGATCCCGGCATTCGCCCTCCTCAAGGGTCAGGTCACGGCGGCGCGGCTGGCGGCCCTCGAGGGCGGACTTCCGCCACTGGAATGATCCGCCCAATTCGCCCGCGGTCGGGAACCCTCCCAAGGTCGTCGACGCACGCAACTTCAATGGGGGTGCCTGTGCGGCTCCCTCGAGCGGTGGCTTCGACGCCCGCGGCCACGGCACGCACGTGGCCGGCATCGCCGCCGGGACCGGTGAGGGCGACCCGACCACCAACGCTGATGACGGCAGGGTCATGGGCATGGCACCGGACGGAGTCCACCCCGCAGGTGCTGGAGCTGACGAACCCGGCGCCGTTGCGCTACGTCGTGGTGGTCGACCGCGCGCGGGTCGGGAGCGTGAACGCGATCACGGGTGACTCCTGTGCCTACGTCCTCACGCTCGACGAGATCGGGCCCTAGATGTGATTCACGAATAGGTTTGTTGACAAACGAGAGCCTCCCAAGGCTCGGTGTGGGTATCCAGCTCACATCGAATGGGAGGCTCTCGTGGCACATCCTGGGGCGAAGCTGACGCCGCTCGGCCGGCGGCTCCTCGTGGATCGGATCGTCGTCGACGGG
>JBBRYO010000072.1:0-13818 GCA_038237595.1 Candidatus Limnocylindrales bacterium | reverse complement strand
CTCGAACGAGACCTCGACCAGCTGCGGAAAGCGCTCCAGCAGGCGCGTGCCCATCTCGTTGACGAGGTGCTGGATCGAGAGGCTCACGAACTCGTGAAAGACGCAGGCCACGACGTCCGCGACCTGCTCGTGTGCCACGTAAGCGCGCGGGTCGGGATCGACCGTCACGGACGGGTCCGCGTAGCGCCACGCGACGTCGAGGTGGATGAACAGCGGGCGGTCCATGCGCTCGGGAAGCGTGGTGTATTCGTCGCGCGGAAACGCAGCAAAGGCACTGCCGGTGACCTTGATGAGCTCGAGGCCCACGCGTCCCGAACGGAGGTTGCGCAGGATCGCGGAGCCGTCCGCCTCGCGGTCGATCTCGAGCGTAGCGATCGAGCGGTCGCCGTGGCGCCGGTGGAACAGCAGGCCGCTATCCGTGAATGAGCCGCCCTCGGCTCCTCGCACGCGGGCCGCTTCGAACGGCATCTCCTCCCCGGACACGCGCAACCGCTCCATGCGCGGATAGGTCTCGAGGAAGCGACGGCCCAGGAAGAAGAACCAGCCCTCCAGGGTGCTGCCTGTGAAGGCCACCGACTCGCGGTGGATGAAGTTCTTCATCGTGTCGGTGGGAACGACGTTGGTGTTGTCTCCGTGGGTGTAGGCGGCGTAGAAGGAATCGCCCATCACCTGCACGTCGATCGAGGCCGCAAGAAGCACGTTGGATCGGCCGACGAACGCCGACTCAGGGATGGGCGTCAGTCCCAGCAGTGGTGCGGCATACGTGCGGTAGGTTGAGACCTCCGCCTTGCCATAGTGAAACTCAGCCCTCACTTCCCCGCCTCCTTCCGTCGTGCAGGACACGCCAGCGATCCTCCGCGATGGCCACGACCTCGTTCAGTGCGGTGGCCAGCTCCGCGCTCGCGGCGCGTCGCAGCCGACGCTCCATCACCGGGACGATCTCGGCACGTTGGCGACCGGCGACGAAAACGACGAAGCGGAAGCCGAAGCGACGCTCGTACGCGGCATTCAGCCGTTCCAGCTCAGCCTGGACCGCGGTCCCGTCGGCCGCGTCGACCTTCGCGCGGGCCGCATCGGCCTCGTAGCCCTGCTCCCTGAACGACAGCTTCGAGACCGTCGCCGGAGCGGCTCCGATGCGTGGGTGCGCGTCGATCAACTCGCGCTTCTCATCGCCAGGCATGCTCAGGGCGATCTGCCGAGCGTGGCTGAACAGGGTTTCCGGGTTCGCGAACGGTCGAGAGGCCGCGAGGCGCGCCAGGAAACGCGGCGCCTGCTCGAAGAGCGGCCCGACGATGGCCGCGAATCCCTCCAAGTCCGCAGCATCCAGCTCCTGCATCTCGGGTGGAGCCGCGGGTCCGCTGGTCACGATTGCGTCAACTCCCGCGATATGAGGTCACGGCGAATGGCGCGAGCAGCAGCGGCACGTGACAGCTCCGGCTGGTGTCCTCGACCTGGAGCTCCAGCGACACGCTGCGGAAGAACGTGCCGCGCTCGGTCAGGTCAAAGGTGAGACGGTACGTGCCGGCCGTCAGCGCGCCTGACAGCAACGTCGCGATCCGGCCATCCGCGTCGGTCCTGCCTTCTCCCGCGAGCGCCGCGTCCGCGCCATCCATGCGGTCCAGTCGAACGCCGATGCCGGCGGCCGGCCTGCCCAGATCGGTGTCCAGCACGTGGGTCGAGATGGTCGGTCGGACTTCGTTCACGGTTCCTCCTCAGGGTCGGTTTGGCACGGCTATGCTGCCGAGCATGGCCCTTGTCATCACCGTCGGAGACCTGCACTTTACCGGCCGTTGGGCCTCGGGTGCGCCCCGGACAGTCGAGACGATTCGCCGGATACTGCCGCTCAAGAACCAGCTGATTCACTGCCGCTGGAGTGGCGAGGGCTGCTGGATCCCGTTCGGCGACCGGCACATGGACGTCGGGTTCGAGAACGCCACGAGCCACCCGGCACCCGGCGACATCATCGTCTACCCGGGTGGCATCTCCGAGTGCGAGATCCTCATCGCCTATGGCGGCGTTTCCTTCTCGAGCAAGGTCGGGCCGCTGGCCGGCAATCACTTCGCGACGATCGTGGAGGGCCTCGACCAGCTTGCCGAGATGGGCCGCCGGGTGCTGTGGCAGGGCGCCCTGCCGATCAGCATCGAAGAGGTGCAGTGAGGGTCGAGCCAACACCCAGATTCGACCTGCTGGTGCGCGGCGGCACGATCGTCCGCGCCGAGGGATCTGTGGCGGCCGACGTGGGCGTGCGCGGAGGCAGGATCGACGCCGTTGAACAGGGCATACCGGCCGAGGCGGCGGACCGCGTCATCGAGGCGGACGGGCTGCTGGTGCTCCCGGGCGTTATCGACGTCCACACCCACACGCGCCTCGCGACGGACGACGAGCCGGACCGTTACTTTCAGGATTCAATCGCCGCGGCGCATGGCGGCACGACCACGTTCCTGTCCTTCAACAACCCCGGCACGGGCATCACCGGAGGCGCGCAGCGGACGCTGAGAAGCGGCATCGCGGAGTGGGTGCAGCGGAGCGTCGGGGACAGCGCTGTCGACTTCGGACTGAGTGCGGTGATAACCGCTCAACAGACCGATCCGGTGGCTGACCTGGGAGCCGCCATCGACGCCGGCGTCCCGACCTTCAAAGCCTTCATGGTCTACGACTTCGGCGTGGATGAGGCGCTTCTCGGGCAACTCCTGGCGGCGACTGGCCGCCTGCCGGCACTCCTCGAGATCCACTGCGAGGACGCCGGGATGCTGGATGCGGGGATCCGCGGCGAGCTGGCAGCCGGCCGGAACGCGCCGCGGCATCATGCCGATTCGCGGCCACCGGACGTTGAGGGGACGGGAACGGCCCGCGCAATCGCGCTGGCGGCCGACGCGGGAGCCCCCATGTACGCGGTCCATCTCTCGTGCGCCGACGCGCTCGCGCATGTTGCCGCCGCTCGTGGACGAGGACAGGCGGTCAACGCCGAAACGTGTCCTCACTTCCTGGCGCTGGACTCCTCGCGCTACGACCTCCCCGACGAGGACGCCATCGGCTACGTGGTGTCGCCTCCGCTCCGCCGCCGGGCTGACGTGGACGCGCTCTGGGGTGCGCTGGCGGACGGCACGCTGGATCTGGTCGCCACCGATCATGTCCCGGATCGCATCGCCGTCGAGAAGCGCTACAACGGCCAGCCGTTCACCGAGATCAGCAATGGCGCACCGGGCATCGAGACGCTCCTCGCCATCGTCTACAGCGAGGGTGTCGCAAGGGGCCGGATCTCCATCGAGCGCATGGTCGACCTGCTCGCGACAACGCCCGCCCGGCTCTTTGGCCTCGGTTCGAAAGGCTCGATCGAGGTGGGCCTCGATGCCGACCTGGTGCTGTTCGACCCATCCGCGCGCCGTGCTCTCCGGCAGGTGGACCTCCACCACACCAGCGACTACACGCCCTACGAGGGTATGGCGCTGACCGGCGCCGTTCGGCACGTCCTGCTGCGCGGCAAGGACGTGATCCGCGACGGAACGTTCGTCGGCCGGCGGGGGACAGGCCGCTTCCAGCAGAGGAGCATCGCGTCAGCGGCCAGACTCTCAGGATCCGGCCGCAGCAGAAGAGCAGCCGATGCAGGTTGAGGTGAACGGGACCTGGCTGTGGTTCGACGTCGACGGTGCTGCGCTCGTAGCCGACGGTCCCCGGATGCGCGAACGGCCCACGGTCGTGCTGGTCCACGGTGGACCCGGCAGTTACGACCACTCCTCACGGGAGATCGTCGAGGCGCTGCCCCGGGGCACCGGCCAGCTCGCGGTGATCGAGGGAGCCGGCCATTTTCCATGGCTGGACGCGCCCGACCGCTACTGGCAGGTGATCGAGGACTTCGTGAGGAAGGCTTGACGAGGATGGCGGTAGATTGCCGTGCTGCCGCGCGAGATGACGCTACCGCTGCGGCGGTAGTGAGGCAGGAGAAAATGAGACATACGTCGTGACGTGACGAAACCCGATCCCCCGGTACACTCCGGCGCCCATTTCGCTGGACTGGAGGACAGCCGTGCGGCACCCCCACTCGCGGCCGGCACGCAGGCACGCCCAGGTCATTGCCGTCCCGATGCCCCGGCGACGGGCGGATTGGGTGGTCCCCACCGCATAAACGCCGACGACATCGCCGCTGCGAATGGCGATCGATGAAGCGACAGGCTCGCCATCGAGATAGCCCCCGAACATGCGCTCGTCCGGGTCATCAACCGCGGTGGCCGGCATGAACGTACGCGCGAATTCGAGCGCGTTCGCCCGGATGCCCATGCTCGCAGCGCTCGCGCCGTACCACGCCTCCAGCGTCGCCGAAGAGGCCACGGCGACGGTCAGATGAGGAGGGTTGGCCGGCGGTTCGGGAATCGGACTGACCGCCATGCCCGGCTCGGCCCATCCCTCGCGTCCGAGTCCCAGTCGGCGCGTCATCGCAAGCAGGGGCTCGTCGATCGCATCTTCCCGGATGCGCAGCGATGCCGCCAAACCGAGAGCCCGCATCCAGGCCACGGCATCCTCGACCCACCTTGTGTCGCCGGGTGACAGCGCGATAACCGGGTTGAAGTAGGGATTCGGAAGTCCGGTCGGAATGGCAACCACGTGACCGAACCGCCTCGGCCCGACTGCCGCGCCCGACGTCGAGTGACGTGCGAGAAGCTCGAATGCTGCGACCAGATTCCGGTCCGAAGCTTCGATCAGGTGATCTAGAGTCACGAGCCGAGCATAGCGATGCAACCCCCCGGGTTGAGCAGTTCTCAGACCGCGACGCGGGTGCCTTCGGACCGGGCGGCTTTGGTGCCCGAGGGGACGTCCCCCGGTCGCGAGCATCTCGTCGAGTCTCGTCAGGGCGGCGTTGGCGCCGAATGACGACCAGATCTCGCGCGTGACGGTCGCCTTTTCCGAACGGTCGGCCGAGAAGCTCGATGGTGCCGGCGTCCGGATGGATCAGGCCGGTCAACAGCCGCATCGTCGTGGTCTTGCCGGCGCGATTCGGGCGGAGGAAGCCGTACACGACCCGAGTCGGCACGGAAAGGTCGAGCCCGGCGAGAGCCACCCTCGATCCGTAACGCTTCTGGAGACCGCGCGTGGCGAGCGCCAGTCTCCGGCGATCTGCTCGACAAGCTCCCTTCCGCGATCGGTCAGCAGACACTCCACCACGCGACGGTCGTTCTCGGGGTGTTGGCGCACCACGAGCTGTCGTCGCGCGATGCGATCGATGGTCTCGGAGGCGGACGCCAGGCTCACGCTCATCCGGTCGGCGAGGGTACCGATGGAGAGAGGCCCTTCATCACGCAGCAGAAAGAGCAAACGGAGTTGGCCGGAGGTCATATTCGACGCCACCCAATCTGGAACGTGTCGAGAGCGATCCAGCGTGATGGCAGTGTCAACGGTCAGCGCGAGCTCTTGTAGCGCTCGGCAAGCATCGCTCGAATGCGTTCATCGACCAGCGCTTCGAACTCTGGGTCGTTGCGCGGATCGTAGGCGGCGGCCGGCGCCGGAGCGGGCACTGGCGCGGGGTCGGCCGTCGCGGTGGCCGTTGACGGGGCGCCCGGCACCGGCTGGCCCATCCAGTGAGCTGCCATGACATCCAGACGAGTCTTGACGGGCGTGAAGGTCGCCACCAGCACCAGTGTCGTGAGCACCAGCGCCGCATCGGACGACTCACCGGTCGCCGCAGTGAAGAGGACCTGGAAGACCTTCAGCGAAGCCGCGTACAGGCCGGCGAGGATGGCCGTCAGCGCTCCGTAGACGAAGGTTCGCCCGACGAGATGGTCGATCTCGTAGAGCCGGTAGCGGGCGATCGCAAGTGCCACGGCCAGTGGGCCGATCGCGAAGATCAGCAGGTTGACGATCACGATCACCTCGCGGAACAGGTCGCCAACTCCCGTGACCACGAATGGCGCGACGAAGAACACGAACGCGATCGACTGCACCACCGTGACCCCGGTGTACACGCGCAACTGGGCTCGCTCGGGCATATCGGCCACCGCGTAGCGCCGGACCAGGGAGGCGCCGGTCGCAAGCGCGGCGATGCCGAGTGCTGCGTACCCCCCGACCTGCAGCAGGTACGGCAGCGGTCCCAGGGCAGGTGCTCCGAGCGGGTTGTCGAAGCGGCCCACGAAGATGACAGCGCCCGGTCGCAGAAGCCGGCCGAGCCCGGCGCAGACTGCGCCCGCCAGCGCCAGCCAGGCGACCCCGCGCCAGGACCGCGTGAGCAGCCGATCGGTGGGGAAGCGCAGCCCGATCACGATGTTGAGCGCCACCACTCCGGGCGTGGCGATCACGGCCGCGAGCAGGCCCACGTACGGCGCCGCCGCATTGGCGACCACGCCGGGTCGATCGACCAGCGCGAGGAAGGCCCAGCCGACCGTGAGCGCAGCCACCAGGATTCCCACCCAGGCACTCAATCGCCCGATGCGGACCTCGGGCCGTCGCAGCGTCATCAGCAGGCCGATGGACGAGTACGTGAGTGCGCCGAGCATCGCAAGCGCAAGCGGAACCGGCCCTTCCGAGATCGAGCCGGGCGGCATGGCGAAGCCGGCCTTGATCCACAGCAACAACGCCGATGCGACCAGAAGGATCGCAAAGAGGAAGCGAGCCTGCGCGAGCGCCCGGCGCCCACCGTGCGCGCCGGGTACCAGCGCGACCGCCGGATCCGGCGGCGCTGGGATCGATCCTTCCACGCCGCCGGCAGAGCTCATTCGAGGTGCGGATACGCGACGGAGGTGAGGAACTCCACGAAGTCGTCGCTGAGAACCAGCTCATCCATGAGCTCGACGGCCGTTCCCAGCCGGCCGGAGTCCCGGCCCCCCAGACGCGCCAGCTCCTCGTCTCGCAGCGCCCCGTAGAGCGCGCCGTCCAGGTCACGCCCATCATCGAGCTGCGCTGCGTGGTGGCGCCACTGCCACAGCTGCGATCGCGAGATCTCGGCGGTGGCCACGTCCTCCATGAGATTGGCAATCGCCGCCGCGCCATTGCCGCGCAGCCAGTTGTCGAGGTATTGGAGCGCGACGTTGATGTCGGCACGGACGCCGGCCTCGGTGATGCGGCCGCCGGGGACGGTCAAGTCAAGGAGCTGCGCGGCGGCCACAGCCACGTCCTCGCGGAGGCGGTCCTTCTGGTGCGGCCGCGTACCGAGGACGCGGTCGAAAACCTCGCCGGCCACGGGCACGAGATCCGGATGCGCGACCCACGTGCCGTCAAAGCCATCGCCGGCCTCGCGCTCCTTGTCCTCGCGCACCTTCGCGAGCGCGTTGGCGGTCACCTCCGGCTCCCGCCTGTTCGGGATGAACGCACTCATGCCCCCGATCGCATGGGCCCCCCGGTGGTGGCACGTCCGGACCAGCAGCTGGGTGTACGCCCGCATGAAGGGCACCGCCATCGTCACCTGGGCGCGATCCGGCAGCACCATGTCTGGCCGGTCGTGGAACTTCTTGATCAGGCTGAAGATGTAGTCCCAGCGCCCCGCGTTGAGCCCGGCGGCGTGCTCGCGCAGCTCGAAGAGGATCTCGTCCATCTCGAAGGCGGCGAGGATCGTCTCGATGAGAACGGTTGCGCGGATCGAGCCGCGCGGAATGCCCAGCGACTCCTGCGCCGCGACGAAGACGTCGTTCCAGAGCCGCGCCTCGAGATGGCTCTCGAGCTTGGCCAGGTAGAAATACGGTCCCATGGCCGGGCCACGGCCTCGCTCCAGCGACTGGCGGCCGTTGTGGAAGAGGTACAGCCCGAAGTCGAAGAGGCTCGCGGAGATCGGCTCGCCGTCCACGAGGACGTGCCGCTCCACGAGGTGCCAGCCGCGCGGCCGCACCACGAGCGTGGCCGTCTCCGCGTTGAGCGCATAGCGCTTGCCCTCGGGACTGCTGAAGTCCAGTTCCCGCCGAACGGCGTCGCGCAGGTTGGCCTGCGCCGTGACCACGTTCGACCAGCTCGGCGCGAGTGCATCTTCCAGGTCGGCCATGAAGACCCGGGCGCCGCTGTTGAGCGCGTTGATCATCATCTTGCGTTCGCACGGCCCGGTGATCTCCACCCGGCGATCGAGCAGGTCGTCCGGGGCTGCGGCCACCGTCCACTCCGTCCGCGATGCGCCCGCGGCCGACGCCGCGAAGTCGGGCATCGCGCCTGCATCGAGCTCGCCTGCCCGCTCGGCGCGCCTGGCGAGCAGAGCACGGCGTTCGGGATCAAAGGCTCGGTGCAGGCCGCCGATGAAGGCGAGCGCTTCGGGCGTGAGGATGTGCGCGCTCTCGGGCGGGACGGCGGCAAGGACCTCGACCCCGCCCGAGTTGCTCATCGATTCGCGCCCGACGCCACCGCCATCGGCGGGCTGGATCCCTCGACGACGGCAGCCAGCCGCTCGAGCAGGTGAATCGCGCCAAGCGATTCGAAGATCGCGCGCGCCTCCACTTCCATGGCGGGCGCATCCGGATGGTCCGCGCCGGTCACGGCTCGAAGGTCAGTGAGGACAAGCCCGATCTCGAGGTTCAATCGCAGCCTGCGGAAGGTTTCGAGCACCTCGCGCAGTCCGGCCGCAGCCATCGTGCCGTCGCCGTCCAGGGCGAGCAGGAATGACCTGGACGCGCGGCGGTTGGCGGACAGCCAGCTTCCTGTGTCGCCGCGCGCGGCCACCGCTGCGACGAGAGCCGCGGCCTGGTCACGCTCTCCGAGCCAGAGCGCCGCGCGCGTGGCCATCGAGAGCGCCACGAAACCCTCCCCGGTCGAGCCCGGCACAGAACCGACCTCCCTGCCCAATCTCACCGCCTCGGCCAGATCGCCGGCGGCGAAGGCCTGGTAGACCGAGTAGGACAGGATGCCCTCCCGATCCTGTGTCGACTGCGATGCGGTCGCGCTCGCCCGTACCTCGTCGAGGCGCGAGGTCCATCGTCCTGGGGCTCCACGGAATGCCTCGACGGTCGCCGCCGGACCCGCCAGGGCAAGCTTGGTGGACTCGCCGAGGTCGTCGTTGTCGAGCTCGTTCACGACCTCGGGGATGGACGACCATTCGCCGCAGAGCAGCGCGCAGGTGTTGCGGTTCCCCGTGATGCTTGCTGCCCAGCCGTGATGTCCCACACGCTTGCCGAGCTCGATTCCGATATCGGCCGTCTCCATGCCCCGCCGCGGATCGTCGGTCATCTGCCAGTTCGAGAGGTTCATCCGCGCCCGGAGGACCGTCAAATTGTTGCCGACCCGGATGCCGAACTCGAGACCCCCGGCCGCCAGCACGGCCGCCTCGCGACCGCGTCCAATGAGGTCGGCCGACCAGCTCTTGGTGATGAACAGCTCCGCGATTTCGAGCTCCGCCCCCAGCCGTTCGGCGATGGCGAGGCCACGCTCACAGGCCGCGAATGCATCGCTACCCCTCGATGCGAAGCAGTACGCGCGCGCCAGCTGGTTGTAGAGCTGCGCGACCGCGCGGTCCTCTGTCGACTCGGTCGTATTGGCGAGCGCCGCACTGACGAGCTGGGTGACCTCGTCGACACGCGACGCGGGCAGCAGCACCTGGGCCAGCCGCACGATTGCATGGTTCGTGCCAACGGGATCGCCCTGCTCCTGGTACCACGCCAATGCCTTCCGCACGTACTGCTCTGCGACGTCGAGGCTCTGCGACGCTTCGGCAGGTTCGGAGGCCTGCAGGTTGAGCGCCGCCTGTTCCGCCGGGTCCCTCGTCACGGAGAGCGCCTGCTCCAGGTAGCCGAGCGCGGCCACATTGGCATGGAGCGAGATCGCGCGGTCCGCGGCCGCCCGCAGGGCCACCCTGGCCTGTGCGGCCATTGCCTCGCCCGCCTCGCCTTCCGGGAACGCGCTCCAGGCCGCAAGGAAGTGGCTCGCCAGGACGCCGGCCAGCTCTTCATCACCCTCGGCCTCGAAGAAGCGGGCGGCCGCCAGGTGACGGTCCCGACGATCCCGCTTCGAAAGGGTTCCGTACGCGATCTCCCGGAACAGGCCGTGGACGAAGCCGTGCTGCCCGTATTCGGGGGACCGGGGGTCGGCGTCCAGCTCGACGAGCTCCTTGCGCATGAGCTGACGCAGGCGCGTCTCGATATCCGGCTCGTCCCGGCCGCTCACCGCGGACAGCGCGGCGGTGGAGAACGTCTTGCCAAGCACCGACGCGTCCTGGAGTAGCGCCCGATCGTCGATTTCGAGCGAGTCGAGCCGCGCGGCAATGAGTGCGTGGAGCGACTGCGGCACGGCCAGGGGTGCCTCCGCGTCCACCATCCGGAAGCGTTCGCCATCCCGCACCAGCCGCCCATCATCGAGCAGCATCCGGACCGTCTCCACCGCGTACAGCGGCACGCCTTCAGCCCGATCGGCGATCTGGCGCGCGGTCGCCTGCGGGATCCCCGGCGCGAGCCCGAGGAGCATCTCCGAGATGCCGTCATAGGACACGGGCTCGAGGTGCAGCGTGATGGAGGCCCTGCCACTCGACGCCCAGTCCGGCCGCCGCTCCACGAGCTCGGGTCGCGCAAGGCCAACCACCAGGATCGGCCGCAGGCGGCTCCATTCAAGAAGCGACTCGATGAAGTCGAGCAGGCCCTGGTCCGCCCAATGCAGGTCCTCGAAGACGAGCACCGTCGTGCCTTTGTCCGCGATCCGCTCGAAGAACGTGCGCCACGCGGCGAAGAGCTCCTCACGATCGCCGGCGGGCGCCTCCTCCAACCCGAGCAGCGCCGCGAGCCGCGGCTCGATCCAGCGTCGCTCGGTCTCGTCCGGCACGAACTCCGCGACGGTGGTCGCGAGCTTCTGACGCGCGCTGGCGTCGCCCTCCGCTTCGGTGATCGCGGCCCGCCGGCGAACCATTTCACCGAGGGCCCAGTACGCGATCCCCTCGCCATACGCCGGGGAGCGACCCTGGTGCCAGAAGATGTCCTCGCTCACGCCGTCGACGTACTTCAGGAACTCCCAGACGAGCCGGCTCTTGCCCATGCCTGCCCCGCCGAGGATTGTGACCAGGCGCGACCGACCCTCCCGGCCCGTCGCGTGCAGCTGATCCTTGAGCAGTCGCAGCTCCTCTTCCCGACCCACGAAGGGCGCCTCGAGCGCCTCGCTCCGGCGCAGGCCTCCGCGCTCAGCCACGACCCGCAGCGCGCGCCACGCGGGCACCGGAAGCGCCTTGCCGCGAAGGCTCTGGTCACCGGCTGGCTCGAACGCGATCACCTGCTCGGCGGCGCGCATGGTCGGCTCGTCGACCAGGACGGTGCCGGGCGCCGCGGCCGCCTGGAGGCGCGAGCAGGAATTGACGAGGTCACCCGCGACCATCCCCTGGCCGGTCGCTCCGACCGTGACGGCCGCATCTCCCGTCATCACGCCGGCGCGCAACTCGACGGGGCTGGACGCCGCAGGTCCCGGAGCCGCCGAATGGTCCGCAGTCGGAAACCCGGCGCCCGGGGCACCGAGGGCTCGGACAGCATCGACCAGGTCGAGCGCGGCTCTGACCGCCCGCTCCCCGTCGTCCTCGTGCGACAGCGGCGTGCCCCAGACCGCCATGACCGCATCGCCAATGAACTTCTCGATGGTGCCGCCGTAGCGGTCGATCACCTGGCCAGCCGCCTCGAAGTAGCGTGTCAGGAACTCGCGAACGGCCTCGGGATCCTGTGACTCGGACCGGGCGGTGAAGCCCACGAGATCGGCGAAGAGCACCGAGACGAGGCGCCGCTCGAGCGACACTTCCTGGGGTCGCGTCGAGCCAGAGGATGCGACGGCCATGCCCGTCCGTGGGCGACTCTCGGCACGACTCGTCCCTCCGGAATCGCCGAAGCGCGTGCCGCACGAGCCGCAGAAGTTGCCGCCCGCGGGACGCGCCGCTCCACAGGTCTGACACCGCTCGGCCAGGGCCGTGCCGCATTCCGTGCAGAAACGGAGGTCTGGCGTGGTTGGCGCGTTGCAGTTCGGGCAGTTGGTCACTCTGGCCTCTCGAGTCTCCGCGCTCACCAGCCACCCTCGTCTCGAAGCAGACGGTGCAGCACGCGGGCGCTGACGGCACGGCGATAATCGGCGGTGGAGCGCACATCGTCGATGGGGTTGAGCCCTCGCGCAAGCGTGGCGGCGGCGTGGTCTGCGACCGTCTCGCGGGGAGCGGCTCCCTCGAGGACGCGCTCTGTCTCCGAGGCTCGGATCGGCGTGTCGGCAACCGAGCCCAGCGCCACGCGGACGTCGCGCCAGACGCCGCCGTCCTCGCGGTAGGAGAGCGCCATGACGACCTTCGAAATGGCCTGTGCGCGGCGTGTCCCGACCTTCCGGAAGCGGACAACCCGGCCGCGCGGGAGCGGCAGGCGGACGCGGAGGACGAGCTCGTCCGCGGCGCGCGCCGTGACCCGGTACGCGGTCCAGAATCTGGCGGCCGCCACGGATCGCTCGCCGCGCGCGGAGCCGAGAACGAGCTCCGCGTCTGTCGCAAGCAGCACCGGGAGCGTGTCACCGGCGGGCGATGCATTCGCCACGTTGCCGCCGATCGTGCCGCGGTTCTGGATCTGCGCCGCGCCGATGGTCGCTGCCGCGTCCGCGAGCGCCGGCAGCCGCTCGAGCACCAGCGGGGAGCGGCGGATCTCGGTGTAGGTAGCAAGCGCCCCGATGATGAGAACGTCATCCTCGACGCCTATGCCGCGTAGCTCGTCCAGCTGCCACAGGTCCAGGAGTCGATCCGGCGGCTTGCCGATCTCGCCGGTGATCTGCACCATCATGTCCGTGCCGCCCGCGAGGGGCCGATACGGTGCCGCGGCCATGAGCGCGTACGCGTCGGCCAGGCTGTGCGGCGATTCGACGGGCGGTTCTGCGGGCATCCGTCAGACGCTCGGCTTGTTGGGATCTTCGACCGTGAGTCCCACGAAATACTTGCGAAAGAACCCTCGGTCACGGGTCAACAGCCGATCAGCCTGAAGTTGAGCATGGGCGCCGATCAGGAAGTCCGAGACCAGGCGAGTGCGTGGTCCTCCCGCAGCGCGATATTGGCGCCAGGCGACGCCGGCATCGCCTGCGGCGAGTTGCCCGATGGGGTCATAGATGACGCCGAGCTGGTCCATGGCCGCCTCGAGAGCCGACGACACCTCGAACCACGCCGTCATCTCTGCCAGGACGACGTCGCAGACCACGATGGCGCCTTGTGCCCGGCAGCGCTTCAGCGATGCCTGCGAAGCTCGACCAAATTGTTGGTCGGCCCCGAATACGTCGAGGAGAACGCTCGTGTCAACGGCCGTGATCACGTCCCGGGCGGGAATTCGGCTGGCCCGCGCATCTCATCGATCAGCTCGTCGACGGGTGCCGGCAGCCGCAGAATGCCGTAAACGGCCGCAATCGCATCGTCATCCGCTGCCTTGCGCGCGACGATGGTGCCATCCCTCTCCTCCACTTCCAGGCGCTGGCCCGCCCGGATGCCAAGGCGGTCCCGGATCCGCTTGGGGATTGTGATCTGACCGCGTTCACCAACGACTGTTTTCATACTCGTATGGTATGAATTGCAATCCATGCCGTCAAGCTGGCCCAGAGGGCATCGGAAAAATGGAGTGCTCCCTGCCCTATCCACGGCGTCCGCCGCGCTTCCGCACGTCGAAGGGAAGGAGCCTGGACATTAACCCCGCGGTCTCCCGCTATCCCGTTGCGCAGCCGCCAGGGCAATTGCCTCGATGATCTTGGTGTAGCCCGTGCAGCGGCACAGGTTGCCGGCGATCGCCTCGCGGATGTCGGCGTCACCGGCCGCGCCACCGGCATCGAGGTAGGCGCGCGCGGCCATCAGCATTCCCGGCGTGCAGATGCCGCACTGGGCGCCACCGGTCTCCAGGAAGGCCTGCTGCAACGGGCTGAGATGCTCGACCTCGCCAAGCCCCTCGACCG
>JBBRYO010000071.1:0-13826 GCA_038237595.1 Candidatus Limnocylindrales bacterium | reverse complement strand
CCGGGGCACTTCGGTCAGTCGCCGTGCGTTGCCAGCACTGTAGGAAACGCCGCTTATCTGCGCCTTATTCGGCCATCACCGCTTACCTCGGCCACAGGTAATCGACCCCTCAGACTGCGGTGACCAGCGCCTTCTCGAGCTGGGGCCGGACCTCCCTGGCCAAACGGGTCAGCGACTCCTCGTCGTAGGGCGACGGGCAGGCCGCGATCATGTGGTGGAACCCGAGCTCGAGGTATGGCGCGAGGTGCGCAGCCACGTCCTCGGGCGTTCCGACCGGCTGATCCTCCCAGACCTTCGCGTTCCCGTTTCCTTTGAAGATGGACTCGAAGACGCGCCGGGCGTCCTCACGCGAGTCGCGGATCACGACGACGCCGACGCCGACGGTGCGCTCGATCTCCTTCTCATCGCGGCCAAGCTCCTCGCAGTGGCGACGCAGGGCCGCGTCGCCCTCGGCCACGTTCTCGACGCTGCCACCGAGATTGCAGGCGTCGGCGTAGCGCGCCACGAGCTTGAGGGTGACGTTGCGGCCACCACCGCCGACAAGGATCGGCAGCCGCTGCTGAACCGGCGCCGGCAGGTTCAGCACGTCGCGGACCTGGAACTTCTTGCCGGTCAGGCTGGGTCGCTCCCCCTGGAGCATGCCCTGCATGATGGGCAGCGCCTCGCCCAACCAGCGCAGCCGCTCGCCCGGGCTCTGTCCGTAGGGGATGCCGAAGGCCTCGTGCTCCGTCTCGAACCAGGCCGCGCCGATGCCGAGGATGGCCCGGCCGTTGCTGATGTGGTCGATCGTCGTCATCATCTTGGCGACGAGACCCGGATTCCGGAACGTGTTCGCGCCGACCATCAGCCCGATCGTTGCGCGCTCTGTCCGGGCGGCCACGGCGGCCATGGCGGTGTACGCCTCGAATATGGGTCCCTCGTGGGAACCCTGGATCGGGTAGAGGTGGTCCCAGGTCCAGAGCGAGTCATAGCCGAGGGCCTCGGCTCGCAGCTGGGAGGCCAGGAAGCTCGGCCAGTCGGCGTACTGGTTCCAGTGGTTGGCTCCGAGTTTCAGGGGCGCGGATCGATCGGGCATCTGGCTCTCCGTTTTTGACTCGTCGATCTCAGCGTACCCGAGCCGGGCAAAGAGCGAGGCCCGCGAGAGGGGGAACGCGGGCCTCGGAAGGGAGATGCTCTATTCAGGCGCCAGATGGCGCGATGGCCGCTGGCCGCGCGGGTTACGCGCGATGGGTGCTCAGGACAGCCTGCCTGACGGCCTCGTTGGCCGTCACTCGCGACTCGTGCGAGCCGCGGAGATCGTGCTTGCCGGCGCGCCGTGCTCGCCGTGCTCGCCGCTGGGCTTCCGCTTCGCGACGCCGCTCGTTGATCAGGTCAAGTGCCATGAGCCCATAGATCTGCCACATCAGATGGTCCTCCGGATCACGTCACGCAGATGGGAGTCCCCGATGAGTTCACGTGAGTCAGCCCCGAAGGCTTCCGCCACCGCGCCGAAGATGGCGAGGCCCACCACCACGAGGAGAAAGAAGACAAACGTTTCCACCTCGCCACTTCCTTCCATGTAACTGTTGTTGTTGTGTATAGGGGTTACCAAGAGCAACAATCTACCCTATTGCGCGTAACCTGTCAACAGTGCCATGATGGTTACCTTGTGAGCACCGGAGTCCCACCAGCGACCCCCAGCAAAGCCCCCGCCGAAGCCCATGGCTTCGTCCCCCACGGGCACCAGGTGGAGCTCGACACCGGCCTCGCATTCGTCAACACGCTCGACCGCGAGCGGGGCCAGCCCGTCGACCGGCTCGACTCCTACGCGGCGGCACTGCGCTGGTTCCGTGACCACGACCTGCTGCATGCCGACATGCTCGAGGCGGAGCTGGCGCGCAATGAGGCCGATCCCGAGGGCGCCGAGCGGACGCTGGCGCGGATCCGCCGCATTCGGGACGCCATGCGCGAGCTGACCGATGCGGTCGTCGAGGCGCGGTCGCCCGCCCAGCGCGACCTCGACGAGATCAACCGGGCCCTGCGCACCCACTACACCTGGTACCTCGTGCCCGATCGCGATGGCGTTTCGCTCGACCACAAGCACGAGGGCGACCCGATCGCCGGCGCCCTGGCGCGCCTGAGCGAGAGCGTGGCGAGCGAAGTGAGCACGGGCCACCCGGAACACCTGCGCGTCTGCGCCAACGAGGATTGTGGCTGGGTCTTCAACGACACCTCGCGCACCGGCCGGCGCAAGTGGTGCGACATGGCGACGTGCGGCAACCGCGCCAAGGTCGCTCGCCACCGTGAGAAGAAGCGCGCCAAGGAGCAGGCCGCAACCGCGCGTGTCCGCAGGACGTGGAAGCGAATCGTGACGGGCGCGGGCCGCGGCGACGCCGACTGCTGACCCGCCAGCCATCTCGGTCGGCCTCGCCGCGCGACAATTCCTCACACGGAACCGGGGACGGTCCCCCGTCCATCACCAGGGGGAGAGCGTCGCGGCAATCACCGACACGAGTCCGAGCAGGTCAAGGCGGCGAACGCGTCGGGCATGGCCCAGGTCCTCGCCGGGCGCGGCCGCTCCGCTGCGACCGTTGCCGTCGATCCGGCGCCGTTCCGCGGCGTCCTGTCGCTGCCGATCTCGGCCCTCAGGGTTGTGTCAGAGGCACTGAAGAACCCGTTGGAACCGCGGTCGAGCGGTCCCCCTCACGTACGAGCAGTTCCGCTACGCCTTCATCAACGCTGGAGGCCGCAATCAGCCTGGCGACGCAGCCGGCCCAGCCTGGGCTAGCGAACGACGATGTTGACCAGGCGGCCCGGCACGTGGACGACGCGCACCACCTGCCTGCCCTCGAGGTTCGCCTGGACCTTGGGGCGTGCCATGACGGTGCGCTCGATCTCCTCCTGGGCCAGCTCCGGGCTGATGGTCACCACGTCCCGCAACTTGCCGTTCACCTGGACCGGCAACTCGATCTGGTCGACGGCCACGAGCGCCGGGTCGAAGCTGGGCCAGGTCTCGGCGTGGATGGAGCGCCACTCCTCGCCTGCCGCGGACAGCCGGCGGCTCCACAGCTCCTCGGAGATGTGCGGCGCAATCGGGGCCAGCATCAGCAGCAGCAGCTGTTCGGCCTCGTTCCAGGCCGGGCCACCGGCGACCTCGGTTCCCCGGTAGCGCATCAGCAGGTTGGTCAGCTCCATCAGATGCGCGACCATCGTGTTCCAGCGGAAGCCTGCGTGCTCCTCGGTGACCTGCTGGAGCGTGCGATGTGCGCCAACGCGCAGGGCATGCTCGCCTGCGGCGGATTCCTCGCCGGCGCGCAGGGCGCCCGCATGGTCGCCACCCTCGTGGCCGTGTGGGTCGAGGGCAACCGTCCAGACCCTTCGCAGGAAGCCGGAGACGCCGTTGATGCCACTCGGGCTCCAGGGTCCTCCCTGGTCCCACGGTCCCATGAACATCAGGAACAGGCGCACCGAGTCGGCGCCGAAGCGCCGCACCAGGTCATCCGGGTCCTGGACGTTGCCGCGGCTCTTGCTCATGCGCTCGCCGTCGGCGCCGAGGATCTGGCCCTGGTTGAAGAGTCGCTTGAAGGGCTCGCGCTCGTGGACGATGCCCAGGTCGTTCAGGGCCTTGCAGAAGAAGCGGCTGTACAGCAGGTGCATGACCGCGTGCTCCGCGCCGCCCGTGTACTGGTCGACCGGGCACCAGATCTCGTCCAGCGAACGGTCGATCGCCTGCGTGTCGTCGTGGGGCGACAGGTAGCGCCACCAGTACCAGGAGCTGTCCACGAAGGTGTCCATCGTGTCGCTCTCGCGGCGCGCCGGGCCATCGCACTTGGGGCAGGTGGTGTTCAGGAACGCTTCGTCGCGCTCCAGCGGGTTGCCGCCCTCGGATGAGTACTCCCAGCGATCCGGCAGCAGCACCGGAAGCTGGTCCTCGGGGACCGGCACGATGCCGTCGTGCTCGCAGTAGACGACCGGAATGGGCGTGCCCCAGGGTCGCTGCCGGCTGATCAGCCAGTCGCGGATGCGGTACGTGACGCTGGCCTTGCCCAGGTTGCGCGTCTCCAGGTCGGCCGTGATCGCGCGCGCCCCTTCCGACGCGGTCATCCCGTTGTAGCGGCTCGATGCCACCAGTCGCTCGTCCGCTGAATGGGCGCTGTACGCAATCTCGAGCGCCGCGTCCTCGGCGGTCCCCGGTGCCGCGACCACCCGGCGGATCGGCAGCCCGAAGGTCTGGGCAAAGGCGAAGTCGCGCTCGTCGTGCGCGGGCACGGCCATGATCGCGCCAGTGCCGTAGCCGGCCAGCACGTAGTCGGCGATCCAGATGGGGATGCGCTCGCCGTTGACGGGGTTGATCGCGTCGGCGCCCAGCGGCACGCCGGTCTTCTCGCGGTCGGTGGACAGCCGCTCGATCTCCGTCTCGCGACGGGTCTGGTAGAGGTAGGCGTCGACAGCCGCCTTCTGCGACGGCGCCGTCAGCGTCTCGACCAGCGGATGCTCGGGCGCCAGCACCATGAACGTCGCCCCGAACAGGGTGTCCGGGCGCGTGGTGAAGACGCGCAGCTCCTCCCCGCCGGCATGGTGGTCCGCCGGTGCGGTCGTGAAGACGACCTCGGCGCCCTCGGATCGGCCGATCCAGTTCGTCTGCTGCGCGCGGATCGGCTCCGGCCAGTCGATGTCCTTGAACTCCAGCAGTTCGTCCGCGTACTTCGTGATGCGCAGGAACCACTGCTCCAGGTCGCGCTTGATGACGGGCGTGCCGCAGCGCCAGCAGACCCGGTTGGGACCCTCGACCTGCTCGCGAGCCAGCACGACCTGGTCCTTGGGGCACCAGTCGACGGGCGCCATCTGGCGATACGCCAGCCCCTTCTCCAGGAACTTGAGGAAGAACCACTGGTTCCAGCGGTAGTAGTCGGGCTCGCAGGTGATGACCTCGCTCGACCAGTCAAAGGTCGCACCCATCAAGCGCAACTGCCGGCTCATGACCTGGATATTGCGCATCGTCCACTCGTAGGGATGGACTCCGCTCTTGATGGCTGCGTTCTCCGCTGGCAGCCCGAACGCGTCGAAACCCACGGGAAAGAACACGTTCCAGCCCGTCATGCGCCGGTAGCGGCTGATGGCGTCGGTGGGTGTCTTGACGTACCAGTGCCCGATGTGCAGGTCGCCCGACGGGTAGTCATACATCGTCAGGAGGTAGAACTTCGGCCGCGACGCGTCGTGCGGGTCTGTGTGGTGGAGGCCCAGCTCATCCCACCGCGCCTGCCAGCGCGGCTCGATCTCGGCCGGGTTGTAGCGCTCGAGGCACGTGCGTCCGGCTGACGGCGAGTCGGGTGTGCGGGTTGTCTCGATGCCGGTTTCGGCCGTCATGGCGTGGCCCTCACGGGTGGGGTCGGGGGAGCGGATCGGAGTGAGTGGTCGCGCGGCGTCAGGCGCCGGCGACCCCGGTAAGCGCGAGGGCGAGGCGGCGCGTCGGATCCGTCATGCGAGCCATGAGGCGCACATGGTAGGCGACTCGCAAAGCGCCCGCAGGCGCGGCGCGCCCCTGCGGTTACTGCGACGGGATCGGCGTTGCCGCGCCGACGAGCCGATAGAGGCGCCGATCCAGGTCGGAGCCACCCTTCTTGGCGTGCGTCAACGCCTGGGAAACGAGCTGGAAAGTCGATGCCGGATACCTGGTGTCCATCATCGAGGCATGGGGGACGTCGACGACCACATAGACATAGGCGATTTGATAGCTCTGGAGCGTCGCCACCACCTGCGCGGTGGTCTGCCCGCAGGGGATGCGGGCGAGGGGCCGGCTCTGGCCCGAGCCCAGGATCGGGTAGATGCGGTTGAAGGTGTTTTTGCCGCATTGGTCGTCGAGGAGGATGCCGTCGGCTTCCGGCAGCTCGGTGACGGCGGGCGCGATCCTCCACAGGCGATCGTAGAAATGGATCCGGTCGATGGGATAGCGGGCCTCCGTCGAGAGGTCGGTCGAGAGCGTGACCACCGCCGAGCAGACGGCGGCAACTCCGAGCACGGCCGCGGCCCAGGTCTGCCAGCTGCGCCGAACGCCCGCGACGGCGAACGGCACGACCGCGATCAGCAATCCGAACAGGCCGAGCAGGAAGCGTGGCTCGTGGCGGCTCTCCAGCCACCATGCCGGCAGGGTGATGAGCGCCACCACCGCGATGATCGCGAGCGGTCGGCGACGCGCCCGCAGCAACCCGATGATGCTGGCCGGCACGATCGCGACGGCGAATACGGTGCCGATTCCCGAGTCGTGGCGGTGCGGCTCGAACAGCGGGTAGAAGGGCCAGAGCCACGTGGAAGGGACGTGGTTGCGGTCCTTGAGCCCGAGCAGGGTCTGCGAGATGCCGTGCCCGTAGAGCGGCAGGCTCGACGGATAGAGCGGGTTGGCGAACATGAACAGGTTGCGCAGCCACCATGGCGCGACGGCAAGCAGACAGAGCCCCGCGGCCAGGGGCAGTCCGACCCTGATCAGCCGGCTCCGCCTCGCGTCGAGCAGCGGCGTATCCGCCGCCGGCGGATCGGGAGACGGGTCGCGCCTGAAGACCGTCCACAGCACCACGAGCGTCAACGCGACCGCGGCCGGCAGAAGGGCCAGCTTCGTCACCATCATCACGCCGATCGCGAGGCCGATGACCCCCACCCTCGCGACCGTCCACTCCCGCCTCGGCGCCCCTGCCAGCGCGGCCACGCCGATCACCAGCGCGGCGCCAACGATGTCGTCGGCGATGCGGCCGACCTGGATGGCCACGATCGGGACGAGCAGGAATGTCAATGACGCGATGAGCGCGGCCTTCCCCGACAGCCCGAGGCGGCGAGCGAACGCCGCCACGCCGACCGCGCCCAGGAACGCGAAGGGCAGCTGTCCGAGGACGGTCAGTGGCTCGCCACCGATGATGCGCAACAGTCCGAACCAGAGCTCTGCCGATCCGGGCTGGGCGAGCGGCCACGCACCCGGGAAGCGCGACATGAACTGGGTGAGCGAACCGTCACTCCAGAAGAACACGGCCAGCGGCGCGTGGTAGCCAAGCTCGTCGTAGCCGGTCGGCGGATGGTGGATCGAGATCGCGGCCGAGATGACGAGCATACCGGCCGCGAGCGCCGACATCAGGATCGCCAGGGGCGAGATGCGAACCAGGGTGAAGCGCGGCATCGACGGGCGCCACCCGCGGTACAAGAGGAAGCCGAGGGTGGCGAGGGCGGGCAGCGACGAGATTGCCGGTCCCCACGGGGCGCGCAGGAGGTGGAGCTGGATGACGTCGCCGAGCCCGCCGATCAGCGCCGCGGGAACCGAGACGAATGCGAAGGCAAGCAGCCCGAACGCGACCATGCGGTCCAAGCGCCGGAATCGCAGCATGCCCGAGAGCGCATACCCCGCCGCGAGCGCAGCCGCGATGTCGAGGATGGAAGCCGACTGTGCGGCGATGATCGAAAGGCCGTGCTGCTGGCAGAACGAGTAGCAGCTCGGCAGCCCGCCGAGGACGTCGTCGATGCGCCGCCGTAGCGGCGAGTGCAGGATCAGGTAGGCGGCGAGGGCGAGGGCCATGAGGACGACGGGGCCCGCGGCAAACCACCAACCTCGACGGTTGCCTTCTCCACCTGGACCACGCAGGTTGCCCAACCGGTCTCCAGTCACTCCTCGCCGGTGGGCACCGGACCGTGATATTGGGGTCCCGCCGTGGCGCGCCGTGCGGCCAGTGGTGATCGGGTTGTGGAGCGACGGGGGCTCGAACCCCGGACCTTCTGCATGCCATGCAGATGCTCTTCCAACTGAGCTATCGCCCCGAGCCGCGACATCCTACCGCAGGTCGCGCAGGGCTTCGCCTCGGATAGCATGGTTGGGTGCCGATCGACCTCAATGCGGATGTGGGCGAGAGCTACGGCGCCTGGGTCATGGGTGATGACGAAGGGCTGTTGCCGCTGGTGACGTCCGCGAACATCGCGTGCGGCGCGCATGCCGGCGATTCCCTGGTCATGGCACGCACGGTGGCGCTGGCGGCGCGCGTGGGTGTGACGGCTGGCGCGCATCCCGGGTACCCGGATCGCGACGGCTTCGGGCGACGCGACCTGGCGATGACGAACGAGGAGCTGGAGGCATCGCTGCTGGCCCAGCTGGGCGCGCTTGCGGCGATCGCGGGTGCGGCCGGTGTCCGGCTGCGTCACGTCAAGCCGCACGGCGCGCTCTACAACCGCGCGGCCGGGGATGCGGCGCTCGCCGAGACGGTGGCACAGACGGTCCGGCGCTTCTCCCCAGAGCTCGTGCTGGTCGGGCTGGCGGGCTCGGTACTGCTCGACGCCGGGCGGGCCGCGGGCCTGAGGGTCGCCGGCGAAGCCTTCGCCGACCGCGCCTACGAGGCCGACGGCACCCTCCGCTCGCGGCGCGTCCCGGGCGCGGTGCATTCGGATCCCGAGGCTGTCGCGGCGCAGGCCGTCTCCATCGCCTGCGACCGCCAGGTACAGGCAACGGACGGGTCGATGATCGCCGTCGACGCCGACACGATCTGCGTGCACGGCGACACTCCGGGCGCTCCCGCCATGGCCCGGGCGGTCCGGCGGGCGCTGGAGGCCGCGGGAGTCGAGGTTCGGGCGCTGGTCGATCGGTCGTGAGTGGCGGAACCTCGGGAGGTGCCGCAACACCAGGGATTGCCGGACCCCGGATCGTGCCGTTCGGTGACTCAGCGCTACTCGTGATCCTGGGCGAGATCGTGGACGTGGAGCTCAACCGGCGCGCCCATGCGCTTGCCGCCGCGGTCGGTCGCGATCGTGAACGTGGCCCCGTCGCGTGGGGTTCGCCGGTCCCGGGCTACGCGTCGGTTCTGGTGCCGTATGACCCGTTGCGAACCCCTCCGGTAGCGGCGCAGGCCCGGCTCGCCGAGCTCCTCGCCGAGGCCGAGAGCAGCGACCTGCGCGAAGACGCGGCCTTCCCCCTGATCGAGTTGCGCGTCCGCTATGGCGGCGAGGACGGGCCGGACCTGGCGGCGGTCGCGGAACGCAGTGGCCTCGACGAGCGCGCGATCGTGGAGCTGCATATCGGGACCACCTATCGCGTCTTCCTGCTGGGCTTCGTGCCCGGATTCGCATACCTCGGCACCCTCCCGGACGCCCTCGAGCTGCCACGACGCCCAGAGCCGCGCACGCGGGTCCCGGCAGGGAGCGTCGGCATCGCCGGCCGCCAGACCGCCGTCTACCCGTTCTCCACGCCGGGCGGCTGGCATCTCATCGGCCGTACGGACGACCGGCTTTGGGACGTGTCGCGGACGCCCCCGGCGCGCCTCCAACCAGGACAGGCCGTGCGCTTCGTGCCGATCCGCGGGTGAGCGGCCGCCCGCTGCTGGAGGTCCGCGCTCCCGGCCTGCTCTCCACGGTCCAGGACGCCGGGCGTCCTGACGCCGCGCACCTGGGCGTCCCGCGCTCGGGAGCGTGCGACCCGCTCGCGCTGGCGGCTGCCAACCTGCTGCTCGGCAATGATCCAGATGCGGCGGCCCTCGAGGTGTCTCTGCTCGGACCCGAGTTGGCCGTGCTGGAGCCGTGCGTCGTCGGAGTGGCTGGGGCTGACTTCGAGGCGATCGTCACGGAGTCCGGCCGGCGCATCACTGCGGGCACCTCGGCGCGCCTGGCGGAAGGCGAGACGCTGCGCTTCGGCGCGGCGCTCGACGGCGCCCGCGGCTACCTCGCGCTCCCGGGCGGCATCGACGTGCCACGCGTCCTCGGGTCTGCCTCGACCGCCCCGCTGGGTGGCTTCGGAGGGGTTGCCGGACGGCCCATTGCTTCGGGCGACCGGCTCGGCGCCCTTTCGGCCGCGGGCGCGGCACCAATGGAGCGCCGGTGGCCCGGACCGGGATCGAGCTCGGGCGTCGTTCCCGGCGATCGGCCGCGCACCGTTCGCGTGCTGGCCGGGCCGAACGCCGACGCCGCCGGCCCAGACACGTTCGAACGCCTCATCTCGACGACGTGGGAAGTCGGCGCGCAGAGCGACCGCATGGGCATCCGCCTGGACGGCCCGCCACCCGGCACCGTCCCTGCGCCCGAGCTGGTCTCGAGCGGCATGACCTGGGGGGCGGTGCAGCTGCCACCCGGTGGCCGGCCCATCGTCCTCCTCGCGGATGGCCCTACCGTCGGCGGCTATCCCGTCGTGGCGGTCGTGGCCAGCGCCGACCGCCCGGTCCTGGGGCAGCTCCGCGCCGGCGACCGGTTGCAGTTCGTCCCAGTCACCCTCGACGAGGCGCGGCAGGCGCTACAGGCGGCCACGCAGGATCTCGCCGAGGCCGCTCGCCGGCTGGCTCCGACCGCGGGCAGGGACGGCTGATGCCCGATCCCGATCCGCAACGGAACGCGGCCCATGGGCCGCTCCACTACACGGTCAGGCGGTCCAGCCGGGCCCGTCGCGCCCGGCTGACGGTGACCCCATCGGGCGAGGCCGTCGTCGTGCTCCCGATGCGCGCGCCCGCCGCGCTGGCCGGCGAGCTCCTCGAGGAGCACGGCGCATGGCTTCGCCGGCACATGACTCGCGCCCGGGACCGGAACGCGCAGCTGGCGAGCCGCCCGTCCCTCGGCGCCGGCCGCGCGCTCGCGGTTGCGGGCGTGCCCCATGACGTCGTGGTCGCGCCTGCCACGAACGCGGCGCGCGGCCGAGTTCGGCGCATCAGGTACTCGCTGCGCGGCGAGCCGGACCGGCCGCGCTCATCCCAACGAGACGTGCTCAAGGTTGAGCCGGGCAGGGACGGTCACTCGAGCGCGGTCCTGCTCGAGGCATGGCTCAGGCGCGAGGCGCGCGAGGTGCTCCTGGCACGCGCAGCGGAACTGGCGCCGAGCGTTGGCGTCGTTCCGGCCGCAGTCACCGTCCGCGGCCAGCGCGCTCGCTGGGGGAGTGCCTCACGAGCCGGTCGCATCTCCCTCAACTGGCGCCTCATCCTCGCGCCGCCGGCCGTCCTCGACTACGTCGTGATCCACGAGCTCGCGCATCTGCGAGTGCCGGGCCACGGCCGATCGTTCTGGGCACTCGTTCGCCACCACGCTCCGGATCCCGAAGGGGCGCGTCGCTGGCTGCGGGAGCATCACGGAGAGCTCCTCGCGGCTCTCGACTGATCGCCGCTGCGTCAGGTCGCGCAGCTGGCGGCGGTGCGCAGCTTGTTGATCGCGGTGTGGAGCCCCTTTTCGGCGTTCTTGACGCTTCCGGCGGCCGTGTCGGGGTGGGGGCTGGTCGAATAGTTCTCTGCGGCCGATGACAGGGCATCGATGGCCGATTTCAGCCCGTCGACCTTCGACTTCAGCGCCGAAGGCGCGGCACCGGAGATCGCCGAGAACGCCCCGGCAACGTCGTCAGCGGCGGGCTTGATCTTCGACTTGTTGGGCGCCTTGAGCTTGATCGCCTCGAAGTCCTGGAGCTTGCTCTCGAGGTCACCGATCGTGCCGCAGAAGGCTTCGTCGACGGTTGCGCCCGGGCTGCCGCTCGCGCTCGACGACGGAGGGGGACTGCCGCTCATGCTCGCGCCGGCCGACGATGACGGCGACGCCGGCGGCCCGCCGCTGCACCCGGCGACGGCGGCGATGGCGACGCCAATGAGGAGCGCTCGCAGGCCCAAGGTCGTCCCTCCTCGGTCGGTACGGGATCGCTGCGAGGATACCCGCTGGGGCCGGGATGCGCGTCCGAACGCCCTCAACCGGATCAGATGTCCAGGTCGAGCAGCTCGGTCAGGCGTACCTCCTCGGTCACACAACGATCGTCGGCAACGACCGCGTTGATGATCTCCAGCTCGTGCCCGGAACACGACGCTCCTCGCCGAGGCGAAGCTCTCGGGCCCGCCGAGAACCATCTCCGAGCTGACCGAGTACGCGAAGAACCTCACCCGGCGGCGGCGGGATGGATCGCCGTCCGTCGTCGACTTCAACCCGCTGATCGACTTCTACGAGAACTCGGCGGGCACCTTCGGGCAGATGTTCGGCGCCTGCTGGATGGACGCGACCGGCAAATCCAGCCTCTCTACAAGCCGGAGGCCTGGAAGCTCGTCAA
The DNA here is from genome assembly GCA_038237595.1 of Candidatus Limnocylindrales bacterium. Lineage (GTDB taxonomy): Bacteria > Chloroflexota > Limnocylindria > Limnocylindrales > CSP1-4 > JAFMJV01. Next base: position 1,828 of record JBBRYO010000071.1, on the reverse strand, counting down.
TTATCTGGCCAGCGACGATCGCGCCCTGGTCAAGCTCTCGAAACGGGCTGCGCAACGTGCCCTCCACCAAGAGCTCGCTGCGCTCGCCGGATCTCGAGACGGACGTGCGGTTCAGCGTCTTCCTCGACATCTTCGATCACCCGCGCTCGGCCACCACGCCCATCACCGCGGCGAGCGCCGACTACCAGGCGATCGTGTTGACCTTCACCACCGCGTGGCAGGCGGGAGGGATCGCGGACCTCGCGACCGGCCTTTAGGAAGATGGATCGCACGATCGAGACCCAGCTCGGGGTCGAATCGCCGACGCAGGCACGGGCCGCAGCCGCGGCGGCAGCCTCAGCCGCGGAACTGCCCGCAGCCTGAGCCGCAGCGGCGGCCTCAGCCGCGAAGCTGTCCGCGGGCCTGACGTCGCTGGAATGGTGGAGATGAGGGGACTCGAACCCCTGACCCCTGCGATGCGAACGCAGTGCTCTTCCAGCTGAGCTACATCCCCACGGGGCGCGATGGCGATCTCGACCGCCGATCGGCCGGGGAAGTATAGCCCGGGGTACCTGCCGATTCATCCGTGGACGGCGCCGCATCGTAGGCTCTGACGATGGGCAGCTACCGCTTCATGACCGAGTGGCAGATCGATGCTCCGCCCGACGCCGTCTGGGATCAGCTGGTTCGCCCCGAGGAGTGGCCGAGCTGGTGGAAGGGCGTCGAGAAGGTGGTGCAGCTCGAGCCTGGCGACGAAAACGGGATCGGCCAGCGGGCGCGCTACACGTGGAAGAGCCGGTTGCCATACCGGCTCGTCTTTGACGTCACTCTCGTGCGCTCGGAGCGGCCGCACCTGCTGGTGGGCCGCGCGACCGGCGAGCTCGAGGGGCTCGGCACCTGGACGCTGGCCGAGCGCGACGGCGGGACGCGGCTGCGCTACGTCTGGGAGGTGCGGACCACGCGCCCGTCGATGAACCTGCCGCTTCCGTTTGCGCGGCGCATCTTCGAGATGAACCACGACACGGTCATGCGCCTGGGCGGCCAGGGCCTCGCGCGCCGGCTGAACTCGAAGCTCACGGATCTGACGTCCGAGGCACGCGTCGCCGGTCGGTGAGTGGCTGAGTCGCGGCCGCCCCGCCCGGCCCGGCCGCGACCCGTCGCTGGGCCACGGTTGCCCCGGGCGGCCTCGTCGCGGGCGAGCAGGCGTGCGAGTTCTGGTCCGCGCCAGCCTGGTCGACTCCTGCCAGCGCAGCCACGTCCGACTGTCGGAGGCCTTTCCGTCGCCGCACCGCCCGAACCACGGCACCGACCCGGAGATCGTCCATTCGACCATCCTCGGGTTGTGCCCTTATCGTCTGCGCATCTCGACCTCATCCGTGGCTTCGCAGCGACTCGCGGTGCTCGTTTGCGGCCTCGCGCTCGTGGCGGCCTGCACGGCGCCGGCTCCGTCGCGCTCGCCGGGGTCTGGCACCGGCTCCCCATCGTCGACCGCGCCCGGCACCACGGCCGCGCCCGGCACCACGGCCGCGCCCGGCACCACGGCCGCGCCCGGCACCACGGCCGCGCCCGGCACCACCCCCGCGCCAACCCCTGCCGGCAGCATCACCAACACGAGCGGCTGGAAGACCCAGGCCATGCCGGGGCTCGGCTACAGCATCGACCTGCCGCCTGACTTCGAGCGGGTGACCGACGACCCCCAGCATCCCATCCCCTCCATCGCCGACGTCGCGAAGCGCGACCCCGATCAGGCGACGAGCCTCCAGGTCGTGGCAACCCGGCTCCGGGCAAACGCCGGCATCTTCGGGGACCTCGGCCTGTGGGCCATGCAGCCGAGCACCCTGCTCCAGGT
>JBBRYO010000070.1:0-13958 GCA_038237595.1 Candidatus Limnocylindrales bacterium | reverse complement strand
ACCCGGGTCGTCGACTCCCGCGATCTCGACGAATCCGCCACGATCCGCCGTCGCCGTGAGTGCAACGCCTGTTCGGCGCGCTTCACGACCTACGAGCGGGTGGAATCGGCGCGCCTGACGGTGCTCAAGAGCACGGGGGAGCGCCAGGAGTTCGATCGGCAGAAGCTCGCCCGAGGGCTGGAAAAAGCGCTGACGCGTCGCCCGGTGCCGGCTGACGCGGCGGAGAAGTCGGCAGATGAGATCGAGGCCGCGCTGCGCTCCTCGGGCGTCAACGAGGTGCCGTCGTCGCGCATCGGCGAGATGGCGATGGAGAAGCTGCGCCAACTCGACCACATCGCCTACATCCGATTCGCCAGCGTCTACCAGAGCTTCGAGGACATCGCCCAGCTCAAGCGCGAGGTCGACGCCCTCCACGCTGCCCGCGCCGAGCCAACGCCCGGTCAGACCTCGCTCGAGCTTGTCCCGAGCGCACGCCGGCGGACGACGCCGCTCCGCGCCGGATCCGCCGCCCAGACGCGCCGCACCACCAAGCGCTGATGTCCGTCCTGTCGGACCGCGACATTCGTGCCGCGCTCCAGGCGGGTCGCGTCCGGATCGATCCCTACGACCCGGCCTGTCTCCAGCCCTCGTCCGTCGACCTGCACCTCGACCGTGACTTCCGGGTGTTCCGCAACAACCGCTATCCGTACATCGATGTGCGGCAGCCGCAGCCGGACCTGACCGAGCTCGTGTCCATCGTCGAGGACGAGCCGTTCATCCTCCACCCCACGGAATTCGTCCTGGGGCAGACGCTCGAATGGGTCGAGCTGCCGGACGATCTGGTGGCGCGCCTTGAAGGCAAGGCCCTGGCGCTCGACACGCCGGTTCCGACGCCGATCGGTTGGCGGACGATGGGCGACCTGGAGCCCGGCGATTTCGTGTTCGACATGACCGGCACCCCAACCCAGGTTGTGGACACGACGCCGCCCATGGTCGGCCGACCATGTCGCGAGGTTGTCTTTTCGGATGGGCAGCGCGTCGTGGCGGATGCGTCGCACCAGTGGGTCACCGTCGACAAGAAGGGCCGACAGCGCGGCAGGCACCAAGCCGAAGTCCGGACCACCGACGAGATTGCACGGACGATTCGCGCATGGGGGGAAGTGAACCATCAAGTGCCGCTCGCCGGCCCGGTGCAGTACCCGCCCCGCGTCGACCTTCCGATCGAGCCATACACGCTTGGCGCATGGCTCGGCGACGGCACGACCACGGCCGCGGCGATCACATGCTGGCACGAAGAGATCCTCGAGCAGATCAGCGGCGATGGATTCACGGTTCAGGCCGTCGCCTACGCGCCGCACCTGTACCACATCGGTGGGACCGGCCAAACCCGAGACCGAAGGAGCGGCCAGTACGTCCGCAATGGATCGCTTTCGAGCCAGCTGCGCAACCTCGGCCTGATGGATGGTAAATTCGTGCCTCGGCCCTACCTGGAGGCAGGCGTCAGCCAGCGGCTCGCACTGCTCCAGGGCCTGATGGATACCGACGGATTCGTGGACGACGTTGCGGGCCGGTGCGAATTCACAAGCACCAGGGAAGTCCTGGCCGACTCGGTGGTCGAGCTGGCGGCGAGCCTCGGGTTCCGACCGGTCAAGACTGTGGGCCGCGCAATGCTGTACGGCGTCGACTGCGGGCCGAAGTACCGCGTGAAGTTCACTCCGGACCGTCCGGTATTCCGTCTCACTCGCAAGCTGGCACGCCAGAAGCCGGCGACTGCCCGCTTCCACCGCTTCCGCGCGATCGACGTCGTGCGCGAGGTGGCGTCCGTACCCGTTCGCTGCATCCAGGTGGCCTCGCCTGACGGCGTGTTCCTGGTCTCGCGCTCGTTCATCCCGACGCACAACAGCTCGCTTGGCCGCCTCGGACTACTCATTCACTCCACCGCCGGGTACGTCGACCCGGGTTGGAAGGGGAACCTGACCCTCGAGCTTTCCAACGTGGCCAACCTGCCGATCGCGCTCTATTTCGGGATGAAGATCGGCCAGATCAGCTTCTTCAAGATGTCGAGCGCGGTCGAACGGCCGTATGGCTCCAAGGAGCTCGGCTCGAAGTACCAGGGCCAGTCGACGCCGACGGCGTCGGAGTTCTACCGCGACTTCGAGGCCGGCAAGCCAGCTGCCAAGGGCGGCCCGCGGCGCAAGCCGGGCTGAGCGTCGCGTGTCCATCAACGCGTCCGTCGACTGGCGCACCGACCTCGGTGGCGGGATCCGCGTAGCCCTGGTCCAGGCGGGCGTCTTCACCTCGGACGCCGGCACCGTCTTCGGGCCGGTGCCGCAGACGCTGTGGCTGCGACTGGTCGAGGAAGAGCTGAACCCGGACTACACCCTGACCCAGGCGCTCAATTGCCTGCTGGTTGAGACCCCGGCGGGCCGCGTCCTGGTCGAGACCGGCGTCGGCGAGCGGATGGACGACCACAAGCGCACGCAGCGCGGCGTCCAGGGCGATGCGATCCTTCCGGCGCTGCGAAAGGTGGGCTTCGATCCCGACACGGTCGACGTGGTCGCGCTCAGCCATCTCCACTTCGACCATGCAGGCGGCCTCCTCCAGGCTGACGGGCGCCCAGCCTTCCCCAGCGCGCGGCTCGTGGCGCAGAAACGCGAGTGGGAGTTCGCCATGGGCACGAACCCGCGGCTGAAGGCCTCCTACGAGCAGGACGAGCTGCGACTGGCCGAACCAGCGGGGCATGCCGGCGCCGCCGATGGCGACGAGGAGATCCTGCCCGGCGTCTCGGTGGTTCGAACGGGTGGGCACAGCGGCGGGCATCAGGCGATCGTGGTTCGCGGTCCCAATGGGATCGTCGGGTTCTTCGGGGACCTGTGCATGCGGCCGTGGAGCGCCAACCCGCGCTGGGTGCCGTCCTTCGACGACTTCCCGCTGACCAGCGTCGAGGTCAAGGCGTCGCTCTTCCGGCAGGCCGCCGAGGAAGACTGGATGGTGGTGCTGTCGCATGAGCCGCGCCAGCCGATCGGTCGCCTGGTCGCAGACCGGGACCGCTTCCGTTTCGAATCCATCCTCTGAGGCGCCCATCCGACCAAGCGCCAGCTCCGGCGCACACGCGACGTAGGATGCCGCCCATGCGTGCGGTTCTGACACGTCTTCTCCTCGTCGTGACCGCGAGCGCCTGCTCAGGTGGCGGACCGTCTCCCGCGGCGGGCGATACGCTTGCGCCGCCGCCCTCGCCGAGCGGTCCGCGCGTCACCGCGGAGCCGACCGAGCCCCCCGATACGGCGATCCCCGCTGACACGCCGAGCCCCGAAGAAGCCTACCAGCAGTTGCTGGCGGCGATCCCCATGCCGATCGCCATGGCCTGCCACCAGGCCACGGGCGCCGCGCACCACTCAGAGCCGGGCGAGTTCGCCACCGCCGAGTGCACACTGCCGATCGGCAGCCTGGCCGCACGGGTGATGTACCGTCTCTTCGACGGGTCGACCTCGATGAATGCCTGGTACCAGGCCCAGGTTGGGACCGTCACGGCAGCCGGCCGCGCCCGTACGCCGGGGTGCGGGCAGGGCCCCAATCACGACACCTGGGACAACGGCCAGGTCCAGTGCTTCAAATCGGCAGCGGGCAATGCGTCGGTCCAGTGGACGCACGATCAGCTCTACGTGTACTCAGTCGCGTCCCGGGATGACAGCGACTTCGCAAAGCTCGATCAGTTCTGGATGGAGGCGGGACCGGTCGCGCCATAGATCGCTCGAACCCGCGTCGGGCGGGTCAATGTGGCAACAGGGGAGCGAGGATCGCCTCGCCCTGGGCTGTCGTGATCGGTCCCAGGTGGATGGCGCGGATGACCCCGTCGCCATCCAGGAAGAAATGCGTCGGCAGGCCGTAAGCCTGGTAGGTCTTGAAGATCGCCGAGGTCGCGTCGAAGCCGATCGTGAATTCCAGGCCGTACTTCTGGGCGTAGGCTCGAACATCGTCGGCGGTTGTCTCCTGCACGCTGATCGCGACCATGGCCAGGCCCGCGGCGCGGTGTCCCTGGTAGAGGTCGCGAAGCACCGGCGTTTCTGCCTGGCAGGGCGGGCACCACGTCGCCCAGAAGCTGACCCACACCGGGTGCCCGCGCAGTGCGGCCAGCGTGACCGGGTTGCCTGAAAGGTCGGTCAACCCGACCGTCTGCCCGTCCACGACGGCCGTGAGCTCCGGTGCCTTCTGCCCGATCGACAGCCCGACGGTCGGCGCCGAGATGATGAAGAAGCTGGCGCCCGGCACCGGTGGTGGGCTGGCCGATGGGGCGGTGACCGGCAGGGTGACGAGGATCAGCCCCACGGCCACTGCCAGGAGCGTCGCGCCGAGCGCCGCGATGTGCCGCAGCGTGAACGGGCCGACGACCTGGCGCGAACCTCGCGCTCGCCGCCCCGGAGCCGGGCTTGGCGCGGGAACGGGCTCCTGTGGCGCCGGAATCGGATCGACTCTGGTCGCCATCAGACCTGCGGCCAGAGGAAGCGGAACTGCTGCGAGAACCAGGTCAGCCAGTCGAAGAGGATGGCCAGCCCGATGACGACCACGAGCGCGCCGCCTGCGATTTCGATCGTCCGGCCATGGCGGATGAGCGGACGCGTGATGGCGGGCGCGCGGTCGACGGCGATCGCGAGCAGGAGGAACGGGATCCCTAGCCCGAGCGAGTACGCGACGAACAGCGCGATCACCTGCGGGGCCGCGCCGGCTGCGAGGGAGAGCGCGAAGATCGCCCCCAGCGTGGGACCGATGCACGGCGTCCAGCCCAGGGCGAAGACCGCGCCCAAGGTGAATCCGCCGGCCACGCCGGTTCGTCCGCGGCTCGATCCACCGGCGCCGAAGCGCTCGAGCGGTCGCCACGACCAGCCGAGTCGCGAGATCCGCAGGACGCCCATGAGGTTGAGCCCCAGCACGATCAACACGATCCCGCCGATCTTGGTCAGGACCTGGATCTGGTCGCGATTGAGCGGGCCGGTGAAGACGTAGGCCGTCACGCCAAGGAAGGTGAACACGGCGGTGAAACCGAGCACGAAGGCGATCGAGCTGAGCATCGCGCGCCAGCCTCGGGAGGCTCCCCAGCTTGGCGCCGGGGCCGTGGAGGGGGAAGCGGTCGCTGGGCCGATTGAGCCGCCAGCCGCGACTGGCACCATCGTCGGGCTCGCGCCCAGCGGCGCAGACGCCAGGCCAGGGGTCAGGCTGCGCACCGCGACCGCTCCGAGCTGTCCGAGGTAGGCCGGCACCACCGGCAGCACGCACGGCGAGAGGAACGAAACGAGCCCGGCCAGGAAGGCCGCCCCGAGCGTCAGCTCCATCCGCTCAGGCGAGCCGAGGGAGTGCGCGATCGAGGAAGGCGCGCACCTGTCGGCTGCTGGTCACCAGGTCGAGCTCCAGCCCGTCGATCGCAAACACGGGGATGCGCAGGAAATAGCGCGAATGGAGCTCCGGGTCGGCGTCGATGTCGAGCTCGCGCACGAGGGCGGTTGGCTCGCCCCGCATCGCCCGCTCCTCCAGCGCCTGCTGGAGCATCACGCGCGCTTCATCGCACAGGTGACAGCCTTCGCGCCCGTAGACGGTCAGGGTGGAAGAGGGGAGGGACTCGGTCATGGGAGGTGCTTCGATTGTACGGCGGGGTCCGGTTCGAGCCTCCCGCGCGGTACCATCCAACGCGCGCCCCCGTAGCTCAGTGGATAGAGCGATGCCGTCCTAAGGCATGCGTCGGCGGTTCGAGTCCGTCCGGGGGCGCCAGAGCAACGCAGTCCTGGTTGGCGAAGAACGGCCTCGCCGCGGGCACGAACACCACCGCGGTCACCTGCTTGTCGGTGGTGTCCACCCGCTCGACGAGCTTGGCGACGAGGGCCTGTAGCTGCTCCGGGGTCGCTCTGGCGATGTTGTCCGCCAACCCGACGAGGATTTCCCGGTGTCGATCGAAGTGGACGAGCTTGTCGGTGTCCGGCAGTTGGGTGAGCTGCGCCTCGGCCTGGCCTTTCTGCCTTCGGTACTCGGCTTCTGTGATGTCACCCCATGAGTACAGGTCGGCCAGCTTCCCCACCCGAACCTTGAGCCGGGCTCGCTCCGCGTCTGCCGCGCCGGGTGCCGGTGCCCGAAGCCTCTCTCGCAGGTCCTCTCGCGCGGCCTCGATAACGTCGTCCGGGAGCACCAGCTCGGACAGCGCGGCGAGAACATGTCGTGCCGCGGCGTCGGCGGGGACAGACGGAGCGTGGCACGCCACCAGGTCGCCGTCGCTGGCGAGTCGGGCGCTCCGCCCGCGCGCGATGGGACAGATGTAGTAGGGCCACTCGTGCCCGCGCGCCACCCTCGTCGAGCCTCGCATTCGCGCTCCGCACTGGCACCAAACCAGCCCTCGCAACAGGTACAGCCGCTTAGCCCGCGAGGGCTTGGCGCCCTGGTGCCGCTTCCGGCTCTCGACGCCCGCCACCGCGTCTCGGAACGCGTCGCTGGCGAGAATCGCCGGGTGTCTGCCAGGGCGAACCTCAAGCCCTCGGCCCGTTGTTACGTTGCCACAGTAGAAGTCGCGACGACGCCAGATGTCCTTCACCGCCGCGGTCGTCCAGGCGCGGGGCTTCCGGTGTTTGGTCCCCTCGGCGTTGAGCAGTGCCGCGACCTCGGAGAACGGCTTGGTGGGTAGCTCCGCGAACACGCGCCGCACGACCTCCGCCTCGTCGGGGACAACCACCAGGGTCCGGGGATGAACGATTTGTCCGTCCTCGCGGAGAGTCCGGTAACCAAACGGGTCGTTCCCACGGTGCCCGCCGTCCTCGAAGGTGCTCCGCATCTGTGCGGTCATGCGCTCGCTGTCCAGGTTGCGCTGAAACTCGGCCGCGGCCACCAGCATGTGGAACATGAAGCGCCCGACCGCCGAGTCCATCCGCGTCTGCGGAAGGTTCCCAGCCAAGATCACGATTTGCTGGCGGTCAAGCTCGTGGAGCAGGTTGGCCATGAGCCGGACGTTGCGGGCGAGTCGGGACAAGTCGTACACGGCGATCCCGGCGATGCCCCCTTGCGCCACTCGGCGGATCAGCTCTTGGTACCCGTCGCGGTGCTCGCTGAACCCGCTGTTGTGGCCTCCGCTGTCTCGGATGACCTCGGACGTCGCGCCGGGCGGTAGGAGCGCCCGAGCCACCGACTCCTGTGTTTCGTCGCTGACGTCCGCGGCATTCGCCAGCTTGTAGCTCCTGCGAACGTAAATCAGGAAGTGGCTCACGACCTCGCCTCCCGGAACGCTGCCAGGGCCGAAGTTGCCTCGGCCACCAACTCGTCCGCGGTGTTGTCCTCCAACATGTCGGACAGGTACCGGCCCACGGCCTCGACGGTGCCGCGAAGCGCCTGGACAGCCGCGATGTCAGCCGGGCGCACGAACCCGAGCATTGCAAGCAAGACGCCGTGTATCTCGTCGGGTGTCAGGCCGTCCCGCAGTTGCAAGACGAACCGTTTGTGTGGGCCGTGGACCGAGCAGTCGTCCCGCCAAGCGGAGGGGTGCTCATCGGGGCACGAGCAGCGCCGGATCGGGGTGGCGCCCATCAGACCACCTCCCCGTTTGCTCGGGAGGACACGCGCGGTATTGCCCTGGCCCGAGAGGGCTTGGCTGGGGCCTGGGCCGGGGGTGCCGTCGCGGTCGGGCTCTCCGTGGCTTCTTTGGCCCTGGCCTTCTCGGCGGCATGGAAACGAGCGTCGTGTCCGGGGATGAACCTCGACTTCGGCCCCTTGGGCGTGCCGCCGCAGCCGCAGAGGCAAGGCGGTCGGCCGATGGTTCCCGGAGCCAACTCCAGGTCGCGCTCCAGCCGAGCCTTCTCCGCAGCCAGAGCGGCCTTCTTCGTCGTCATGTGCTGTTCCTTTCGTGTGCCGGGTATTTCCCGGCTCAACTCCAAAAAAGCACTCGACGAATCGCCTGACAATTCCCTCCCGCGTAGGGGCCGGTGGTCAGAAGCACCGCGGGGGCTCGTCACCCGGCGCAGGAACGCAGCAGGGGCACCACCCGTGTCGGCCCGAGTCGGCCCGTGTCGGCCCCGGAGTCACTACGGGTCACCACACCCGGGCGCGCGAAGGTGGGGCACCCCACGGGCAGCGCGCCGCGAGGTGCCCCGAGAACGGGACCGGGAGGACCGTCGGCCCTTGTTTGGTCACACACCGCGAACGACGCGCCCCACCTCGTCCGAGTAGGGCGTGTGGGTGCCGCGGCTGCCGCCGCCCGGCTGCACCATTCCTGGCCGGGCCTTGCTGAGCCTTGCCTCCCAAGCTGCCAGCGCCTCGCCCCTGGTCGGCATCCAGGGGTCGGCCTCGCTGGTCGCGAGCCAAATCAGCCGAAGGTGCGGCTCGGTCGGCCACGGGGCTGACGGGCTCCCAGGGCCGCGCATCTGGAAGGAGGGCCACACGTCCGGGAGGTTCCGCAGCTCACCAAAGATCGTGGTCGCGTTGTCCGGATCGCCTTCGAGCGAATAGGCCACCCGCTGTGCGTCTCGGATCGCGCCGTAGAGCAGGGCGGCGTCCCGGATTGCCAGGTACGACTCCCGCATCGCGTCGGTGCTCTCCATCGCCCGTGCCGGGTCGGTCCAGGGGACCGTCGCTCCGACTGCGGCGTGCTCTTTGGCCGTGGACAGCACCTTCTCGAGCACGGGACGCAGGTGGTCGGTGATGAGTTCGTCGGCGAAGGCGTAGGCCGCGCTCAACACCGCGTCGGCGGCGGCATTGACAGCTTCTTCGAGGTACGTCGCCTCCTGCTGTGCGACCGGGACCTCTGCCTGGGCCTTCCCGACCGGCGCGTAGAAATGCGTGGGCACCTTGCCAGCTTCGGCGGCGGCTTGGAGGTCGCGTCGGACCTTGGCTGCGGCCTCCTGGACAGCGGTTCGGGCCTCTCCTGCCCGAAGCTGCGCCTCTTTGTGGGCGGCGTGCAACGTTTGCTCGGCTCGGTACGCGTCCAAGAGGGGAGCCGGCAATGTGTAGTTGCGCGCCGCCTCCCCACGGAACAGCGACTCGATCCGGTTGCGGTCCGGGTTCCTCATTCCTCGTCCTCCTTCGGCTTGTCCCTGCTGCGGAGCAGGGCATTCATGTCGGTTGGCTCGGGCTTGCGTCGCGGCTCGGGGCCGTGGACCAGGCGGGCCTTGGCCTCGATGCTCCGGAGTCGCTTGCGCAGGGTGTGGATGTCGTCCCACGCCTCCGCCAGCAACTGCGCGTCGCGCTCTTTGGTCGTCTCGGTCTTGGGGTCAGTCACTTGCTGCCTCCTGGCGTGGTGGGGGTGTCGTCGGTCCGGCGTGCCCTCCGTGCTTGGCGAGCCCCCGCGGGTCTCCGGGGGCGCGACAGCGACGGTCTGGTGTCCCGGTTCCCGCCGAGCAGGGCGGGACAGTGGCGGGACAGGGCTGTCCCGGTATCGCGCACGGGGGCCGAGGGCAGGATCGGGACAGGGGCGGGACAAGAGCGTCCCGGCCTGCGGCCTGGGGGTGGGACACCCGCCCCCACCCCCTCCGCACGGGCTGTCCCACCCCCCTTGGTGGCGCTCACAGCACGTCCTCTGCGCCTTCGGCGGGAACAAACTCTCCGGCCCAGACCTCTTCGGCGGCGGCAACCAGGTCCGGCCGGGCCACGGCCCACACGCTTGGCTGTCCGGGTTCCGTTGGCTGTGCCGAGAAGCGGTCCCGGTGCCTGTTGAGGGTTCGGCGCACCGTGTCGGCGGTCGTCCCGAGTGCAGCCGTCAGTTGGGCAATCGTGGCGGGGCCGTTGGTCGTCAGCCAGTCCTGGGCACGGTCCGCAAGGGTCCCGGCGTTGTCGGACTCTCGGAACAGGCCGGTTTCTGGGTCCCACTCCCAACGCACGACGGCGCGGGCGTCGTTCCGGGGCTCCGTTTCCAGGCGTCCCCGAAGCGGCACCTCTCCGTCGGCGTCGTCGGGCGGCGGGTCCGCTCGGAGCAAGATCGTGCAATCGACTTTGCCCCACAGCGCCGACGACCCCCGAAGCCGGAAACCGCCAGAACCTTCGCGCCTCTTGGAGAGGTGGTGGATGAGCACGATGGTTAGCTCTGGGAAGTCCCGGAGCAGCCCTTGGATCGCCCGGCCAACTGCCGCGATCGATGCAGAGTCGTTCTCGTCGCCCGCCAGAAGGTCGCGCAGCGGGTCGAGCACCAGGAGAGTTGGCCGATCAAGCTCCGCCAGTGTGTCCCGGACGAGTTGCCAAGTCCGCGGTTCGTCGAACCGGACTCCCTCGCGCCACAGGACCAGGGTGGGGAGTTCGGGCTCACCGTGAGCGAGCAGCCGCTTGGCACGTTTCGCAATCTCGAATTGCGTACCTTCTTCGGTGACGTACAGGAACGCAGCCGGAGAAACGTCGCGACCCAGGAACTCCCGCCCGGACGCCACGGCAAACCCAAGCTCGAGTGCCAGTAGCGTCTTGCCGGTCTTGGGGTCACCGCCGAGGACGGTCAGCCCCCCCTTTGGCACAAGCTTGTCGGCGAGCCACTCCTGCTCTCCGGCTTCCTCGGCCTGGCGCACGAAGTCGGCAAAGGAAACGGCGACGGCGTGCCCGGAGGGGGGCGGGACAGTGCGTGCGCCCCCCGGTGGCGGCTGTCCCACCCCCTGGTCGGCAATACCCGCCCACTCCGGGTCGGGTTCTGCCGGAGCCGGTCGCCCGTGCCGCGACAGAAACTCGGCAAGACCTTCCTCTGTCAGGACAGCCTTCGCCCACTCCCGGTTCTCGGCGGCCGCCCTCTGCCGCGCTTCGTAGGCCGTCACCTTGCGGGTGTCCGACCGCACAGCGGGGGTTCGCCTGGCCGGAATGACAAGCCGCACCGGTGGCAGATCACCGTGCCGTTGCCCATCCGCTCGGCGGGGCGTCGGGGCGAGAGGTCCATGTTGCCGCAGGGGGCGTCTTGGCGCTCGCCACACGAACTTCCGTGCCGGACGACGACTGGCCCGTTGTCTGCCACGTCTGCCAACCACCCAGCCAGGAACCGGGTCAGGTCGTCCTGCTCCGTCACCGGTCCTGCTCCGCGGCTGCCAGCGCGGCAACGTAGCGTGCCACCGCCGCGGTCGTGAGCACCAAAGTGCCTTCGACGGCGGTGATCCCCTGTCGCGAGCAGCCGAAATGCCGGGCAACGTCACTCGCGGTGATGTGCTTTGCGACTCGCAGAAGCCGAAGGTCGTCCCCGCTGAGCCGGTGGGTTGCTGTCGCAGTGGCCATGGGCACAGTAGAAAACTGGGCGGCGTGCCAGCACTAGGGGTCTCGTCGTGCCATGGACGGCCCCGAACCGTGCCAGTGGCCAGGAAAACGCGCCGTCAGGTCTTTGGAGGACCGTCCTCTTCGTTCGGCCAAACAAAGTGGAGCCGGTTGATGGTCGACCACAGGGTCCGCAGCCCAATGCCCAGCCGACAAGCCACACTCGGCACAGAGCCTGGCTTGTGTTTGGTGGCGTGGGTCGGGCATCGAACAAACTCGCGGCCCTCGCGGTCTTTGCCGCGCACCAACCTTCCTTCCTTGTCCTGCCGCCAGGCGCGCTGAATCTGCCACGCCATTAGATCGCGCGGATGAAGGCCCTCGGGCTGCCCGAAGTCCCAGGCCGCGACTTCGTGGCGGATCTGATCATGCACTCGCTCGCGGCGGAGATGGGCCAGCCGCTCGCGCTTTTCGAGCAGGGCAAGCTCGTTCCGCTCGTCTTCGCTCAGGTCTTCCATTGGCACCGCAATGGAAGCACACACAGAAAATGCGACGCAACCAGTGACCACAGGTCTGCCCGACACACGGCCCGACGCTGCGTCGGCGCCACGCCTGGCAGGCCCTCGCAGAGCTTCGGGGGGGTGTGACGCAGCGTGCCGGGTGTTCCGGCTGTTCCGGCCTCCGGGAGGAAGGGACGGGGCAAGGCACTTTCGCGGACGACCTGCCCCTGCTGTGAGCGGAGGACACGTAACCGCTCGGGCAACGAGACAGAAGTGCACTGCCGAGTGTCTACAGTGGCGGGACGCATCGGCTTGCGGGTGCCGGAGGTAGAGGTAGTGACATGAAACCAGCTGTGCGCATTGCGGCGACGCTTGTCATCGTTGCGACGGGGGTTATCGGGGGAACGTCGGCGGCGGCGGCCTGTAGCGGACCCTCGCCTACCCTCGATCAGGTCGTCAATCGCGCCGAGTACATCGTGCTCGCAACGGTCACGAGCCACACCCCTGTGGTAGGTGCACCAGACAGGTGGGAAATGCGGGTCGATCAGACCCTGAAGGGAACGACCTCGGACGTCATCCACATCGCCAACGCGAAGGTCGGCATTTGCAGCGACGACCTTGTCGCGGGTATCGGCCGCCAACTTGTCCTCGCCCACGGCATTTCCTTTGAAGGCTTCTCAATCGACGCCTACGTGTCGTTCAACGGGGACAACGTTGCTCACGCCACGTCGTTCGCGGAGTTCACCAGGCCCGCTACCCTCGCAGATGTTCTCGCTGCTCTGCGAGCCAAGCTCCCGGACACCGCGACGGCGGACTCGCCAGCGGCCACAGACGACATGCTGCCGTTGATTGCTTACAGCCTCGCACTGGCCGTCGGTGGATGGCTGACGCTCCAACTGCGATCTCGGCGGGTCCCACGCAAGTGGCTATCTTGACCAAGGTCGCGCCGGGCAACTCGGCTTCGCTCACGGTCGCTGTCTTCGTCATTCTCGTGGCCGCGTGTTCATCGACTCCTCTGCCATCGTCGAGCAGCACCGCGCCAACGGTCCCTACTTCTGTGACAACTCCGACCAATGCGGTTGTGGTTCCCACCTTGGTGCCGTCTCCCTCACCATCGAGCGCACCTGAAGGAACCGTAAAGCTGCCGCCTCCGAATTCGACCTTCGAAAGCTCGGCGTTTCCGACGGTCGGCAATCGGCGCATTCCAGCCAGATACGCGTGCGACGGTGCGGACCACTCCCCGCCGCTCAATTGGGACGTCGAGCTCCCTAACTACGTGGCGCCGGCCGCCTACGCCATCATCGTGACCGACGCGGACGCCCATGCTGCTGTGCTGTGGATCGTGGCAGGCATCTCCGGTGACAAGGCAAGACTGTCCGCCGGGGCCGGCGATCCGGCAGCTTCGAACGGGTTCTTCCAAGGCCACAACGACTTCGGAACGCTCGGCTATGTCGGGCCCTGCCCATCACCGGGCCGGTCACATCGCTACGAGTTCAGCCTGTTGGCCTTCGCTTCCGCCCCCACCTTGTCCGATCACCCGACCGCCGCGGAACTGCGGGCTGCTGCGGCGGCGAGTGCCACAAACATTACGTTCTCGGCGTTCTACGGCCGGTAAGCGCATCCCGCCTAGCTCAGGCTGCATACCATTCCAGCGGGTCGGGGTTGCGTGGTGTCCGAGCCCGCACAGCCGTCCGGGGGCGCCAGTCGACCTCGTGCTCATTTTGCTTTGCAGGCGTATGGTCGTGGCGAGCCTTGGCCTCCGTTCACGAGTGCCACTACGCTTGTTGACGCGTTAAGGCTGGTGGCTCCGGGCGCCTTGCCGGGCACGGATATGGCAACGATCGCTGTGTCCGCGAAATGGGCGCTCGCCTCGATGCCTGCCGCGTTCATGACCACGCTTTTTCTGATCGCGGGTCTTTACGCCTTCAGGGTGTTTCGTTCCAAAGGCAGCACGACCTAACGGATCGGGTCAAGCGGCGTACCAAGCCAAGCAGTCCTGCGTCGCCCCCGCGCCCTCGAGTCCGCCCGGGGGCTCACATGATGCGCGGTCAGCATCGAAGAAAGGGCGTGCGGCTGGAACGAACGTCACCCCGACGACCTGCTTGCCCCGGACCTCCACCCGCTCCACCAGGCGGGCCACGAGCGCTTGGAGTTGGTCCGGGGTCGCCAGGCGAGGCGCTTAGCGTCCGTAGAAGGCCGAAAAGCCGATGAGGCTCGCGCCGAATGACTTCGATGCTGCCCGTATGTCGGCGACTGTCGGGTGGTCCGGCAGACTTGGAGTCGAAGGGAAGGCATACAGGTCGAATT
>JBBRYO010000069.1:0-14308 GCA_038237595.1 Candidatus Limnocylindrales bacterium | reverse complement strand
GGTGACGCCGATCCGGATCTGGAGGCGGATGCCACGCTCTGCGGCGAAGGACGCGTTCAGGCGTTCGAGCTCACGGCGCATGGCGAGGGCACAGCCGAGCGCGCGGTCGACGTCGTCCTCGTGCGCCAGGGGGACACCGAAGACGGCCACGACGGCATCCCCGATGAACTTCTCGACACGGCCTCCGCGCCGGTCGACCTGGGCACGCATGGCCTCGAAGTAGCGGCCCATCACCGACCGCAGCGTCTCGGGATCCAGGGATTCCCCGAGGCCGGTGAAGCCCGCAACGTCCGAGAAGACCACGGTCACGACCTTGCGCTCCTCGTGCGGAGCGGCAGCCGGCAGCTCGCTGCCGCAGCTCGGGCAGAAGCGGCTCCCCGGATCGACCGACCGCCCACATGAAGGGCAGGCACCTTCCATAGTCGACATCGTAGCCCCGGCGAACGGGCCAACCAGGCCGTTGCGCGCTTTCAGCCGCACGCGTGCTGCAGTTCTGCGGCGCTTGGTCAGTTCCCGAGCAGCTGGACCGCCTTCTGGAGCTGGGTGTCGGTTGACGCCGCGAACTGGTCGGCCGTCATGGACTTGAGCTGGCCGGGCTCGATGATCGCGCCTCCAGTGGGAAGCTCGACCACCACGTCCGGGGTGATGCCCTTGTTGAAGATGGTCTCGCCCTTGGGGGTCAGCCACTCGATGATGCCCAGCCGGATGGCCGAGCCATCGGGCAGGTTGAAGGTCCCGAGCACGGTTCCCGTACCGAACGTCTGGACGCCCACGATCTTGCCTCGATTGTTGCCCTGGACGGCGCCGGCGAAGATCTCGGACGAGCTGGCGGTCCCGAAGTCGACGAGGACGTCCATGGGCACGTCCGCGGCGATGCCGCCCGACGTGCTGTTGACGGGCTTGATGGCGCCGGAACGGTCCTTCTCCTCGTACACCACGGCGTCGCCGATGAACTGGCTGGCGAGGTCGACGGCCTCGGCGACGAAGCCGCCGGGGTTGCCCCGCATGTCCATCACGATCTTCGTGGCACCGGCGTCCTTGGCGGCCTGGATCGCGTTCCTGGTGGCGCCTCCGGCTCCGGCTGAGAACTGGACCACTCGGATGTCCGCGATCTTTGTGCCGGGCACCACCGTCCACGACACGACCGGGATCGTGATCTCCTGGCGCACGAGCGCGATTTCGGTGGTCGCGGTATCTCCCGCGTGCTGAATCGTGAGCGTGACCGAGGTGCCGGCAGGACCTCGGATGGCGTTCACCACCTGGTCGACCGTCATGCGCTGGACCGGCTGCCCGTCAATCGCGACGATCGTGTCGCCGGGACGAATGCCCGCGGCCGCAGCTGGGGAGCCGTCGATGACCGACACGACGATCGGGACTCCCGAGCGCGAGTCGACGATGACGCCGATGCCGGTGAGCTTGCCCTGGAGGCTCTGCTGCTCGGCCTTCAGCTGGTCGGGCGTGAGGAAGATGCTGTGGCCGGTGTCGCCGAGCGCGTCGACCATGCCGCGGATCGCGCCCCAGGTGAGGTTCTGGTCGGTCAGCTTGCTCGTGTCGACGAAGTTGTCCCGGGTGATCTTGAGCGCCTGCCAGAACACGCCGAAATCGGACGGAAGGTTCGGCGGCACGGTGGTCCCGGGTGCGATGCCGGAGGGCTCGGGCGTCAGCGCGGGTTCGCTCGCGGCCGGGCTCTCGGGGCTGTTGCCGGGGGGCGGGGCGGTCGGTGCAGCCGATGCGCCCGCAACGAGGGTCGGTGCGGCCGACGGCAGGGAGCCGGTCGGTGTGGCTGCGAGCTGGCTGTTGCCGAGCACGTAGCCCGCGCCGAACGTCAGCACCAGGAACGCCAGGCCGGCGACGAGACGGCCGAGGCGTGCCGAGCCCGGGTCCGACGCTGGGCGCACGGGGCCGGTGATCGGCGGGCCGGGGACGAAGCCGAAGCCGCGCTGCTCTGGGTCGGCCGGGTGGGGGTCGGCCGACCCCGGCACATTCGGGTCAGGAAAGGACTGGGTCATCGGGGATTCGCCTCCAGGTGGCAGGCCCGCGGGGCTGGATTTGCGCCAATCATGGCCGACTCTGCCGTTGGTCGGGGATGAGCCGTGGATAACCCGGAGCGGGCGGCCAAAGTCGTGGATAACCGGCCTTGTGGCGACTGGGGGCGTGCCGCTATGTTGTCACCAGCCCGGAGGGGCCAACGGAAACGACACCAGGGCCACTGGTTTACCAGGAGCCAGGGAGTCGGAGCCGCGGGCTCCTTCGGGCCTTTCGATTCGCCGTGCCGAGCGGCGGCCGAGCGGCCGCTGGCTGCGCCGCCGCGGGTGGTCCTCTCCGCGCTCCAGTCCTGTTAGAACCCCCCGGGCAGCCAGGGATCGCGCGGCGTTGCGAACAGCCCGTCCAGCTTCGCCGCGGACCCGGGGACCAGTTCACGGGCCCGGTTGGCGCGCACCAGATCGGTCCCGTTGAAGCCGCCCAGGTAGAGAGTCGCGAGATCGCGTGCCGCGAGCGCAATCTCGGCGGGCTTCTCGGTTTTCTTGATCTTGACGCGATCCCCACCGGTATCAAGGCGCCAGCGCCCTGAATTCCCGGGCAGATCGTCCGCCACCTCGAGCACGATCGAGTCCTCGCGTGCGTACGACCGGGCAGCCAGCGCCGCCTGGAGGTCGATGAACTGGAGCCAGATGCCGTCGCCGATGGTCGCCGCGAGGCGGCGCGGCTCCGAGACCTGGAGGAGGAGCGGCGAATCGACCGGTGCATTGCGGTAGCGGACCGTGGCCACGAGATCGGCGGAGAGCAGGAACTTCCAGAGGGCGAGCTCCGAGCGGGGAGTTGTCGCGATGACCTCTCCGACGTCCAGCCGGCTCTTGGAACCGAGGTGATCCCATTCGGGCCGGATCCGATACATAACGTATCCATCCGGGGCGCCGTCGACTTCGTGCAGGACGATCTGGCGGGGACCGGCTCCGGCACGGCGCCAGGTGCTGTCGTCGAGCAGCGTCGACCACCAGTCGTCGCTGCGGCGGAAGAAGCCCGGAACGATCGCGCGCTCGTAGATCGGTGGCAGGATCTGCGTGGCCTCGTCCTTGTCCAGCATGCGCAGGGTGCCGGACTCGTCGGCGGCGATCTCGAGCCCGACCTGTCCGCGCGGAATCTCGACCGTCGTCTTCAACGACGCAAGCCCGTACCCGAAGCGCTGGTAGATCGCGCCCTCAGAGGCGGTCAGGATGGCCACCGGCTCGCCACGTGCCCGGCAGTCCTCCTCGATGACGTGAAGCAGCTTCCGCAGGATGCCTCGCCGTCGATGGCTCGGCAGCACGCCGACGGCGGTGACGCCGGCCGCGGGCACCTCACCGCCGGGGATCACGAGACGAAAGGAATAGGCGGCCGCGCATCCCACGATGGCTTTGCCGTCGAAGGCGGCCCAGGCCCGATCGAATTCGAGGGTGATCCGGTAGAACGCGAGCTCTTCGGCGGTGATGTCTTCCCCGAAGGCCGTGCCGATCGTGCGAGACCAGGTCTCGTACTCGTCGGCTTGGATGAGACGGATCCTGATCGCCATGGGCTGGGCTGCCCTCCCCGCTGGTTGCCTGCGAAGCTGCAAGACGATAGAGCACGCAGGAACTCGTGACACACAAGCTGTCACAGCCCGGCCGCAGATTGGCACCAACGAAGACCCGTCAAGGTCTGACGGGCCCAAGCTGGAGAACCGAGATGGTCCACCTGACCTGCCCCTGGTGCGAGGCAGACCAGCGCGTCGAGCTTACGGAGCTCGGAGATGAGTTCGCATGCCCCGACTGCTCGACGCGCGTTCTGTTGGAAGTGGCTGCGGAGCAGCCGGAGCTCGCCCTGGCGGCCTGACGCTGCCTCAGCGCTCGCGCAGCAGCGCGAGCACCCGCAGTCGCGAAAGCGCCCGGTCGGCCACGAAGACGGCCGCTGCGAGCCCCACCACGACCGCAAGCGCGGCTCCCAGCAGCGCCGGGATCGGCACAGTCGGGAAGTCGGCGGGCGGGTCGAAGAGACCGGCCATGATCTGGAGCAGGGTATAGCCCACCACGGCGCCGCTAAGGACGCCGATCATCAGGCCGCTGAGGCCGATGACCGTCGCCTCACCGATGACCAAGGCCCGGAGCTGGCGAGGCTCGGCGCCGATCGCCTCGATGGTCGCCAGCTCGCGCCGCCGCTCCACGAGGCCCGCGAGCAGGAAGAGCGCCGCCCCGACCGCGGCGATGAGCACCGCGAAGATCAGGTCGAGCAGGACCAGGTCAGCGAGGTCGACCGAGGTGATGGTGTTGGCGAGGCGGGCGTTGGTGGCGCCAAGGTCCGTCACCTGCCAGCCCGACCCGAGGCGCGCGCCGAGCGAGCCTGCGACGTCCGTCGGGTCACCCGAGGCACGGGCAAGGGCGAAGGAGATGCGGTTGTTGCCGGTCTGCGCCGCCACGAACGACTGGTTGGCGACGAGGAATGCGTCCTTCGGCGCGGTCGGGAACTCGAGCGCGATGCCGGCCATGCGGAAGTCCACCTGCACCAGGTTGCCGTTCACGTCGGGGACGCGGATGCGGACGCGGTCGCCCGGCACGATGCTGTAGTCCTTGGCGGTTTCGTCGGAGACGAGGATCCCGTCAGGCTGAGACCGGAGTGCCGCCATCGCGTCCGCACCGGAGATGCCCTTGAAGAACGTATCGGCGAGGGTCGACACCTGCGGAAGCGTGCTGGGATCGATCCCCAGGAGGTCCTGGGCTTCGCTGCCGACGTACACGATGCGGTCGACGAACGGCGTTACGGTGGAGATGCCGGGGCCGGCCAGACCGGCCACGGCCGGAGCATCAGTTGGTTGGGTTGGCACGATCTTGAGATCGGCACCGAGCGTGAGCTGGGCGTCGACCCGCTGCTGCTGGCGATAGGTCGCGTCGAAGATGAGGACGCTGGTTGCGAAGGAAACGGAGAGGGCAAGGACGACGATTGCGCGCGAGGCCGCGCCGGCACGCGCCGTCAGCGATCGGCCGGCGAGCTCGCCGCCCGGACCCAGGATGCGCTCGAGCCAGCCGGCAAGGCGGCCGCTTCGGGACATGACGCGCTGGCTGAGCCTGAGCAGCAGGAGCGTGCCGCCGGTCCAGAGCAGCAGCGGCGCAACGAACGAGGTCAGCGCGATGGTCACGGTCGGGTTGCCTTCGACGCCGATGACCGGATGGATCCCGCTGCCGACGACGTAGTAGACGACGATGGCCGCCACGATGGCGAGTACGTCGAGGTAGAGACGCTGCCAGAGCGGCGCCCGGGCTCGCTGGAGTTCCTGGCGTCCGGCCGCGACCTCCTGGCGGAGCTGTTCGCGGAGCGGGAATGCCGCCGCGGCCGTGGCAAGGACGGTCGCCGCAACCACGGCGATGATCACGGCACGGACGATGGCCCCGACGGGATCCGACGCGGCGAGCTCCGATCCGAAGCGGACACTGGCCAGCACGACGCCGATCAGCGAGCCGACGAGCGCGCCTGCCAGGGCCGTGAGCGCGGTTGCGCCGATGAAGACGCGCTGGAGCTGGCGCGGCGTGGCGCCCCGAGCGCGCAGAAGGGCCGCATGACGGCGGGTCGCGTCGGCCGTGGCGTCCGCGGCCAGGCGCGAGAGCGCGAGTGCGAGCGCGACGCCGGGGAACGCCAGGAAGATGAACAGGATCTGGCCCCACACGAGGTCGGAGGCAATCGGCGCCAGGCTGGCGCTCGCGTCGTCGGCGACCAGGAATGCGCCTGCACCCTGGCCCTCGATGCGATGGCGCACGTCGGTGAGCCACGTCTGGGCCGAGGCCGGGTCACCCGGTAGCAGGGCATGGTCGTAGCGCAGCTGGAGCTCCTGGCGAACTGCCAGCTCGGGTGCGAACACGGGCGACGATCCGCCGCCTTGGGCGCCCGGATCGGCGGCCGTTGCACCGGCCGGGATGCTGGTTGCGATGGCCGCCAGCGATGCGCGATCCATGACCGCCACGTCCACGGCCGAGTTGGTCCCGGCCGCGCGATGCGCTGCGTCAACGGGACCGAGGATGAGGTCCGCTCCGGTGATATCGGTGATGCCCGACACGACCAGGTCGGCGGTGCCACCACCGGGCAGCGCGAATCGGACCGTGTCGCCGGGTACCGCGCCGAGGTTTGTCGCCAGGTCGCGGCTGACGGTGATCTGGCCCGTAGTGGCCGCGCCCTGCGCGACCTTGAAGAGCCCAGTCTTGTCGGAGTAGCCGGCGTCGACGCCGACCAGCACGCCGCTACTCGTCTGCGTGGCGCTGCCGCTCTTCTGGAGCGTCGCGCCGTTGAAGTGGACGAGCGTGAATGGCAGTACGTCCCTGACCGCGGGGTCGGCGCGGACGATGGTCTCGGCGGCAGCCCGGTCAGCCCCCGGAGTAAGGACAACCTGCGCGTCGACCGGCAGGTCGGCAAGGGCGCGCCGCGTGACGGTGGCGCCGGATGCGACACCGAAGAGCAGCACGCTGGTGATCAGCGCACCGGCGATTCCCACGCCAAGAGCCGCGGCCACCGAGCGTCGCGGCTCTCGCAGCACCAGCTGCAGTGCGTGACGAAGCAGAAACATCAGGCGTCTCCGTTGAGGAATGCGCCGTCGCGCATGCGGATCGAGCGGTCCGCGCGCGCGGCACTCTCAGGGTCGTGCGTCACCAGCACAAGGCTGGCGCCGCGCTTGCGGACGGTTGCCGTGAGAAGGTCGAGGATCACCGCGGCGTTCTCGTCGTCGAGACTGCCTGTCGGCTCGTCTGCCAGCACGAGGGTCGGGTCACCGGCGATGGCACGTGCCACGCCGACGCGCTGGCGCTCGCCGCCGGAGAGCTCGTCGGTACGGCGATCCTCGCCGCCGCCGAGGCCGACCTCGGCCAGTGCCGCAGAGGCGCGCTTCCGGCGTTCGTCCCGGTCCATGCCGGCCAGCGCAAGTGGCAGCGCCACGTTCTCGCCGGCCGTGAGCGAAGCGACCAGGCCAAAGGACTGGAACACGATGCCCATGCCGGAGCGGCGCAACCTGGCGCGCTCAGTAAGGGAGAGCCTCGCGAGATCGTGCCCGAGCACGCTGACCGTGCCCTCGTCCGCGGACTCGAGGCCCGCGAGGAGACCGAGCAGCGTGGTCTTGCCCGAGCCCGAGGGGCCCTGGATGGCGACGAACTCGCCCGGCTGGACCTCGAGATCGACGTTGCGTACCGCCACAACGGCGTCAGTCCCGTTGCGCGGGTAGCGGCGCGTCGCGCCGTGGCAGCTGATGACAGCGGTCATCGGACCCTCCGATCGGCAACGACACGACCGTCGCGCAGCTCGACGATGCGATCGGCGGTCTGCGCGACCTGCTCGTCGTGGGTGACCATGATCACGGTCATGCCCTCCGTCCGGCGGACCTCGCGAACGAGGTCGAGGAGCTTCGCCGCTGTCGCGCTATCGAGCTCCCCGGTCATCTCGTCGGCCAGCAGCAGGCGCGGCTTTGCAGCCAGCACGCAGGCGAGCCCGCCACGCTGCTGCTCGCCGCCCGAGAGCTGATCCGGTCGATGGCTTCCGCGGTCGGCAAGACCGACGCGGTCGAGCAGCTCGCGCGCCCAGGAGCCGTCGAGCTCCGTGCCGGCGAGCCGGCCGGTGAGGACGACGTTCTCCTCGAGCGTCAGGAAGGGCAGCAGGTTCTGGCTCTGGAAGATGATGCCCATGACCTTGCCGCGCAACTGGGCGCGGGCGACCTCGTCGGCGCGCCCCACATCGGTGCCGTCGACCAGCACGCGACCTGCGGTCGGCCGGTCGGAGCCGGAGATCAGGTTGAGCAGCGTGCTTTTGCCCGATCCGGAGCGGCCCATGATCGCGACGCTGTCGCCTTCCTCGATGGAGAGGTCGAGGCCGCGCAGGGCGATGGTCTCAACATCGCTCTCGCGGTAGACCTTGATGACCTCCTCGAGCTGAACCAGGGTCTTCTTCCGATCCGGGACGATCCCGGCCGCGGCACGGACGCCCTCGACGCTTCCTACTGCCACTTGAAGCTCTCGATCATCTGGCGGAACGCATCCACGTTGTCGACGCCGTTCGGGGTCGAGAGGCTGACGATCGCCAGGCCGTTGGTACCCGGAACGTAGTAGCGGTCCACCGTGGAGGGAACCTGTTTTCCCGTGACCGGATCCGGCGGGGACGGCACGTGGTACAGCAGATGGATGATGTCCTGGCCGTGGATCTTGACGGTGTCCTGCTTCTCCAGCCGGAACGGCGGAGTGGCCTGGAGGGCCGGCAGGTCCGTGCCGCTCACGTAGGCCGCCACGTCGGTGACGGGCGGCACGATCGTGACCGTTTCGCTGCTGTCCTTGTCCCGGACCTGGACGCCGTCGGTGCTCGTGGTCACCTGCCAGCCCTCGACGTAGTCGATCGAGAAGGCATGGGCGGCGTCCTTGTAGGTCAGGAAGACGGCGTTGTCGGGGATGTCGCCACCGGTGGTCGAACCGCTCGCTTCGGGAGCGGGTGTGCCGCTGTCCGTTGGCGAGGTCGTGTCGCCGGGTGCGGGCGTGTCGGTCGGGGCCGTCGTGTCCGTCGGGACGGCACTCGTCGCCG
This sequence comes from Candidatus Limnocylindrales bacterium, assembly GCA_038237595.1. Lineage (GTDB taxonomy): Bacteria > Chloroflexota > Limnocylindria > Limnocylindrales > CSP1-4 > JAFMJV01. The sequence goes on along the minus strand of JBBRYO010000069.1, from coordinate 5,758 downwards.
TCGGAAGCGCGCTCGTGGGGAGCGTGCTGCCACGCGGTAGCGTCGGCGTCCGGGTCGGAGCCGCAATGGTCGCCGCGCTGCTCGCGCCCGTCGTCGGCGTCGTCTGGCCGGTACATGCGACCAGCAGCAGCGCGGTCGCCAGGACTCCTGCGATGCTCCGCGACGCGCCGGCGCACAGCGAAACGGTTTGGATCAGCTTCATGGGTTTCCTCGGGCTGTCCGGCAGGGAATTCCGGACGATAGGCAGGTTTTACCGAGGGAAGCTGAGGCTCACCTGAATCGAGGGAGGGAAAGCCGGAAGGTCGAGCCCTGCCCGATGCGACTGTCGACCGTGAGGCGGCCGCCGCTCGCCCGCGCCAGGCTGGCGGCGATGGCCAGCCCCAGGCCGCTACCGGATGGTGCCGAAACGTCCGACCGGACGCGATAGAAGGGCTCGAAGATGCGCTCCATGTCGGCCTGTGCGATGCCCGGCCCGGTATCGGCGACTTCGACGATCGCCTCGCGCTCCGTGGCGCGCGTTCGGACCGCGACGTGCACGCGGTCGCCGCCGTACCGGTACGCGTTGTCGAGCAGGTTCAGGACGACGCGTTTGACCTCCTCCGGATCGCTCCTCACGGGGATGTCCGGTTGGAGCTGCACGGACGCGTTCTGTCCGGACTGGGCGTTGTGGTGGTCCTCGACCGCATCGGCAACGAGCACGGAGAGGTCGAACTGCTCCATGCGCGGCAGGAGCTGGCCGTCGTCGCTTCGCGCCAGGAGCAACAGATCGGAAGAGATGCGGGTGAGCCGCTCGCTCTCGCGTTGAACGACTTCGAGCGCCTCCCGCGTGCGTGCGGCGTCGCCCGGCCCGGAAAGCGCCGCGTCGGCGGTACTCCGGATGGCGGCGAGCGGCGAGCGCATCTCGTGCGAGGCGTCGGCCACGAACCTTCGCTGGCGCTCGTGCACCTCCCGGATCGGATCGAGCGTTCGGGCGGCGAGGACCCACGCTGCCACCCCCACGAAGGCCAGGACGACCACGTCGCCGATGACCAACGCGAGGCCGATGCGCTCGATCGTCAGGCGATACGCCTGCTCCGCCGCCTGCTCGTTGGTCAGCTCGGGCGCTATGTCGAACGCCGGAGCGAGCGTCACGGCGAGCGCCGCCACGAATGCCACGGTGAAGATGCCGAGCACAAGCGCAAAGAGCCCGATGTAGAGCAGCGTCAGGCGGCGCCGAGCCCGGCCAAACATCAGCGCGCGTCGGGGTTCGCTGGTGGTGCCGGAGGCGCCTCCACCCTGACCCGATAGCCCGCGCCGCGGACGGTCTCGATCAATCCATCGCGCCGGCCATCGTCGATCTTGCGGCGCAGGCTTCGGATGTAGACCTCGACGATGTTGGAACCGGGATCAAAGTCCGCGTCCCACAACGCGTCGATCAGGCGCTCCTGCGAAAAGACCTGCCCGGGGTTCCGCGCGAGCACCTCGAGCAGCGCGAACTCACGCGCCGTCAGCCTGACCGGCGTCCCGTTGCGCGTGACGCCCAGCGTCGACGGGTCGATCTCTAGATCTCCGAAGCGCATGACCGGCGTTCGAACGCCACCCTGGCGACGACGAAGGGCGCGCACGCGGGCCAGCAGCTCCGCCATCGCGAAGGGCTTGGCGAGGTAGTCGTCGGCGCCCCGATCGAGGCCGGTCACGCGGTCGCCCACGCTGTCGAGCGCGGTCAGCATCAGGATCGGCGAGGCGAAGCCGGCCTCGCGGAGCCTGGCGCAGACGGTGAAGCCATCCATGGACGGCAGGACGACGTCGAGGATGACGAGGTCGTAGCTGTAGGCCTTTGCCCACTCAAGGGCCTCGGCTCCATCCTCGGTGCCGTCGACGGCGTGGCCTTCTCCCGCGAGCGCGCTGCGAACGGCGGCGTTGACGGCGGGCTCGTCCTCGACGAGCAGGATGCGCACCCGCTCAGGCTCCCCCGGGTGCGGTCGCCGAAGCCACCGGGACGAGCTCGATGAGCGTGGAGCCGGTGACGTTGGCGATCGTCGTCGGGCCGAGCTGGATCGTCAGCGACTGGCTGGTCGCAACGGTGGTGTGGCCATGCAGCCAGAGCGTCGGTCGAAGCCGCTTCGCCAGCCAGCGGTAGGCGCGGAAGCCGCGATGGAAGGGATCTGCCGGATCGTCGCCCGCCTCGAGCGGTGGCGCGTGGCTGATCACGAGCCGCGGCCCACGCCTGAAGAACCCGCGGATGCCCGCTCCCAGCACCTGTCGCCAGGCCGCAGCCTCGTCATGATCGGCGCGACCAGACACTCGGCCGGGCCAGGACAGACCGATGAATTCAAGGCCGGCCAGCTTCTCGGCACGCCCGTCGGGAAGCTGTTCGGGCAGGTACCGGCCGTGGACCTGCCAGGCGATGCCGCGGTCATGGTTGCCTCGCACGTATACGAGCGGTACGCGAAAGGCGTCGCCGAGCATGGCGAGATACGCGGGCTCCAGGTCGCCACATCCGACGATGAGATCGATCCGGCCGAGGGCGTCGCGATTGGTCGGGCTCTCCAGCGCACGGTCGACTTCGTCCGACACGGCGAGGATGCGAATGGCCTGATCCGCGGTCGCCGAACGGCGATTGCCCGGCCAGTTCACGCGGAGGCGGCGGGTCATTTACCGGACCGCGTGTCGTCGTCGGGCCCGTGCCCCTCGTCGACGTCATGAGGATCGTGTGGGTCGCTGGGCAGGTGACCGTGCTCGTCGCCGATCGGAATGAGCACGTACGCCGCGCCCTCGCCGCGAACGGGTCGCCCCTCGCCAGCGGCGCGAACCTCCATGATCTCCTCGAGCAGATATGGCGCGATCGAGGCCGGTGGGCCGGGCGGACGCGGGGATCCGGGGAGTCGGACGTCCACGACGTTCGCATCCAGCGTCAGCTGCCCGCTGTAGAGCGCCGCCGCCACGCGATTGTGGCCGTCGACGACCCAGTACTCGTCGCCGGTTCTGAGGAGGTCCACGGCGGGCAACTGCCTCATCTCCTGGACCGCAGTCCGGATGCGTTGCCAGCGCCCCCGCCAGTTGTCGCCTCGGAATGCCTTCAGGGGCAGGAAGTCGCCGCCGCGATCACCCACCTCCTGGGCCGTGCCCCGAATCTTCTCGACGGGGACCTCGACGATCCCGACTTCCCGAATCGGGGCGTTTCGAGCCTCCGGGTGGATCTCCCACAGCACCGGAAGCGGTTGCATGGCCATCCGACGCACCCGGCGAACGCGCGCACCGGGGCGCTCGCCGATGGCGCTGGCAAGATGCTCCGCGTGTTCGCCGATGGCCTGGCGTGCGTACCCGACAAGCTCTCCCGCACCGTGGACCGCGGTACGCACCTGCTCGCTCGCCGAGCTGGCGGCGCTGGCGATCGCCGAGCTGGCGGCGCTGGCGATGGTGGATCCGGTGGTGCTCGTGCTGGCAGAGAGCAGTTCGTCGCGGTGGTCGGCGGTCTCGGGCCGGCGCCGTGCCACATCCCTGGAGCCTGGCCGCTTCTTGGTGGGCGCCTCGTCGATCGGCCGGACCTTGGGCCGTGCCTCGTCCTTGGGCCGGACCTCGTCCTTGGGCCGTGCCTCGTCCTTGGGCCGTGCCTCGTCCTTGGGCCGTGCCTCGTCCTTGGGCCGTGCCTCGTCCCTGGGCCGCGCCTCATTCCCGCTGGCTGGCCCGTCCTTGCCCGCGACCGTAGGTTGTGCCCGATCGGGCGCGCTCGCCGGGCGAGATGCCTCTTTCATCCTCCGAGCCTACTGCGGATAGGGCGCAGTCGGTACGTTGCGTACCCCGCGGGCCACCCCGTCGCGAATTCGCCCGGAATATGTCCGGCCGACATCGTAAGTCGGCCCCCGCTTCAAAGGGTATGAATCGAGGTCTGGAGGACCCCGTCGAATCTCGGCCAAGCGTGAAACCTCGGAGCGCGTGCGCCGCCTTCGGTTTCAAGGCCTCGTGCCTCCGGCAATTCCGCACGTACCATGCCGTGGCCACATGTTCCGGACGAACGGGCTCGGCGTGGCCGCGGCCGCGGTGCCAGGTCGCGGCTCGGGTGCGCCAAGCGGCTCAGGTGCCGCCGCGAACAGCTCGGCCTGGCGCGGGCGAGGGGCCAGGTCGCGGCTCGGGTGCCACCACGCAGCCGGTGGCTGCCCTCTCAGACCAGGGTCGGCGCCGCGGCCGCGGCCTCAGCCATGAGCCGCGCATACCCAGGTTTGATGACGCCGTTGATGAGGCGCAGCCGCTGGTCAAAGGGCGCGAACGAGCTCTTCATGCCGTTGAGCGTCAGCCACTGCATCTCGTCGAGGCCGAAACCGAACGTCTCCGACAGCACAGCCATCTCCGACGACATGGAGACGCCGCTCATCAACCGATTGTCCGTGTTCACGGTGACGCGGAAACGCAACCGCCGCAGCAGATCGATCGGGTGCTCCGCGATCGACGCCACGGCACCCGTGTGCACGTTGGAGGTGGGGCACATCTCCAGCGGGACGCGCCGGTCGCGGACGTAGCTGGCCAGGCGGCCCATTGTCACGTGGCCGTCGAGCTCGACCTTGATGTCGTCCACTATCCGCACGCCGTGCCCCAGCCGCTCCGCGCCGCACCACTGGAGCGCCTCCCAGATCGACGGCACGCCGAACGCCTCGCCGGCGTGGATCGTGACGTGGAAGTTGGTGCGATGGATCAACTGGAACGCGTCGAGGTGGCGGCTCGGCGGGAAACCGGCTTCCGGACCCGCGATGTCGAAGCCGACGACGCCCTCGTCCCGATGGCGGACCGACAGCTCCGCGATCTCCACCGATCGCGCGAATTGGCGCATGGCGGTCACGATCGCCCGCACGACGATCGGGTGTCCCGCCGCGCTCGCCGCCTCGGCACCGCGCCGGAAGCCGGCCAGCCACGCGGCCATTACCTCGTCCAGCGTCAGCCCCTCCTGCGTGGAGAGCTCGGGCGCGTAGCGCACCTCTGCGTAGACCACGCCGTCCGCCGCCAGGTCCTCGGCGCATTCGGCCGCCACGCGCTCGATACCATCGGGCGTCTGCATAACCGCGACCGTGTGCACGAATCCGTCCAGGTAGAGCTCCAGGCTCTTGCGGTCGGCGCCGACACGGAACCACCGCTCGAGCTCGTCCGGGTCCATGGTCGGCAGGTCGCCGTACCCGTGCTCGCGTGCCAGGTCGATCACGGTCGCCGGTCGCAGGCCGCCGTCCAGGTGGTCGTGCAGGAGCACCTTGGGGGCCTGGCGGATCGTCTCGATGGGCACCATCGGTGTAGCGTACGCCGCCAGCCGCGCCCGCCACCGAGCCGGCGTCACACGCCCAGGGAGAGTGGAATGCCGCGGATCTCGCAGAAGGCGAGCACGTTCACCGAATCGGTCATCCGCGAGATGTCGCGCCTTGCCGCTCGCCACGATGCGATCAACCTTGCCCAGGGCTTTCCCGACTTCGAGGCCCCGGCCGAGATCAAGGAGGCGGCCTGCGCGGCCATCCACGCTGATATCAACCAGTACGCCATTACCTGGGGCGCAAAGCCCCTGCGCGACGCCATCGCTGCCAAGACCGAGCACTGGTACCCCGGCTGGCGGGTGGATCCGGAAACCCAGATCACGGTCACCTGCGGCGCGACCGAGGGAATGATGGCCGCGATGCTCGCGATCATCGACCCGGGCGACGAGATCGTCGTCTTCGAGCCGTTCTACGAGAACTACGGGCCCGACGCGATCCTGACCGGCGCCGTCCCGCGCTACGTCACCCTCCACGAGCCCGACTGGAGC
>JBBRYO010000068.1:0-14392 GCA_038237595.1 Candidatus Limnocylindrales bacterium | reverse complement strand
TGCGCGCCTCCGGGCCGGCCGCTGGGCCACCGGGCGCCTCCTCGAGCGGGATCGCCTCGCCGAGCCGGCTCATGTCCTCGACCGGCACGACCACCTGGAGCTCGAGCGGTTTGCGAACGCCTGCGTCGACGATCGTCACGGGGCGGGAGGGGGCGGGGCCGTCGCCGTTCGTGACGTCCTCCAGGGTGGGGGCGCCATCGCGGTTCGCGGCGCCATCGCGGTTCGCGGCGCCATCGCAGTTCGCGGCGCCATCGCGGTTCGCGGCCTCGACGTCTGGGGCGCCATCGCCGTTCGGGGCGCCATCGCGGTTCGCGGCCTCGACGTCTGGCGCGGCCTCGGCATGCGCGGCACCCTCGCCGTCTGAGGCGCCATCGGGGTTCGCGGCGCCATCGGGGTTCGCGGCCTCGACGTCTGGCGTGGCCTCGGCATGCGCGGCACCCTCGCCGTTCGAGGCAGCCACCGTCCCGCTTCCCCTGGGCTCGCGGCCGCCGAGATATGCCGCAACGGCGGAGAGCGGCCGCTGGGTGGCCGAGAGCCCGATGCGCCGCGGCGGCCGTTCGGCCAGCGCTTCGAGGCGCTCGAGGGACAGCGCCAGGTGCGCGCCGCGCTTGGTGTTTGCGAGGGCATGGATCTCGTCGACGATCACCCATTCCACGCCGCGCAGCGCCTCGCGCGCGGCCGAGGTCAGGATCAGGTACAGCGACTCGGGCGTGGTGACCAGGATGTCCGGGGGGTGCTTGCCGAATGCGCGCCGCTCGTCCGCGGGCGTATCGCCGGTCCGCATCCCGACGCGGACCTCGGACGGTTGCTCCCCACGGGCCTTGGCGGCAAGCGCGATGCCGGCAAGCGGCGCCCGCAGATTGCGGTCGACGTCATGGACGAGCGCCTTGAGCGGCGAGACGTAGAGGACGCGCAGGCGGCGCTGCGGATCGCCCGGCGGGGGTTCCGCCATCAGCCGATCGAGGCACCACAGGAACGCGGCGAGGGTCTTGCCGCTCCCGGTCGGAGCACAGATCAGCGTGTGCTCGCCTGCTGCGATCGCCGGCCACCCCTGCGCCTGGGCAGCTGTCGGTTCGGCAAACGACGCGCCGAACCAGTCCCGCGTGGCGGGATGGAACAAAGCGAGGGGATCCTGGGAAGTCACGGCCGGGTCAATCATGAACTGAAAACTTGACACCGGTTGTCATGGATACCGAACCAATCGAGTGGAGACGACGTCCGAATTGTCATATGTTCACCAGTGGCACGTTAGCCAGTTCGCGACCCACCACGCGGCCTCGGCAGACCCCTGTGGGCCCCCGTGCTCGGCGATAGGTAGCCACTGGAGGCTATCTCTGATTCGAAGCAGACCTCTGTTCGTCGCTTCACCCTGCCGCGTTCTGGCTAACGTGCTGCGGATGAACATATGGCTGACATCGTGCGCAACAACGGCAAATCTGCCCGCCGCGCCGCTCCCCGTCGGCCGGGCCGCTCCCCGTCGGCCGCGCCGCTCCCGGTCGGCCGCGCCGCTCAGCGTCGATCGTTGCTCAGCGGCTCCAGCGTCCAGCTCCAGCGGTACGTGCCTGCACCCGGGATGTACTTCGGCAGGGTGTCCGGGCCGCAGCTGGCCGTGCCGAGTCCCCGGTGCGCGGCATCGATGTGGACCACGGTCTCCGCGCGCGGCACAAGGTCCACGTCGTGGCCGGCCGCCGCAAGATCCGCGGCGCGGAAATGGGTCGCGGAGGCTTGGCGCGGCCGATCGAGAGTGATCTTGAGTCCGTTCTCCTCCGCGTCGGCGAGGCTCAGCCAGCGCACGTCCGCGTGGCCGCCATTCTCCTGCGGCCTCACATAAGGCACGTACTGTTCCGTGACGGTCGACTGCCAGCGGCCGTGCGCCGCTCCGACGCGCCGATCGGGGTAGGTCTCGTGGGGCCCGCGCCCCAACCACTCGACCCGTTCAAGGCCAGGAGTCACCTCGAGGACCGTTCCCACCCGCGCCAGATCGGTCACGGCGTCGGGGATCGTCGCCTCCTCCTCCACCAGGATGCCGCCGTTCTCGAGCGCGGTGAGCTTCTGGATGTGCTCCACGACGACCCCGCCGCGCCCGCGGTACTCGGCACACACCTCGGTCGTGGCGGCATCCCGGGTCACCGACTCGACCCGTCTCGTCAGATCGTCGAGGCCCCAGGCGTGCCAGTCCGCGGCCATGCCGCCGATCCGGTCGTTATCGGTCGGGGCGCGCCAGAGGGAAAGCACCGGGCCGGCTGCCAGCAACGGGTGAACCAGGAGGCCGTCGGCATCCACATCTACGGCCTCACCACCGGTCGATCGAAGTGGATTCAGCTGCGGCGGACCGAGGGATCCGAGCTCGAGCTGGGCCCAGCACACCTCGAAGCCTTCGGGCGCCCACGCGGTCGCCGCTGCGGTCGTCAAATGGATCGTCAACCACCGTTCGTGGCCCGAAGGATCGGCGGTCAGGTTCCAGTCCGGGATCGATAGCCTCGCCGTTCCCTGGGGTGGCACCCGCGGGAGCTCCAGCGCGCCCTCGCGGACCACCTTGCCGTCGACCGACAGCTCGTAGTCCGCGCGCAGCCACGAGAGATCGCGGAACAACAGGCGGTTACGGATCTCGAGTTCGCCGCGCCCGAGGGTCGCCGGCGTTGCACTCGCGACCACTGGCGCCGCCAGCTGCTGGTGCTCCCAGAGCGCCGGCTTGGGCCGCCGGTCGGGCCAGACCAAGCCGTCGATGCAAAAGTTGCCGTCGTTCGGTTCGTCGCCGAAGTCGCCGCCGTACGCCCAGCGCTGGCGCCCGTCCGGGAGCCGCTGCACCAGCCCGTGGTCCCACCACTCCCAGATGAAGCCGCCCTGGAGGCCCGGCGTCGACTCGATCGCCTCCCAGTACTCGGCCAGGGTGCCGTTGCTGTTGCCCATTGCGTGCGAGTACTCGAGCAGGATGAACGGGTGCCGCTGGAGGCCAGATCTGGCATGGTCCACGATCGATGAGATCGGCGGGTACATCGGGTTGGTGATGTCGCTGACGTGCTGGTCGCTGGTCCAGTCGAAGCGGACCGCTCCCTCGTACTGGATGGGCCGCGAGCCGTCGTAACTGCGCAGCCATGCGGCGGACGCCTCGTGGCTCGTGCCGTGACCCGACTCGTTGCCGAGCGACCAGAGGATCACCGAGACATGGTTCTTGTCGCGGATCGCCATGCGCTGCACGCGGCTGACCCAGGCCTCGAGATAGCGCGGGTCGTCGCAGAGCGTGCCCCAGAAGGCGTGCGACTCGATGTCGGCCTCGTCGATCGTGTAGAGGCCCAGCTCGTCCGTCAGGTCGAGAAAGGCCGGGTCGTTGGGATAGTGCGAGGTGCGGACGGCGTTGAAGCCGAACTGCTTCATCTGGACGAGGTCCGCGCGCATCTCGTCGCGCGTCACGACGCGGCCCGTATGCTGGTTGAAGTCGTGACGGTTGATCCCCCGGATCATCACCCGCTTCCCGTTGACCAGGAGGTCGAGGCCCTTGATCTCGACACGGCGGTAACCGACGCGGACCGTCGCCTCCTCCGCGACCTTCCCCGTCGGCGAGCGCAGCGAAACGTGCAGGTTGGAGAGCCGCGGCTCCTCAGCCGACCAGAGCGGCGCGTTCGGGATCTCCAGCTTCCACGACGCCACGCCGGCGGGCGGCGGCATCTGCCACTCGTACATCTCCTGCCACTCGATCTGCTCCGATTCGGTGAGCGGGAGCCCGGCCGATCGCTTGCCCTGGAGCTGCCAGCGCTCTCGACTCCAGCCACCGCGCTCGTGGCGCGTTCCGGGCGTGGGCAGCTCTGAACGCAGCGTTTCGGCGATCCCGTCGACCTTGACCTCGACGACCCAGCCGGGCTCGGGTTCCTGGTGCTCGTAAAAGACCTCCACGCGCACGTCGAGCGTGCCGGTCGTCAGGTCGTTCGCCAGCCCACCGATGGCGCGGATGTCCGTGAGGCGGGTATGCGGCGTCGCGTACAGGAAGACCGAGCGCGTCACGCCGCCGTGCCACCACTGGTCCTGGTCCTCGATGAATGACGCGTCCGACCATTTGACGACGCGCAGGTTCAGGGTGTTGGTGTCGGTGGTGACGAGGTCCGTGACGTCGAACTCGGAGGCGAGGTGCGAGTCCTTGCTGAGGCCCACCTGGGTGCCGTTGACGCAGACGACGAGAACACTCTCGGCCGCGCCAACGTGGAGCACGATGCGGTGGCCGGCCCAGGCGCTCGGAACCTCGAAGGCGCGCTCGTACACGCCGGTCGGGTTCAGCTCGGGGACGTGTGGCGGCTCGCCGGGGAACGGCATCTGGACGTTCGTGTAGTGGGGCACGTCCCAGGTGTCCTGCATCGTCCAGCAGCCAGGGACGGTGGCGTCGCGCCAGTCGTCTCCGGTGGGCGCGTCGGGTTGGCGCAGCAGCTGGAAGCGCCATGTGCCGTCGAGCGACAGCACGTCGTCGTGCGGCACGCTGTGCATCGGCAGCCGGTTCATGGCCGTGAGCTGCGGCGACTCCCAGAACCGGCCGAGCCCGCTGAGCTCGGAGGACGCGGTGCTGCTGCTTGCCTGGACGCCGGCCGCCGCGGCGTCTCGCTTCGTGGCGCGCGGGCGCGGCGCCGATTTGGTCGTTCGTGGCATTGGGCGGGAGTATAGGTTCGGGACCTGTCGGGCCGTGTTGAGCGCCGGGTGGGTCGGTGCCGGATCTGACGGGCGTACCATCGAGAGATGCGCCATGTGAGCGCGGCTCTCGGCTCGAGCGTCGGTCCGCTGATCGGCTCGTCGGCGGGATGGTCGGTGAATGTCTCGGACCTGCCTCCGCTCGGGCGAGGCTGGCCGAGCCTGCGCGCCCCGGCGCATTGGTCCTCAGGCGAGGGCGTCGACGTGATCGACCTCGACCCCACCGATCGTGAGGTGATCCGGCTGCGTCCTGGGGTGACTCGGGTCCGGCGATCCTGATCGAGCGTTGCGGGGCGGCGTCGCGGTGGTCGTGTGGCGTCGCGGTGGTCGTGTGGCGACGCGGTGGTCGTGTGGCGACGCGGTGGTCGTGTGGCGACGCGGTGGTCGTGCGCCGCGCAGCTCTCGCCCGGAGCGCGTCCAGGACTGCAGGCGCCCAGCGACGGGCGTTTCAGCCATATGTGCGCTTGGCGGACGTCATCCAAAGCAATGGTCGCCGAGAGGCTCGCCAGCCCCGGCAAGAGACCTCGGACAGCGTTGGAGTTTCCGAGAACGGCTGACTCGGCCAGCCAGACCGCGGCTCCGAGGGGGTCGCGGGCCGTCCAAGACCCCAATCCTCTGGATAACGTCCGCTATGCGGACAGATGGCTTTTTTCCGGACGCGACCCTGGCCCCGGCCGCGACCCGCCCCGGCCACGATCGTCCGGCCGGACGCGACTCCGGCCCCGGACGCGACCCCGGCCCCGGCCGCGGCCCCCAGCCCCGGACGCGACCCCCGGCAGGGCCGGGGAGTGGCCACTCGACCAGCCCGCCCCGATCAGCCGCGCAATCCGTGCGTCAGCTCTCCGCGCCGTCAACCTTTGCGAGGAACTCGAGGACGAGGCGATTGAATTGCTCCGGGTACTCGAGGTTGATCATGTGCGCGGCACCTGTGAAGACGTGCCGGCGCGCGCCTGCGATGCCGCTCGCCATCGCGTCTCCCCCTGCAAGGATGTCCGGGACGTCCAGGTCTCCCCAGGTGACGAGCGTCGGCACGGCCACCTCGGCAAGCCGTCCCGCGGCCGGCGGATCGAGCGGCTGTGGCTGCCCGCTGCCACCCTCGGCGCGGTAATTCTCCAGGTTCCAGGCGACCATCCGCGCCCGGGCGTCCGGGCGAACGCGATCCGTTGACCGCCCGACGCCATCCGTCCAGATGCGGGTCTCCAGTTCGACCAGCGCGTCCCAGTCCTTGGCCTCCTCGAGCCGCTCCACCTCGGTCCAGGTCGCATCCATCTCCGGAGCCTCGAATTCGAAGCCGCTCGGCGTGGTCGCCCCGATCACCAGTGCGCTCACTCGCTCCGGATGCTCCAGCGCAAAGTCGAGCGCAATCGTCGCGCCGCGCGAAAGTCCGAGCAGGTGCGTGCGCTCCACGCCGAGATGGTCGAGCAACCGCAGGACGTCCTCCCGATTGGAGAACGGCACGTCCTCGGATCGTGTCTGTCCGAAGCCACGGGTGTCGTAGCGGATGACGCGGTAGTGCTCGGCAAACGCGGGCACCTGCTCATCCCACATGCGCAGATGGGCAACGCCGGCATGGATCAGCGTCAGCGGATGCCCCGTGCCCTCCGCCTCATAGGCGAGACGGCCACCGGGCACTTCGAGGAATGCAGTCTCTGAACTGGGCACGGGCCGACAGTAACATCGCGTCCCGCCGGCCCGTCCAGTGGTCACGTACGACACGAGGGAGGATTTTTGGCCCGTCGCCGTTCGCTCGCACTCGCGCTCACCGCGGCAGCTGGCATTCCGGCCGTCCTCATCCTGGTGACCCTGACGCGGCCGACGGCGCCCTCTGGTGGGATCCCAGCTTCGCCTTCCGGCTCATTGACGGCCGCTCTGCCGAGTCGCGCGCCGAAGAGCAGTTACGTGATTCCGCTGGCGACGGCCTCGCTGTCGACGACCGAGCCAGCCGCGACGCCGGAGGCGACCGAACCGCTGCCGTCGTCGACAGCAACCCAGGAGCCATCGCCAACCCAATCCATCTCGCCCGCGCCGAGCGCGACGCCGATCCCGACTCCGCCCACGGCGTTCCACCTCGCGGAATTCCGACTGGCCGGCGACTTTCCGCCCACAGAGGCAGGCACGAACGGCGTCTGGACGTTCGGGATCGATGGCTCCCAACGCACGCGCTGGACGTCGAGCCGAACGGCGTCTCCGATCGGTCTCATCCCCGACGGCGTCGCGTGGATCGATCGCCACCACGGGCCGGGACGCCTCGAACTCTGGGTTGGGAGGAAAGGTCACCTGCCCAGGCTCTTGGGCACAGACCTCGCGTATCCGCCTCCGATCGTTCGTGCGGGCGCGGTGTACGCGACACGTTTCAATGGGGAGTCCGAAACGGGCTTGTGGCGGATCCCACTGGACGGGTCGACGCCGGTGAGAGTGCTGCCGCCTTTCGAGGCTGCTACCAGGGATTCGATCCTCATCTCGCTCGCCGTATCGCCGACGGGGGATGCGTTTGCTCGCACGTTCGAGCGGGGTGACGTGGAGAGCGGCGTCAGCGAGGATTCGATCACGCAGATTGGCAGCGGCGGTTTGGTGTGGACTGTCCACATTGGACGAGCGTCCGAGATCAACGGCGAAGTGCTGCGCTACAGGACGGTGGCAAACCGAGGGGTCGGCCTCTACAACCTTCGAACGCGAAGCGACCTCACCATCCGAATTGCCTACGGGAATGTCGCGCTCATCCGACACGGAAGACAACTGCTCGGGTACAAGGACGACACGCTCACGCTCGTCGACGTGGCCAGCGGAAAACGCAGGACGATCCCGATTCCCGACCCGCGATTCTTCGACGGCTGGCTCACGGGGATCGGAACGGATCGCTTCGCGGTGCTGGGACGATTCGTCCTCGCGAACGACACCGATCGCACGGAGCTGCTCGTGGTGGACCTGCGTACCGGCTGGTCGCGGGCCTATCCGCGGGTAGAGCCGTAGAACGACGGCTCAGGCGCGAGCCTTCAGGAGCGCCAACGATTGTTCTTGCGAGCGCTTTGCGGTAGCGATGTTGCGCACCGTGACATCGGGGGGCTCGGATGGAGCCGTGCCGTCAGGATCGATGAACATCTCGGGCGGAGGGGACTGGTCGTAGCGTTCGCCTTCGGCGGCCCACGTGTCCCGCCACGGCACGGGAACCTCAGCCGGGACGTCGCGATGGGCCTGCGCCAGCCAGACCAGCGACCAGGAGCGCGGCACCACGCGATACGCGTCGTAGCCGCCGCCACCCGTCGCCAGCCAGCGCCCATCGCAGTGGCGATGCGCGACCTCGTCGAGCAGCTTGACGGCTCGCGCGTACGACGCGGTGGTCACCCGCAAGTGCGCGAGCGGGTCCCAGGTATGCGAGTCGCACCCGTGCTGCGTCACCAGGAACGTCGGTCGGAACGCGTCGGCCAGCGCAGGCACGATCGAGTCCACGATCGACCACCAGCTCGGATCGCCCGAGTACGGCTCCAGCGGGATGTTGACAGCCGTGCCCTCGGCGCCAGGACCGCCCGTCTCGTCGAGAAAACCGGTACCCGGGAACAGCGCATTTCCTGTTTCGTGGATCGACACCGTGAGGACCTCGGGATCGGTCCAGAAGAGCGCCTGCGTGCCATCGCCGTGGTGAACGTCGAGGTCGATGTAGAGCACCCGGTGACCGGCGTCGCGCGCCGCGGCGACGCCGAGTGCCACATCGTTGTAGATGCAGAAGCCGCTCGCGCGCGAGGCCATCGCGTGGTGCAGGCCGCCGGCGGGGCTGAAGGCGTGCTGCGCGGCGCCGGCGAGGATCCGCTGGACCGCCTCGATCGAGCCACCGGCGATCGCCGCGGATGCCTCGTGCATGCCGTAGAACGCCGGGCAGTCGCCGGGCCCGATCCCCATCGTCGAAGGCTGGTCCGGGTGCACCGAGAACGACTTGACCTGGTCGACGTAGGCTCGATCGTGGAGGCGGAGGAGCTGCTCGTCGGTCGCGACCGGAGGCTCGATGAAGCGCTCGGCGCCCAGCTGGCGCATGAGATCGATCCCGGGGCCGAAGCGGCGCGGCGTGAGCGGGTGCCCCGGGCCGAAGTCGTAGTCGCGAACGACCTCTCCGAAGACGACCAGCGGCTGGGCGCCGGTCTCAGCCACTCGACGCCTGCTCCCAGCCCGTCGACCTGGCGGCGTCGGCGAACCCCTCGGCGACCGATGAGCCCCCGTCGACCTCGATCGCGAGCGCCGCGACAAAGGCGGCAAAGGCCCGGCTCGAGCCAGAGGCGGGAGCTTCGTCGTCGGGATCTTCGGCGTCGCCCTCCGCCGTCGGCGCACCAAGCACGGTCGCAGCGGCCGAGAGTGCGGGGCTGATCCGTCCGCCCTCGGGCAGGACCGCGATGAGGGCTGCGTCGTGGTAGGCCGCGGCGTCGATGGCGGCCGTCTCGGCGTCCGGGGAGAGCGGGTCCGCCAGGATCAGAACCTGGTAGTCGGCCACATAACGGAGTCCGAGATCCACATCGGCGGCATCGAGGCGGGGCAGCTGCGACGTCAGCCGGCCGGTCACCGGCGTGGTGCCGCCGGGGTCGCGTAGCAGCGCCGCATGCCCGATGCCGGCACGTCCGAGCTCCACGACGACGTCGTCGCCCGGCTGATCGTCCCCGATCGAACCGACGAGCTCGACTCGACCGCCGCGCCCCGCGATCTCGAGCGCAATCGAGGCGGCGAGACCAACAAGCTCGGCCCGAGTGGGCGCGGCCAGGTTCGGTGGCATGGCGTCAGCCGCGGGCATGGCGTCAGCCGCGGGCATGGCGTCAGCCGCGGGCGTGGCGATCCCCACGGGCGCGGCCAGGGCTGGGCGGCCGAGGACGACGATCACGGACGTGACTCTAGCCGCTACTCGACGTCGGCCACGTCCCCTTCGCGAAGGACGCTGACCTCGCCGAGGCCCGCGTTCCGCATGCCCGCCTCGAAGGAGGCGGCGTCACCAACGATCACGATCGCGGCCTCCTCGGGCCAGATGTGCTTCTGCGCAGCGCGTTGCACGTCCTCGGCGGTGACGGCGGAGATCGCCGGTCGATACTGGTCGAGCTCGTCGTCGGGCAGGTCGAAGACCACGAGGCCGCCGATAGCCGCCCCGACCTGTCCCGCCGTCTCGAATCGAAGCGGGAACACACCGACCAGGTAGTCGCGCGCGCCCTGGAGCTCGGCCGGGGTGACCGGCGCATCCCTGATGCGAGTCAGCTCGGCAAGGATGTCCTGCACGGCCGGCAGCGTGACCTCGCTCTGGACCGCGCAGCGAACGGCGAAGGGCCCCGCGCCGCGCCGCAGATCGAACGAGGAGTGGACGCCGTACGTGTAGCCGCGCTGTTCGCGGAGCAGCAGGTTGAGCCGCGAATTGAAGAGCCCGCCGAGCAGCGTGTTCAGGACGCTGACGGCGTGGAAGTCCGGGATGTCGCGCGGCATCCCGACGTGCCCGATGCGAATCTCCGACTGCGGCGAGCCGGGCCGATCGACCAGCACCACCCGCGGGCCGCCCTTCCTGGCAATCGCGTCGATGCGCGGGTCCGGGGATGGCGCCCCGTCCCCGGTGAACCCGGCAAACGCCTCGTTGACGCGATCCATGACCTGGATGCCGGTCAGGTCTCCGGCGATTACCAGCGTCGCGCCCGCGGGGTGGATCAGCGACCGATGACGCTCGACGACGGCCTCGCGCGTCAGCAGCAGCACGCTTTCCTCGATCCCGGCCAGTGGACGGCGATACGCGGCTCCGTCGGCGTAGACGGCCTCCGGGAAAACCCGCTCGGCGCGTCGCCGGGGATCGGCGCGGGCCTGCTTGAGGTCGTTGATGCGCTCCTCCCGAAGCCGATCGACCTCGTGCTCCGGGAAGCTCGGCTCCAGCGTCACCTCCGCCAGCAGCTCCAGCGCAGGCACGAGCCGAGCCCGCGGCACCTCCACCGAGACGACGAAGCTGTCCCAGCCGGCGTCGGCAGAAAGCTCCGAGCCAAGGCGCTCCGAAGCCTCGATCAGTTCGGTCGCGTCGTGGCTGGCGGTGCCCTCCAGCAGGGCGCGCGCGGTCAGCACGGTGACCCCACCGAGCTTCGATGGTTCAGCGGCCGCCCCTCCTCCGGCGTCGCCTCGAATGATCAGCTGCGCGAGCAGCAGGGGCCTGCCGGGCACGTGCGCGGTCGTGACGGTCATGCCGCTTGCGAGCACGTGGCGCTCGAACGGCGGGAAGTGGTATTCGCGGGGCGCGGCGGGAACGGGCCGCATATCCAGGACGCCCAACGCGCCCGACTCGGCCACCGGGGCTGCGGGGGCCGTCGGCTCGGTGGGTGCGACCACTGCCTGACCGGCAACTGCCGTCTCCAGCACCTGCTCGACGGCCGGCTGCTCCTCCTCGGCGGTGGGCGCCTCGGGCGGCGGGTCGGTCATGAACCCGCGTGCCGGATCCTCCGCCCAGTCGCCACCGCGGCGCCCCGTCACGCGTCGTCTCCCTGCGCGTCGGCGCCGTCTCCGTCGTCGCCGACGGCATCGGTGCCGGTGCCGTCCGCGCCTGATGGCGACTCGGCCGGGACGTACGTAACCACCGCCCGGTTGTCGTCTCGAAAGACCGCTGCGGCCGCGGAGCGGATCGCCTCGGCATCGACCGCCCGGTAGCGGGCGAGCTGCTCGTTGATGAGCTCCGGCCGATCGAAGTAAATGGCGTAGTTGTTGAGCCGGTCGGCGACCTCCTCCACGCGGGAGAGTGCCGAGAACTCGGACGACTCGATCAGCGCCATCGCCCGCGCCAGCTCGTCGTCCGTGACGGGCTCGGACGCCATGCGCTCGAGCTCCTCGAGGTACGAGCGCTCGACGGTCTCCGCGTCGCTCTCCGGCCGCGCCGTCACCCAGCCCGCGTAGATCGAATGCCCGCTCACCAGCGGCAGCGCGAACGCGGCGATGTCCTGTGCGATGCGCTCCTCGCGGACGAGGCGCTTGTACAGCCGGCTGCCGCGTCCTCCCGCGAGGATCTGCGTGCCCACGTCCAGCGCGTCGTACTCGCGTGTGCCGTACGCCGGCATCCGGAAGCCGAAATGCACGCGCGCCAGCGGCACAGCATCGGCGACCACGGCGCGGGTCTCGGCGCCGAGCACGTCGGGCGTCGGCGGGGGCACGAAGGGCGGGGGATCCGGGATCCGCGGGATGGGCGCGAAGAAGCGCTCGATCGCGGCGAACGTCGGCTCCTCGTCCACGTCGCCGACGACGGAGATCACCGCGTTGTTCGGTCCGTACCAGGCCTTGAAGAAGGCGACCACGTCCTCGAGGCTGGCCGCGTCGAGGTCGGCCATCGACCCGATCGGCGTGTGATGGTAAGGGTGCCCCTCGGGAAAGACCGCCGCCATGAGTTTCTCGTAGAACGTTCCGTAGGGGCGGTTGTCGTAGCTCTGGCGCTTCTCGTTCTTGACGACCTCGCGCTGGTTGTCGAGGTTCTCCTGGCTCAGGGCGTCGAGCAGCGTGGCCATGCGGTCGGCCTCGAGCCAGAGCCCGAGCTCCAGCTGGTGCGACGGCAGGGTTTCGAAGTAGTTCGTTCGATCGAAGTACGTCGACGCGTTGTTGAGCCCGCCCGCGCCCTGCACGATGGCCATGTGCTCGGCCTTGCCCACGTGCCGCGACCCCTGGAACATGAAGTGCTCGAACAGGTGCGCGAAGCCGGTCTTGCCGGGCACCTCGTGCTTCGACCCGACCGCATACCAGAGGTTGATCGCGACGACCGGCGCCAGCCGATCGGGCGCCACGATCACCCGCAGGCCGTTGTCGAGCCTTCGCTGCGTGAACTGGACAGTTGGCTCGTCGGGGTCGCGCCCGGTTCCCCGGGCGGGCGCGGCTATGACGTCACCGGATCAGTGCGTCCAAGTTGTGTAGGTCAGGTCAATCGGGCCGGGCTCCGGATGCACGTGGTCGATGCGGCATCTGCGCCGGTTGGACATCGGTTCCTCACATCTTCCCGGGGAGCGTCCGCGTGACCCCGATCATAGCCCGAGGCGGCGGCCTCGGTTGCAGGTCGCTTGACATGGCGCGGCTTGGAGTGTTAGAAATTCATCTAACAGACGTAAGCGGAGGAACACATCGATGGCACGGGCGACAGCGGGTACGCGGAGGGCGCAGGACCCATCCGCGAGCATGCCCGAACTGCGCGCAATCGTTCGTGATTTCACGCGCGGTGGCCGGCCCTACGAGGTCAGCTTCGATACCCGCACGGCCTTCGACTTCCTCATCAGCCTGGAGATCGGCGACGCGGACGATCGCGACCTTGCCCCCCAGGACCATGCGTGGCTCAAGGAGGCGCGCGGCGCCCTCACCGCCGAGCAGCTGACCGCCGTATCGGACTGCTTCGGCGACGAATCGATGAAAGTCTTCCACGGTCTGGCCGACACGCTCGTCGACCGCCCGGAGATCCGCAACGCGGCGGACGTGGTCAACGCAATCCAGCAGGAGGGCACGCGCGGCGTCACGCGCTCGATGCTCGTCGACAGCTTCCGGGAGAAGGTCGCGGACGAGCTCATCGACCGGGCGATCGACGGCGACGTCGCCGCAATCGAGGAGCTCCAGCCCAGCCTCCACGACTACCACCGCGACGACTTCCTCAAGTTCCTTGTCAATGCCGAGGCCAACGTGAAGCGACTCATGGACGCGCTGGAGGCCTGGCTGCCGCTCTTCCAGCAGATCGAGGGCCGCGTCGCGGACCTCCAGGCACGCGACGTTGCGTGGCGTTCCGACGACCGCGCGAGCCTCGAAGATGGGGCCCTGATCGAGAAGGTGACCGGAGGCCTGCGCTGGCTGCCGGACGCCCAGGTCAGCAGGGTGATCCTGTCACCGAGCTACTTCAGCCGCCCCTTCAACTACGTGTACCAGGGCACCGATTGGCGGCTCTTCTGCTACCCGCTGTCCGATGACGTGCTCGAGCAGGTGGACAGCGGCACGCCGCCGCCGTCTGTGGTCCGCCTCTACCGGGCGCTGGGCGACTCCACGCGCATGCGCGTCCTGAAGCTCCTGAGTGAGCGCGACTGGTACCTCACCGAGCTGGCAACCCAGCTGGAATTGTCCAAGCCCACCATGAAGCACCACCTCGCCCTGATGCGCGCCGCGGGCCTCGTCACCGTCACGGAAGAGGGATCGCTCACCTACTACAGCCTGCGTCGCGAGCGGCTCGAGGAAGCAGGCCTCGAGCTCCGTCGCTTCATCGGCTAGCGCTCCGTCAATGCCGCTCAGCGAGCACGCCGCCTGACAGCGTTCGACCTCAGTCGGCGCGGACAATCTGCGCTTCGGAGACCGCAGCCGCGCCCGACAGGATGTGCACTGACAGGCCTTCCGCCGCGAGGTGCGGCAGCGAACGGAGCATGAGCCCGTGCTGGCGCCCCACGACCGACGCTGGCACGTGGCGGCCGGGCCGTGCCGCATTCCATGAGTGTGCCTGCTCCAGGCTCACGTCGAACACGATCGCCACGGCCGGCTTGCGTTGACGCGCGGCGAGCTGTAGCAACGGCTGACGCGCCCAGTGCAGAACGTTCGTAGCGTCCACCACCGTCAGCAGCCCGCGCGAGAGCCGCTCCCCCACGTCGTGGTGAAGGAGGCGGAACGCCGCATCCGTCGCCGATTGATCTGCCTCATCGCCCGAGACCGCCGCCCGGTACGCATCCGACGAGACCACCTCGCCCGGCGCGAAGTTGCGCCGCGCGAAGGAGCTCTTGCCTGATCCCGC
>JBBRYO010000067.1:0-14612 GCA_038237595.1 Candidatus Limnocylindrales bacterium | reverse complement strand
GTCGTCTACCACTCGGTCAAAGAGGAACTCTCCAAGCTCGGCGTGGTCTTCATGGGCACCGACCAGGCGCTCGTTGAGTACCCGGACATCTTCAGGAAGTACTTCGGCACCGTCGTGCCGCCTGAGGACAACAAGTTCAGCGCACTCAACAGCGCGGTCTGGTCCGGCGGCTCCTTCGTGTACGTGCCAAAGGGCGTGGACGTGCCGCTCCCGCTGCAGGCCTACTTCCGCATCAACGGAGAGAACACCGGCCAGTTCGAGCGGACCCTGATCGTCGTCGACGAAGGCGCCAGCGTCCACTACATCGAAGGCTGCACGGCTCCAATTTATGCGACGGAGTCGCTGCACGTGGCCGTGGTCGAGGTCATCGCGCTGGCCAACTCCAAGGTGCGCTACACCACCATCCAGAACTGGTCGAACGACGTCTACAACCTTGTCACCAAGCGCGCCCACGCCTACCGCGACTCGCGGGTCGAGTGGATCGACGCGAACACCGGGTCGCGCAAGACGGTCAAGTACCCCTCGATCTACCTGCGCGAGCCCGGCGCGACCGCCGACATCATCAGCGTCGCCGTGGCCGGCAAGGGCCAGCACCAGGACACCGGCGCCAAGGCGATCCACCTCGCGCCGAACACCAGGAGCCGCATCGTTTCCAAGTCGGTTTCCAAGGATGGCGGGCGTGCCACGTACCGCGGCCACGTCAAGGTCGCGCCCGGCGCCACGAATGCCGTGGCCAGCGTGCGCTGCGACGCCCTGATGCTCGATGACCTCTCGCGCAGCGACACGTATCCCTACATCGACATCCAGGAAGACGACACGACCCTGACCCACGAGGCCACCGTCGGCAAGATCAGCCAGGACCAGGTCTTCTACCTGATGA
Organism: Candidatus Limnocylindrales bacterium; assembly: GCA_038237595.1. Taxonomy (GTDB): domain Bacteria; phylum Chloroflexota; class Limnocylindria; order Limnocylindrales; family CSP1-4; genus JAFMJV01. Next base: position 13,732 of record JBBRYO010000067.1, on the reverse strand, counting down.
GCCGCGGCCTGACCGAGAACGAGGCGCAGAACCTCATCGTGCAGGGCTTCCTGGAGGTCTTCACCAAGGAGCTGCCGATGGAGTACGCCATCGAGTTCAATCGCCTGGTGAAGCTCGAGATGGAGGGTGCGCTCGGTTGAGCGTGCCGCCGCTCAAGCTGCCGTTCCTCGACGAGGCAGCGGCCAGGAATCGATCGCGCACCGCGGACGAGCCGGACTGGCTCCTCGGGGAGCGGCTGGATGCCCTCCGCCGAGCCCAGGAGCTTCCCGCCGAGGCCAACCAGCTGTTCACGCCATACCTCGACCTGCGCTCGGCGCGCTTCGCGGAGATCGAGCCGTACGCCGAGGCTGGGTTCGCCCCCGGCGCCGAGGATGCCGCGCTCCCGCCCGGAGTCAGCGTCCTGCTGCACGTCCGTGAGGACACCGTCGTGGCACGAGCGCTGAGTTCCGAGGCGCGCAAGGCCGGCGTGATCGTCGAGACGTTCGCCGAGGCGCTTTCAAGCCACTCCGCGCTCCTTCGCCCGCTGCTCGAGGGAAGTGCCTCCGTCCCCGAGACGGATGCCTTCGCCCAGGTGGCCAGGGCCCTCTCCACGCTGGGCGTCTTCATCCACGTCCCCGACGGCGTGTCGCTGTCCGCGCCGATCGTGCTGCGCTGGAGTGCAGGCACCCCGGGACGCGGCCTCATCAACCGGAGCGTGGTCTCGCTCGGCGCGGACGCGCACGCGACCCTGCTCGAGGAACAGATGGACGCCGAGCCGGAGCGCGCCATGGCAGCCGGGTCCGCGACACCCGCCGCCCAGAGCCTGTGGTGGGGCACCGTGGAGCTGCATCTCGGCGACCGCGCCACGCTCGACGTGGCAGGTGAGCAGAACTTCGGCAAGTCGACGTTGGCCGTGGTCAATCGCCACGCGACCGTGGGCCGGGAGGCGGCACTGCGCTGGTCACTCGCGAGCGTGGGCGCGCAGCTGCACCGCAGCCGCATCGACAACCTGCTGGTGGGGCGCGGCTCGTCCGTGCGCCAGGTGGAGATCGGCTTCGGCGACGGCAACCAGCTCTTCGACCTGACCAGCTACACGCGCCACATCGGCGAGGACACGACCGGTGACCTGCTCAGCAAGGGCGTTTTCCTCGATATGGCGCGCGGCTACATCAAGGGACTGATCGAGATCCAGCAGACGGCACGCGGCACCGACAGCTTCCTTGGCGAGTTCTCGATGCTGCTCAACAAGAAGGCACGCTCGGTGACCATCCCCAGCCTGGAGATCGACCAGCCGGACGTGCGCCGCGCCAGCCACTCGAGCTCGGTCGGTCCGATCGACGAGACGCAGATCTTCTATCTCATGAGCCGAGGCGTCGATCGCGACACGGCCCGCAAGTTCATCGTGCTTGGCTTCCTGGAACCGGTCGTGGCGCGGATCCCGCTGCCCGACGCGCAGGACCGCCTGCGCGCGCTGCTCGAGGCCAAGTGGCCGGTCTCGGCACCGATCCCGAACGCGACGGCTGCCTGAGGTCTGTGCCCGGACTTCGGTTCCGGTGCGGCGCAGCGTCGGCGTGACGGTGACGCGTCGCTTGCGGGTCGCGCGAGTCGATGAGGTGCCCGAGGGGACCATGCTAATGGTCCAGGTCGACGGGATCGACATCCTCATCGTCAACAGGGAAGGCCTTCACGCCATGCAGGGCGTCTGCTCCCACGAGTATTTCGAGCTGGACAAGGGCTTCCTGACCGGCGATTCGATCACCTGCGCGCTGCACCTCTCGCGCTTCGACCTCGAGAGCGGTGAGGCGCTCGATCCGCCCGCGGAGCTGCCGCTCCAGACCTACCCGGTGACCGTCGAGGACGGGCAGATCGTGCTGGAGCTTCCGGATGGGCCGATCCCGGTAAACCAGTAGACGCGGGCCACCAGACTCCGGCTCTCGCGCGGTGCCGTGCAGCCAAGCGCGGCAGCGCCGGAGGGAGTCGAGGGAGGCCTCATGTCCACGGATCAGACGCGCTCCAGACGCGCCATTCTTCTTGCGGCTGCCGGCGGAACAGCAGCCGTCCTCGCCGACTCGATCGCACGACCGCGGCCGGCGGTCGCGCAGGGTCCGACGCCCATCTATCGCGACCAGGTGGGCCAAACCGTGACCAGCGAAAGCTCGATCAGCAACGACTCGAACAGCAACGACGTGTTTTCCGCCATCTCCGCCAGCAGCGGCGTGGCGATCTTCGGCTCCAGCATCAGCGAAATTGGCGTCCGTGGCGCCAGTCAGTCGGCGGCTGGCGTCCAGGGATCGAGCGACACCGGCATCGGCGTGGCTGGCGCCTCGAACACGTCCGATGGTGCTCACGGCGAGTCGACGGGTGGCTCCGGGTCCGGCGTGTTCGGCTTCAACCTGAGCAACAGCGGCGTCAAGGGCGCCGGGCGCATCTGGCTCCAGGGTGACGTCGGGCCGACGCAGACCGCCGTGCATGGCTTTACGGGGAACTCTTCGGCACCGGTCCCGCCCGCAGGCGTCGGCGTGGTTGCCCAGGCGCAGAGCGCATCGCTCATCGCGCTCCACGTCAAGGGCCGCGCGAAGTTCGACCGCAGTGGGGTCGTGACCGTCGCGGGCGGGACCTCGAGCGTCACCAAGACGCTCGCCGGGGTCACCAGCAGCAACCTGATCCTCGCCGTGCTCGGCCAGGACCGTGCCGGTGTCTGGGTGCGCGCAGCTGTCCCATCTGCCGGCAGCTTCAAGGTGATCCTCAACAAGAACGTCGCGAGCGCCACGAAGGTCACGTACTTCGTCCTGGGCTAGATCGAGGCGGCCAACGACAGGGGCCGCAAGGGGATCGAGAGACCGCCGCGCAACCGATCAGATCCCGAGCTGCGGCGCCACCGTCACGGTGACCCGCGGCACGTCGCCGGGCACCCAGGAGAGATCGGCCGAATACGACCACGCATGGACGAAGTTGACGATCGGGCCCGGGTCGAAGCTGCCGGTCGGAGCCGGCATGGGATCGACGACCACCGACACTCCGCCTGCCAGGTTGACGGCGGCTCCGGTGCCCCCGGGCTCGGGAATGGCCAGGTTGATCGAGAAGAGCCGTGAGGCGCTGTCCCCAGGCGCCGTCCGGCCCAGCAACACGACGGCCGGCAACTTCCCCCGCCAGGCGATCGGGATCGGGATCGTGCCGGTCCGCGATTCATCCGGCTGACGGTGGAGTTCGAACCGCTGGAGCAAGTGGCCGTTGCGGCGGATCTCGACCCAGAACGTACTCGACACCACGGCCGGCGGTGGGTACGACGGCCTGGCACCCGCTATCGGCACGGACGCGGGCGCAGGACTGGCGACCAGCGACGCGGCTGGGAGCGGCGCGCTCGACGGTTGAACTCCGCCTCCCACGAAGCGCGGCGCCGCCCCGATCGCCACGACACCGGCCAGCACCAGCGCGCCGAGCACGACGGGCACTCGGGTTGATCCTCCGCGGACGCGCGTCGGCTCCATCAGCGGACCATCTCAGAGAGCCCCAAGGAGCATCAGAAGAGCTCCCACGACTGGGACATCGAGTCGCCGCCGGTGCGTGCCGCCTCGCCCGCGACGCGCGGCCCAATGCGGAATCGACGCTCGTCGGCGCCGTCCTGCTCGCCTTCCGCGGCGCCGTTCAGGCGTGCCAGCAGGTACTCTCCGATGCGCGGGCCGTGTTTGAAGCCATGCCCTGATCCACCCCCGATGAGCCAGACGTTGTCGTAGGCCGGGTGCGGCGCGATGATGAAATGCGCGTCGGGTGTGGTCTCGTACTGGCACACACGCGTGCCCACGAGCGGCGCGTCCGCGAGTTCCGGAAAGCGCTGCCTGAGGTACCTGCGCGCGAGGCGGACCGACTCCGGATCGACCGCGCGCTCGCCGTTCGAGGGATCGAACACCGGCCCGTAGCGGTCCGGCGCGATCTTGACGCCGTGCGACTCGGTGGCACCGATCCCGTAGTAGGCGTTGTCGTAGTCGCACCAGGCCGGCAGCGAGTCGGTGTGGAAGCGGCGATCGCCGGCCGGCGGCCCCATGAACAGCACGTCCTGCTTGGTGACGCGTACGAGGTCGCCGAGGACGTCCGGGAAGAGCTTCGGGAGCCAAGGACCGCAGGCGAAGACGAACTGACCACCCGACCAGGCCCGACCGCCGGCGTCGATGACGTCGAGCAGCTTTCCTCCCTCGCTGCGACCCGGGCGCACGCCCCGGATCGCGAAGCGCCCGCCCTCGCGCTGGAAGGCACGTACCACGGATGCGCAGCCGCGCTGCGCGAACAGCGCACCGCCTTCGGGCTCGTAGAGGCACGAGTGCAGGTCCTGGTCCTCGGCGACCTGCGGCCAGCGCCGCACCAGCTCGTCGGGCGACAACCATTCGTGGGGAATGCGCTCCGCCTCCATGACGCGGGCGGAGCGTGCCTCGAAGCCATCTGCCTGGTGCCCGAACCAGAGCACCCCGCAGCGCGCGAAGAGGTCGACGTCCCACTCCTCCTCGAAGCGGCGCCAGTGCTGGAGCGCCCGGCGCGCCCAGCGGGTATAGAGGCCGTCGTCGCCGTGCGCCGCTCGCGTGATGCGCGTCTCGTCACCGCTCGTGGCGCGCGGGTGGCCGGCACCCCATGCGTCGAGCAGGGTCACGCGCCTGCCGCCGCCGGCCTGCGCCCAGAACGCAGTCCATCCGCCCATGGCCCCCGCGCCCACGACGATCAGGTCGGCGCGCCGTGACGGGTCCTCGGCCATCGCGGGCTGCGCGACCGGAGTCACGGCGGTGGCGCGGTCCATGAGCGTGGTCGCGGTCATGAGGAACCCGCGCTCCGACGCAGCACCGCGTCGGCGAAGATGAGGTCTGCCAGGCCCACACCGAGGTGCGTCACCAGGGTGCGCCCAGTCGCTGGGGCAGGCGTGCCGGCGAGCAGCGCCTCCCCGATGATCGCGGACGGATCCGGGTAGCCGGCGAAGATCCCGGTCGAGCGGTTGGCCACGAACTGCCCGCGCTCGTCGACGAGGAACAGCCCGGCTTCCCTTGCCACCGCCGCCGGGACGGTCATGTCGTAGTCGACGGCGACGACGAGCGCATCCTCCCCGAAGGCCTCGTTCGGAATCGCCTGCCGGTCCGGCCCGAAGGAGGCAAGTCCCAGCACGACGTCAGCGCCCGCGACGGCTTCCACCGGATCGGTTCCCGGGCGAACGTCGCCGAACTTCCCGCTCTCGGCGGCCTCGCGCGCCACGGACGCCGCCCGATCCGCGTGGAGATCGGCGATCGCGAGGTCCGCACCCGGCAGCACCTCCGCGAGCACGGCAAGGTGGCCGCGTGCCTGCACGCCGGCACCGATCAGCGCGACGCGCACCGCCTTCGCGGACGGCGGCGGTCCCCAGGCCTGGATCGCCACGCCGCTGATCGCCGCGGTGCGCCGAGCGGTGATCGGAGCTCCATCGAGGGCGGCTCGCGGCAGGCCCGTCAGTGGGTCGTTGAGCAGCACCGTTGCCACGATCGCCGGCAGTCCCGCCGCGCGATTGTCCGGGAAGCCGAGGACCCACTTGATGCCGAGCAGGTCCCCGGACCCGTCGCCCTGCGAGCCGCGCAGCCAGGCCGGCATGGCATGCGCGAACGATCCCTCGGCGCGCGGATGCACGGCGATTTTCGGCGGCAGATCCGCGTCCGCCACGAGCGCGATCATGGTGCGACGGGCCAGCGCGAGCTGCTCCCTGATCGGCGGCAGCGCGGCCTCGACCTGGGCAGCATCGAGATAGACCAGCGGTTGCCGCGAGGACGCCATGGTCACGGCAGTGTATGGGCCGCACGGCGGGTGCGGGAACCGTGCCGCTCCGCGTCGGCTAGGATGCTTGGCATGAGCAGTGTCGGTGCCCTTGACGCCGGCGAGCGCACTCGGAGCCTTGCCAACCTGAAGCTGGAGCGCGACGCGATCGTGCTCTACGACCGGCTGGCCGGGATCGAGAAGGATCCCCGCCGGGCTGCCGCGTTCCGCGCCATCGCGTCCAACGAGCGGCGCCATGCGGAGATCTGGGCCGCGCGCCTGCGGGAGGCCGGAGTCGACGTTCCGGACGCCGGGGAGCCTCGCCCGCGCGTTCGTTTCATCATCGGACTGGCACGCTTCCTCGGAACGCGCGCGGTCTCGGACCTCGTCAAGTCGCTCGAAGGCGACGAGCAGGAACTATACGAGGCCCAGTCGGATCCGAACGTGGCCTCGATCGTCGCGGACGAGCGCGAACACGCCGAAATCTGGCAGCGACTCGATGCCGGCCTGCCGGGCCTGGCAGAGGGAGCGGGCGGCACGGGCCCGGCGTACACGACCGCGGTTGGCATTCGTCCGCGCGGCGAGGAGTCGTGGCATCGCGCCGGCCGGGCGGGGACGCTGCGAGCCGCCATCTTCGGCGTGAGTGACGGCCTGGTCAGCAACCTGTCGCTGGTGATGGGCGTCGCGGGCGCGGCGGCGGACAACAAGATCATCGTCCTGGCGGGGATTGCCGGCCTGCTGGCGGGTGCCTTCTCGATGGCCGCCGGCGAATACATCAGCATGCAGAGCCAGCGCGAGCTCTTCGAGCGGCAGATCGACCTCGAGCGCGAGGAGATGAAGATCATGCCAGAGGCGGAGGAGCGCGAGCTGGCGGCCATCTTCCGCGCCAAGGGCCTCTCAGCCAGCGAGGCGAACATGGTTGCAGGGCGGCTCATGCAGGATCCCAAGGCCGCGCTCGACACGAAGGTGCGCGAGGAGCTCGGCCTCGACCCACAGGAGCTCGGCTCGCCGTGGGGCGCGGCGCTGTACTCGTTCCTTGCCTTCGGTGGCGGCGCCTTCCTGCCGCTACTGCCGTTCCTGGTCGGGCACGGTGCGCCCGCCATCGTGGTCTCGGTCGGCCTCGCCCTGATCGCGCTCTTCCTGGTCGGCGCCGGCGTGAGCCTGCTGACCGGGAGGAGCGCCTTCTACAGCGGCGTGCGGCAGGTCGCGATCGGCGCGGCGGCGGCCATCGTGACCTTCAGCGTCGGCACCCTCATCGGCGTCCAGGTCGCCTGACGATGGGAGCGTCCGGTGCGACGACGAACGGCGACCGCCTGCGCGAGCAGCTTGCAGGCGAAGGCCTCGACGCCTCGAGCTGGTCAAACGGACCCGGCGACCGCTACGGCGCCCACGCCCACGACTACGACAAGGTGCTGGTGGCGGCCGCGGGCTCGATCACGTTCGAGCTCGCCGATTCCGGCGAGCGGGTGGATCTGCGCGCGGGCGATCGCCTCGATCTACCCGCCGGCACGCTCCACGGGGCGCTCGTCGGCGGAGACGGAGTGACCTGCCTCGAAGCCCATCTCGCTCGCGGAGCCCTCGGTCTGCTGCCGCGGCACGTCCCCGGTTGGGCAGACTCTGCGTCGAGCGGTAAATCCGCCGGCGTCGCAGAGGCGTAGGGAATCGTGGATACGGGTCCGGCCAGCAGCTCGGATGCGGTGCTCGTGGCGTCTGTCGTCGCCGGCGACACCACGGCACTCGCCACGCTGTATGACCGGCACGCCCACGCCATCTACCGTGCGGCATTTCGCCGCCTGGGCGATCGGCAACTCGCGGAAGAAGTCTTGCAGGACACCTACCTCGCACTCTGGAACCGGGCCGAACTTTTCGACCCGGCGGCCGGCTCGCTCCTGGCGTGGCTCTCGACCATCGCGCGCAACCGCGCGATCGACCGTGCGCGCGCGCTGGGACGGCGACCGGCTGCCGTGCCGTTGAGCGCGGTCCTGTCCGACGACGACCGCGACGACCGCGGCATGGAGCGCGCGCTTGCCGACGGAACGCTGCTCGGCGTCGGGCAGGCACCGCCCGAACCGGAGGCGCACTACGGTGCGCAGGAGCTGCGCGACGAGGTGCGGGTCGCACTCGATGGCATTCCGCCCGCCGAACGGCAGGTGCTGGAGCTTGCGTACTACGAGGAGCTCACGCAGACGGAGATCGCGGCGCGGCTGGGATGGCCGCTCGGCACCGTCAAGACCCGCACCCGCCGGGCCCTGCTGCGGCTGCGCGGCTCGCTCGTCGGCGTGCTCGGACCCGCCATCGCTCCGCCCGTGACGCTCCTCACCGTCCTGGAGATCGGCGAACCTGAGACAGCGCTGAGTGACGCCGGAGGCATCGATGGACCACGCTGACGTCCTCGAGCGCCTCGCGACCGCCTTCCTGGAGCCAGGCCAGCTGGAATCCCTCGAAACCGACAACTCGGCCGAAGGGCAGGAGCTGCGCCGCCATCTCGAGAACTGCGACGCCTGCCGCCTGGAGCTGGAAGCCTGGCGTCTCACCTCCGAGGCGCTTGCCCTCGCCACCCCCGACTCGTTCCGTGCGCCTCCCGAGGCCCGCGATCGCGTTCTCGCGACGGTGGCAGCGATGGGCGTCGCGCGGGGAGGGGCCGGCACCGCGTTTGCCGCGGCGGCCCGTCCCGCCCGATCGACCGCGGCGCCCGCCCCACCGACCGCGGCTCTTGACGGAGTCGAGCCCTCCGGTGCCTGGCCGTCGACCTCCCCGGCTCCCCGACTGACCGCGATGCCCGGTGGCTCCGGCGGGGCCGCGCGCGCGAACCGGCCCGATACGGCATTTGCGGGGGAAGGGTCACATCCGTCCGACGTGCGCAAGGCCGTGGGCACTGCGAGCCGGCCGCCACGCCGCTGGCTGGCACTCGCAGCCGTCCTTGCGGTGCTGCTCTTCGCCGGCGGGGCGCTGCTGGGTGCCCGGCTCGGCGCGTCGAACGAGACGGCCGCCGATGACCTGGCGCAGGTCGTGACGGCAATGGACGGCATCATCGAGCAACCGGATCACGTCACGGTGACGCTCCACACCGCAGACGGAAGGCCAGGCGGCTCGGTCGTACTCGATCCGGGCACTGGAAACCTGGCCATCGTTTCGACGGCGCTGGTGCCGGCGTCCACGCAGACCTATGATTGCTTCATCGTCCGGGGGACCGACAAGATAGAGATTGGCCTGATGCATTTCTCGGATCAAACCAGCTACTGGATCGGTAGGGTCGGCTCGCTCACCAACCCCGGGCATCCGGGCGATACGTTCGAGGTGCGGCTCGGCGGCACCACCGGCGTCCTCTCCCTGAGCGGCAACTTCTGATCCCATGGCCCGGGTAGGCGCGACCGAGCACAAACCGGCTCGAACGGGCGCCACCGTGGACGAGCCTCGCATGGCCGAGATGTTCGACGCCGTCGCTCCCGTATACGATCGTCTCAACACGGTCATGACCCTGGGCATCGATGGCCGCTGGCGGCGGCGAGCATTGGCAGAAACGCGGCTGCGGCCCGGAGACGCGGCACTCGACGCGTGCTGTGGCACCGGCAAGCTGGCCGCGCTTCTTGCTGAGCGCGTCGGTCCCTTCGGCCGGGTGGAGGGCGTCGACCTCTCGCCCGCCATGATCGATCACGCATCCGAGTCATGGCACTCGCTCGTGCAGGTCAACTTCCAGGTCGGCAACGCGCTCGCACTGCCGTTCGCCGACGGCGAGTTCGACGCCGCGACCATCGGCTTCGGCCTGCGCAACCTGAGCGACTTCGCGCAGGGCTTCCGCGAGCTGGCGCGGGTGGTGCGCCCCGGCGGCCGGGTGGTCTGCCTGGAGCTCTCCCTGCCACCGTCGCGCCTGTGGGGCAGGGTCTACCACAGCACGTTCCGTCACACGGCCCCGTTGGCCGCGCGCTTGCTGGGCGGCCCAGGCGAGGCATACGACTACCTGCCGGGCTCCCTCGAGGGCTTCCCGGATCCGGACGTGCTCGCGGGGCACATGCGCGACGCCGGCCTCGTGGACGTCCACTACTTCAGGATGGGAACCGGCGTCGTCTGCCTCCACCGCGGCACGGTGCCCCACCGCCCCGAGGAAGGCGCCTAGCGCTCTCCCGGCAGCGGTGCTGCCTTGGTGGACGGCGGCTTTTTGGGGGGCGCCTCGGATTCCTCGGGACGTTCGTCCTCCGGCTCGTCCTCGAGGTGGAGTCCGACCGTGCCGACGGCCTCGGTCACCGAGCCCCGGAGGTACTGGTGATGCAGCTCCAGGACCTCCTCCACGAGGGGTTCCGGCGCCACACCCCCGTACGCCCGGATGGTGCGGCTGATCCAGCCGGCCTCGCGCGCCAGCTCCTCGTCGTCAAGGTCGGCCTCCGCCCGAGGAAGCCTGAGCATGATCAACCAGACCACCGCCACACCGATGGCGATGCCCAGGACCAGCAGCCACCAGGCGAACCCGTCGTTCATCGGTCGGCAGTATAGGGGCGCATCCCACGCCGGCCCCGGGGCTCTCAAACGCGGCCGGCACAGGCCAGCCGCTATGCTCCGGGGCGTGCCACTCGGTCTGATCACCGTCTTCCCCGACCCGATCGCGCTCCATCTCGGGCCGCTCAACGTCGGCTGGTATGGCCTCGGGTACGTCGTCGCCGTGGGCGTGATGATGCTCGTCAGCCAGCGGCAGGCCATCCTGCGAGGCTTCGACCCGCGCCACATCACGAACGCCCTGATCGTGGTGGCCGTGCTGGCGCTCATCGGCGCCCGGCTGTACCACGTCATCGACCAGTGGGGCTACTACAGCCAGAACCTGGCGGCGATCGTGTTGCCGCCCTACAGCGGGCTTGGCCTCTACGGCGGCATCGCCGGCGCCATCGTCGGTGTGCTGATCTACGTGCGCCGCCACCATCTGCCCTTCTGGGCCGCGCTGGATCTCCTCGTGCCGGGCACGCTCTTCGCGCAGGGCATCGCGCGCTGGGGCAACTTCTTCAATCAGGAGCTGTATGGGCCGCCGACCGACGCACCCTGGGGCATCACGATCGGCTGCGACCACCGCGTCCCCGACTATCCCTGCAGCACGTATCCGGAGGCGATCACCGGCTTCCATCCGCTCTTCTTCTACGAGTCCGCGCTGGACATCACGGGCGGCCTTATCGCGCTGTGGCTCTCTCGCCGACACATGGCGCGCCTGCGCGACGGAGACCTCGCCTCGTTCTGGTTCATCTGGTACGGCTCCGTGCGCTTCGCGCTCGAGACGTTCCGTTTCAGCTACGACTGGAAGCTGCTCGGGATCATGCCGACAGCGATGTTCATCGGCGTCGCGATCGTGACGTTCGGGATCGTGACGATCGTCATCCGCCACCGCAGGCCGGCGCCCCCGGCGTCAGAGCCGCCTGCCGCCGAGGACGCCTCGGACCCTGCCGAACCCGAGCTGGAAGGTGCCCTCGAGGGCTAGAGCGCGGACGAAATCGGCGGGGGTTGGCGTTGGGTCGGGGGTCGGATCCGGCGTAGCGGCTGAGGTTGGGTCTGGGGTGACGGTCGGCGCAAGTGTTGGAATCGGGGTGGGCCTCGCGTCGGGCTGGGCGTCGGAGTCGGGGTCGGCCAGGACGCCCGCCAGGGGAGGCCCGGGTGTGGACAGATGCTATGGCCCGGCGTCACGCCGATCCGTCGGGAGGGCGCCCCATGACAGCCTGCCTATACTCCGCGGATCGTCTCGCCGCGCTGCTGCGGCCCCGGGAGGTCCGCCTCATCACCCGTCGTCCCGCTGCGCCCGCCCTCCGTGCCCGCGGCCGTCGGATCCCCCTGCTGCTCGCAACCCTGTTGGTCCTGGCCGTTTCGACGGGCTCGCTTCCGGTTCGCGCCTTGGCCGCTTCGTCGAGCGGCACGCCCTACCTGGCCCGCACCTTCAACCTGGCGCCGCTGGCGTGGGATCAGCTCTATCCCACGCTCAAGAAGCTGCCGCCCGTCGCCACCGACGGTCCCTCCGATGCCGACGGCGTGCCCATGCGCCTCTGGAACGGCCAGCTTTACTACTCGCCGACTGGGATCGCCATGCGCGCCAATCAGCGCCTCGCGGCCTACGGTACAACGCGCTGGCGCAGGGCTCCGCGCTCGCCCTCTTCTCGCGGTTGCGCCGGCTGCTCCACGATCCGGGCTACATGGCCACGGCAGACGGCCTGTTCCGCAGCTTCGAGCTGCTCGGCCCGTCGACCGACCCCTGGGTCGGCCATGTCGATCGCCGAGGCTACCTGTGGCTCGAGCACTACGCGGGCGGCTTTCTCGGCCGGATCCTCAACGCTCACCTCTACGCTATCTTCGGGCTGCGCGACTACTGGCAGGAGACCGGGTCCGATGCCGCGGCTGGTCCTCGAGGGAGCGATCACCACGATGCGCGACAACGCCTGGAAGTACCGCCGGCTCGGCACCTGGAGCTGGTACAACCTCGTCAACCGCGTAGCCATTCGCAAGTACCACGGCATGCACATCCGCGAGTTGCGAGCGCTGGCCGTGGCATCGGGCGACGCGTACTTCTCCACCCTCGCCGACGCGTTCGTCAGCGACTACCCCTGAGAGGCGCCTCGCGCGCCACCTATACTCCGAGGCCGATGCAGTACGCGAGCTCGATCCTCGACCTCGTCGGCCGGACACCGCTCGTGCGCCTGACCCGCGTGATGCGCGACCTCGGGCCCGCGGACGCCCAGCCCCTGGTCCTGGCCAAGCTCGAGATGCTCAATCCCGGAGGGTCGGTCAAGGACCGCATCGGGTTGCCGATGATCGAGGCTGCGGAGCGCTCAGGCGCGCTGCGCCCCGGCGGCACGATCATCGAGCCGACCAGCGGCAATACCGGGCACGGCCTCGCGATCGCCGCCGCCATCAAGGGTTACCGCTGCATCTTCGTGATGGCCGACAAGCAGTCGTCGGAAAAGCAGGCGCTGCTGCGGGCATACGGCGCGGAGGTGGTGCTCTGTCCCACCAACGTGCCGCCTGAATCGCCTGAGAGCTACTACTCGGTCGCGAAGCGCCTCGCCCGCGACATCCCGGGTGCCTTCCAGCCCGACCAGTACCACAACATGGAGAACCCGGCGGCACACGAGCGCACCACCGGTCCGGAGATCTGGAGCCAGACCGAGGGACGCGTGACGCACGTCGTGGTCTCGGTCGGCACGGGCGGCACGGTCACCGGCGTCGCGCACCACCTGAAGGCGCAGAACCCGGCGATCCAGGTCATCGGTGCCGATCCCGAGGGCAGCGTGCTCTCTGGCGATACGGCACGGCCCTACCTCACCGAGGGGGTGGGGGAGGACTTCATGCCCGGAACCTTCGACCCCGCCACGGTCGATCGCTGGGTGCGGGTGTCCGACGCGGACGCGTTCGCGGGGGCGCGGCGCCTGACGCGCGAGGAGGGCATCCTGGCGGGCGAGTCATGCGGCACGGCACTGGTAGCGGCACTCACGGTCGCGCGCGAGCTGGTGGTCGCGGGCCGCGGACGGGACGCGGTCATGGTCGTGCTGCTCCCCGACGGTGGCCGTAACTACCTCTCGAAGCTCTACAACGACGAGTGGATGCGCAAGAACGGGCTGCTCGGCTGGGAGACAGGCCGCACGCGGATCAGCGCCGTGCTCGGTGACAGCCGGCACGTCACCGAGCGGCCCCAGGTCATCCTTGCGCGGACCACCGACCGCGTCGCTGGCGCGATCGACATGCTGGAGCACTACGCCATCAGCCAGATGCCCGTCACCGAGCGCGAGGACGACTCGATCGAGGGCATCGTCGGCTCGCTCAACGAGCGCAGTCTCCTGGAGCGTGCGTACCGCGACCCCGGCGTCGTCGAGCGTACCGTCGGCGAGGTCATGGACCGTCCGCTGCCGATGATCGACGTGGCCCAGTCCCTCGACGATGCCTTCCTGGCGCTGTCGGAGGGCGCCCCCGCCCTGGTCGCCGTGTCGTCCGGAAAGCCGGCAGGCGTGGTAACGAAGCTCGACCTGCTGGAGTACCT
>JBBRYO010000066.1:0-14624 GCA_038237595.1 Candidatus Limnocylindrales bacterium | reverse complement strand
TCCGGCGGGTCCACGACCCTGGCTCGGTCAGATCGATCGAGGCCGGGAGGAAGTTCAGGTGGTCGGAGTGCAGCAGTGGGCCGAGATCAGGCGGATGGCGGAGGTCGAGGGGCTCTCGCAGCGGGCGATCAGCCGGCGCACGGGCCTGCACCGAAAGAGGTCAGCCGAGCGCTCGAGAGCGCCGAGCCGCCGAGCTACTCCCGGCCACCAAAGTCGTCGAAGCTCGACCCGTTCAAGGACGAGATCCACCGGCTGCTGAAGAAGGATCCAGAGATCCCCTCGCTGCGGATCCGCGAGGAGATCAGCCAGCTCGGCTACACCGGCTCAAAGACGATCTGCGACAGCCTCGTCCGCGAGCTGCGGCCCCTGCACGCCCCACCAAGGACCTTCCAGCGCACAACCTATGCCCCCGGCGAGCTCTGCCAGTTCGACCTCTTCGAGCCGAGCTTCGAGATCCCGGTCGGCTGGGGACAGACCCGTCGCGGCTGGCTTGTCACCTCGGCGCTCGGCTACTCGCGGGCGATCTCAGCAGCGCTGATCTTCTCGAAGAGGGCGCCCGACATCCTCTGGGGGATGCGCCGCTGCCTGGGGTCCTTCGGCGCGCTGCCCGAGACCCTGGTCTGGGACCGCGAGGGAGGTTGTCCCGTTGGCCGTGGAATTTGGCGGTGGCGGTCCGGTGGTCAGTGAGCTGGCGCGAGCGTAGCGGCCGGCTGGGTCGTGGTGGTGGTTGGGGTGGGTGAGCTGGTCGAGATCATCGTGGCGGCGCGCTGAGCGGCGAGGTCGTTCTCGACGGCAACGGCGAGGGCGGCGAGGTGCTTGTAGCCGATGATCTTGCGAAACTGGGCTTCGGCTTCGAGCATGCCGGCGGCGGTCCAGCGCAGGCACATGTCGCCGTTTTGCCAGCGCTTGACGTTGCGGCTCGTGAAGCGGCAGATACCGATCATCGACTCGATCGGGTTCGTGCTCGACAGGGTCCGCCAGAGCTGCTCGTGGACGCCGAGGCGCTGCAGCGTGACGGTCTCGGCCAGGCCCTCGCGCAGCGACGCCGCGGCGCCCGGATGGGAGTGCGCAAGCTCGCCGGCCAGCGTCTCGAGGCGCTCGATTGCGGTTGTGCGGTCGCTGAGTTTCCAGGCGGCCCGCAGTCGGCGCTTGACGGCTGGCCGGTCGCGTTCGGGCAGGTGGTCAAGGACGTTGCGTTCCTTGTGGCGGACACATCGCTGCACCGGCATCGGGCCGAGCACCGCGTCGAGGGCGGCGCGCAGGGCCTTGCCGCCGTCAAGGACGACGAGCACGCCTTGCTCGCAGTCCAGGCCGCGGTCCACGAGGTCGCCCAGCAGCTCGACGGCGACGCGCTTGTTCTCCGTCGAGCCGTCCCACAAGCCAAGCGGGACCTTGACGCCGTCGGTCGTGACGCCGAGCGCCACGACGCAGCAGCGGCCCTTCAGCTCCAGGCCGTCGAGCATCAGCGCCGCCAGGCGAACGTCGCCAAGCGACCGCGACATCAGCGCCGCAGGTGCTCGCCGGTGCGGCCCACGAACTCGCGCGAGACCGCGCTCTTCGACGTCGAGCGCTAAGCGTCGCCGATCTCCTCACCGACCGGCTCGCGAGTGCGCGAGAACCGCCGCGTGGAGACGCCGGCGAGCATCTGCTCCGACACGACCGCCGTCAGCGGGTCGCGGTCGGCAAAGTGGGCGTAGGTCGCCATTTGGACCTCGCCCGAGCCGTCGGCGGCACGCACCCGCGGACGCTTCACCGGCACCCCCCCCCGAGCGTGACCTGCCCAGACTCGCTGCCATGCCGCATCGCGACACGGTCGACATCGTGACGGCTCTTCGGTCCGACCACGTCGTCGACCTCTTCGCCCATCAGCTCGGCGAGCACCCCGAGCCCAACCCCGACCGACAAGGCCAGCAGCCCTTCCTTCGCGGCGCCGGCCAGCTCGCCGAGCGCCTCCTGCACACGCTCAGGCAGCACCTCGAACTTCGCGTCGCCGATCACGTCGGCGCCTTCGTCTACGTTCTTCATGGCGGTTCTCCTCGTCTCGGATGGACTTGCTCGCACTCGCCACGCTCCCAACAGGAGCGGACGAGGCGGGAGGACCGCCACCTACAAAGTTCTACGAACTACGGGACAACCTCGGGCGGGGTTCGAGGCAGCACTGAAACGCCTTGTCTGACTACCGGTCGAGTCGAATTGCTCGGCGCAACCGCGACAAGGGCGCGGCCTGGGCCGTCCGGCGCCACTTGTCCATCCCCTGTCGCAGCCGCCGCGTTCGCTCGCGAAGCTTGTGGTCACGCCGCTGCAAGGTGAGCATCACTAAACCTTGGGCCTCCATCATCTCTTCCGAAACCGCGAAGGGGATCGGGCGACTGCCAGTGCCACACGAAGCCGATGAGCCACCGACTGACCCCCTGACCCCGTTCAGACGCGCCGAATAGAAGTCCGCCAAGCGACGGTCGTCGGTGAGACGTCCCTCTCGAAGGCCCCGAGCGATGGTCTCCTGGCGTGAATCGCCTTCCGCAAGCGCGCCACGCCGCGCTTCGAGGGCGTCCGGAAACATCTGCGCCAGGACGTCCCGCCTACTGAGTGTCTGCTCGTACTGCGCAGCGCTTCTGATCCCATAGTGAAAGACGCGGATGGTCGCCATTGGCGTGTACTCCAAGGGATCAGCGCTCTCCCACTTGTCGAGCCCGGCCAAGGATGCGTCGCGTCCCGCGCGGTGGCCTCCGCCATCGATCACCACATCGGGGGCGCCTCGGTGGGCGACCTTGAGTCCCACCGTCCATGCAACGTCGCGGATCGTCATGTCCTCCACCGCGCTCCGCACGGGAGTCTGAGTGAAGATGAACTCGTTTTTCGCAGCCAGCACTCCGTCATAGTGGGCAGGCACCATTGCGAGCGAGGTCCTCAGGTCGCCCGCGAGTGGCCACCAGCACTCGTCAGCGTCACTTGGCAGGACCCAGTCGGCTTGGTGCTCCGTTGCAGCAAGCCGGGATAGCGTCGTCCTCCATACTGGTTGATCCGTTCCGAAATGCTCACTCTTGTGCGGGCGTGGAACTACTGTCAATAATCCATCCGTCCGAAACCTCTCGAGGATCTCGGGCGTTGCGTCAGTCGACCCGTCGTCGATGGCAAGGATGTGGTCGACGCCCTGGGCCAGGTGATAGCGCAGCGTGGCCTCGAGGATGTCGCCCTCATTCCTCGCGATCACGGTCAGAACTAGCCTCACTCGCCTCTCCCCAAGAAGCGCGCGAAGGCGAGATCCAGTGAAGCGTTGACGTCGAGCGAGCGCTCCGGCGGCATCGTGAACCCACATAGATCGTCAGAGGCGAGCGAGCCGCTTTCAACCGTGTCCCAGCGGCTCACGTATACGGAGCCGTTGTTGATCCACAACCTCGATGTCTCGTGTGCCGCGCGGCGCTCGAGACGCCCGGCCCTGCGCTCCAACGACCGCAGGATCGCCTCGGGACTCGATGCGAGCCGGCGCTGGAGGACCGTGAGCGCGAAACCGACAGTGTTGCGTCGCTTGCCATCGAGCTTGGCAGCGCGGTTCATCCCCTCGCGCACGTAAGTAGGTCCTGCTCGAGCTCGGTCAGCTCATACGGAATCGACTCGGCGATTCGCTCGGGGAACAAGGGCTTGCCCTCAAAGGTGAGCAGATCCTCCTTGACCATACGGCGCATCACACCCTCGGTGTCGGCGGTGTGGATCTTCTCCTGGTACTTGCCCTCGAAGCGATCGCGATCCAGCAGTGTGAGGAAGAGCTGGAAGTCCTCTTCCTTGCCGCTGTGAGGCGTGGCAGTCATCAGCAGGAGGTGACGCGCGACGCCCCCGAGTAGCTCGCCCAGCTGGAAGCGCTTCGTCTTCTCGAGCTTGCCTCCGAAGTAGTGCGCGCCCATGCGGTGGGCGCATGGATCAGCTCGCGCGAAACGAGGAGCTGCAGGCCGACCTCGAGAAGTCCGGCCGAGGCTCCAAACACGGTTTCGCCGAGCCCCGGCGTGAGGATCTCGAAGGCCAGCCCGAACTTCAGGTACAGCTCGTCCTGCCGCTGGTCGACAAGGCCGCCCGGAGCGACGATCAGACATCGCTTGACGTCTTCGCGCAGGATGAGCTCCTTGATGTAGAGCCCGGCCATTATCGTCTTGCCGGCGCCGGGATCGTCCGCCAGGAGGAACCGGAGAGGAGTGCGCGGGAGCAGCTCGCCGTAGACGGCCCGCAGCTGATGGGGCAGGGGCTAGATGTCTGAGGTCGTGACGGCCAGCATCGGGTCCGACAGGCCCGCGAGCTTGATCCGCTGGCACTCGGCGACAAGCCTTGAAGTCGGCGCCAAGCGCGTCGAGCGGGCGCGCCTCGACCTGAGCGATGGCCAGCCTCGCTTCGGCGTCGCGGTCCAGCACGCGCTGTTCTAGCCCGACCTCGGCTGACTTGTAGGTCACCTCGACTGCATCATCGCGCTGGACGGCAATGACCGCGACGTTTTGGCCGGGGATAACGCCAGTCAGACGCAAACCGGGTTGGAGATCTTCGAGTTTCGACACAGGCGCCTCACCAGTCGACCGTACCGGGTTGGGTCAGACAGGTTGCCCCCAACTCGGAGTCATGAACGGGCACCAGCAGGACCCAGTACTTCATGACGTTGGCCTGCGGGCCAAACGGAATGTAGCCGACCTCGTCGACGATCAGCAGCGGGACCCGCTGGAGGCGGTCGAGCTCTTGGTCGAGGCGGCCCTGGCGTTGGGCGTCGGCCAGCAGCGCGACCCATTCGGTCGCCGTCCCGAAAGAGACGCGGTGCCCGGCAACGCAGGCGCGGTCGTCCGGTGGATCACGCTGGGGATACGAAGCCCATCGTCCGCCGGCAACTCGCCGTCAGGATATGAGGCCTGGGCGCTGCGCAACTCGCTCTGCAGGCCCTTTTGGCGGCCCGCGGCGACCGGGGAGGCCCTCCCGTTCAGCGATCTCATCGACCCACGCACCTAACCGCTCGCTGTAAGGCCGGTCGTCGTAATGCAGCCACCACAACAGCTGTTCTCGCAGAGATGGATTCTCCCTTGAATCCCCCTGTGCAAGGGCGAGGAACTGAGCGTCGAGCTGCTCGGGGAGCGTGCACACTCGGAACCCGTCGATGCGGTCGATCCCGTCGAAGTGCTCGTAGTTCACAACGCTCGCGGGAGAGTTCTCGTGGATGCCGTCGTCGTATGCCACGACCACCACGGGTCGCTCGAAGATCGCCGCCTCGACGATCATGGTGGAGAGGGGGCAGACCACAAACTCGGCGTTTTCCAGCAGTGCCGGGTAGTACTCAAGCGGTGGCAGCAGCGGCTTCAAGCGCTTGCGCTGTGGACCGTGCCAGTTCTCAGACTCCTGCGAGGACGCCGCGTACAACTCTTGAACCTGGGGGTCGATGACCACGTTGCGAAAATGAGCCTCGTCGACGAAGTCTGAGACATCCCTGGGATAACGGTGAGGGTGGGGCCTGTAGACCACTTTGAGGTCGAGGCTGTGCTCCTCGATGAGATCCTCGAGCCGCTTGAGGGCCGAGAGCTCGTCGAAGGGGGCGAAGCAGCCGGCGAACAGCACATAGCGAAAGGAGAAGGGCGAGGCGCTGGATCCAGGAACGTGCCGAAAATAATGCTCAAACTGCGGTGCGCCGAGCGGCCGGACCCGCTCACGCGGAATTCCGTGCAGGTACTCGGCATGATCAACGCCCTGTTCCCCCCACGCACCCAGGTAGTCGGGGCGCTCGGCGAAAACACCTTTGCTCGACAGGTTGTCCCAGTTGGCTATCAGAGCCAAGCTCGGGATACCGAGGGCGCGTGCGGTCCTGACGCCGTCCCAGACCAAGGGGTCATAACCGTTGCTAGGTGCGATGACTACGTCCGGGCGGAGGTCCTGCATGAGCGTGAGCAGCTCGCTACTCAGGCCGGCGCGCCTTTTGGCTGCACGGAGCGTCAGATCGTGAATGCCAGGTAGCGCAGCAGCTTTGTACAGCAGCCGCTTGCGCCACGGGAGCATGCTCAGCTTGTGGCTCATGGTGCGAGAACGCCGCCTCGTCGCGGCGAGCAACATCATCCGGAGAAACTTGTAAGGCCGTTGGGCTTCCGGGCGCGGGTCATCGACTGCCCCGACGTAGCCCGGCAGCGAGCGCATGCTGCTCAGCGCCTTCTCGTGGCCAACGCCCCCAGAGGACGTCACGAAGCTGGTGTTCCCGGGCTCGAGACCGGCGAATGCGCCTGTGTCTACGAAATTACGCACGGTGTTGTCAGCCGCGATTAGGACGAGCACGCGCAACTGGCGTGGCATCTGCGCTGTCACGGGATTAGATCCCTTCGGATGTCATTTGGAGAAACTCAGCCATGCGCTCGCTCAAGCCAAGGAGCCTACGGATTGCGCCAGTCAGGCGCGACCCTCGTTAGGAGTTCGGTCAGGCCGTTGTGATCCGACGCGCCACCCGCATCAGGCGATAAGCTACGACGATCAGCCTGCTGATCGCGGCGTTCGCCGCCACAGGCAGCCGGTGGGCGCCGCCGTGGCGCTTTGCGGCGTCGGCATGCTCTCGAAACTGGCGCTCGAAGCCCGCCATGCTCAGGCTGCCCTCGGTAACGCGGAAGCTCGCGAGGTCGCGCTCGATGACGAAGTCGCGAACGATCCGCCGGCTTGGGATGATGATCAGAGTGCGCACAGTGGGTGGCGGCTTCAGAGATGGGCCCCCATTAGCCACGATGCGTAAATGTTAGGGGACCAACCGGCCCTGAGGCCATGGGCCGCCAGAGCCTTTTGCTGGCTAGGGTGTTTCGAGGTGAGGATCGGTGCGACCACTACCCAACGAGCCGGCGGCGCCGACGCGGCGAGCAATCCCAGCGTAGAAGCGAGACACGGCCAGACCGGAGGTCTTCGCAGACCAACCATCTTTCTCGTGGTGAGACCTGGGCCCGGCGCCCGTTTCGTCCTGCATACCGATATCCTCCGAAGGCTCCTCGTCGCCGACGTCTCAGTGGCGGTGCTGACTCCGCCTGAGGACATGCCGATGATCGCCGCGTCATTGGAGGGGAGCCCCAACGTGGTCATTCTCCCGTTGCGAAGGCAGGGTCTCGAAGGTCGACCGGGGGTCGCGAGGGCACGGGTCCTGCTTCAGCGCGCGCGTCGGTCCGCCCTCGACGGTCGGAAGAGCGTGCGCTTCCATGAAAAACATCGCAGCAGGATGCAGGCCTGGTCAGCCAAGGAGCCGAGGCTTGCCACTGCTTTGGACACCGTGATCCGATTTGGCCTATGGCGCTCGGTAATCTTGCGGAAACTCGCTGTGCAGGCGGCTGTGCGGGCGGCGCCACCCTTGCACTCTGATCTCTTCGATGGCCACCGGCCGGACTTGGTGGTCTGCACCGGCCTTGGCTATGCGCCGTGGGACGAGGGCATCCTTCAGGAAGCGTCGGCGCGGGGGGTAAAGACCGCGGCGTTGGTCCACAATTGGGATAACCCATCAACCGGCGGTTATCGAGCTGCACCCCTCGATCTGGTGGTTGCCTGGTCGGACGGGATGCGCCGACAACTAGTAGAGATGCAGGATGTTCCGTCCAACCGGATTCGGATAGCCGGAGTCCCCCATTGGGACCGTTACATGCGAGACGGAGGTGTCCTATCGAAGGAGGAGCTGTTCGCCCGGTTGGGCCTGAACCCTGACCGCAGACTGATCCTGCACGCTACCCATCGCCCGCGTGCGGAGGTGGAGACCCTGGAGCTCGCCGAGACGCTCGCGCGGGCCACGGGTGATGGTTCACTCGATGATGCCCAACTGGTTATCCGCATCCATCCGAAGTTCATGGCATCGGGCCACGAGCCTGCACGCCTCGCATTTGCGATGCTGGAGCGTGATTATCGGGGGGTGCATGTCAATGAGCCATCGATGATTTCGGGTGAGCACCAAGAGGTAGACCCGAGTGACATAGAGGTACTCGGAGGTCTTCTCAAGCACTGTGATGTTCTGGTGAATGTCTTTTCGACCACAACGCTGGAGGCTTTCCTGCTCGACCGTCCAGTCGTCATCGCAGATCCCGAAACGACTCATGACACCGACTCCCGGCCAGCAGTGGACACACTGGCGTGGAAGGACTACGCGCACCTTCAATCGATCCTCGCGAAAGCCGCCGTCCCCGTAGCTCACAACCGCGACGAATTGCTAAGCCAGGTACGAAACGCTCTGGATGACCCGACGCGGGGTCAGCACCTTCGCCGGTTGATCGCCAAGGAGGAATGCGGGCCGGCTGACGGCTTCGCGGGACGGAGAACCGCGGACTTTCTCCTAGAGGCCGTCGGGTTGCAGCCGCCCTAACGAGACTACTTATGCCCGCCGATAGACCAATCTCGGCTGGAGTGAGGACGCGCGTTCACGATGGGCTGGAGCTCGCTCGGTATGTGGATGTCTTCGACCCCCGTCCGCATGGGGCCCAAGAGGACGTCGTTCTTGGCTTCTCGCATCTGGTTGGGGGCGTGGCGACTGTCTCGCGCGCTCCAGGGCACCTGAACGGTGTGGCTACATTGGCGGCCTCAGACTATGCGCTGCTTTGCGCTTGCCATACGCCGTGTGAACCAGCGATGTACGACACGGACCTGCTGCTTCCGCACAAACCTGAGCGTGCCCAGCCAGTGAGTGGCTGTGAGATACAGCCGGTCGCGTCTGTTGCGGCGGGACCTCAACTGCACCGCTGCAAAGACCAAGGGATGAGACACCCACCACGGCACCCGCGCTATGGCCGGAATTCGGTTGGGAAAGAGGGCCGATCGCTGCCGAGCCGCGCTGTACGTGTCCTTGCGCCGGTACCACAGCGCCTCGTCCGCTTGATGAAAGGTTCCGAGCACGCTTGCCTCTGAAAGCAAGAGGCGGTCGGGCATCAAGACAGACCGGAAGATCCCGCAGCCGGCCGGGACGTTACTGCGGAAGAGGCCATAGATCATGTAGCCCGCCGCCATGCCTTGGGTCGTCTGCGTGAGACGTGCACGCGGATCCTTGGCCCCGCTGGTCTCGAAACGCCAAGTGCGCGTCAGGACTTGATCCTCATCAGACAGAACAGCGCGCAAGCCGTACGCCAGCACCGCCTCGGAGTGCTGCTCAAGTTCGGAGCTGAGCATTTCCAGCCACTCGGCGTTCCACAAGTCGTGGTCACTGCCCCAGGCGAAATAGGGAGCCTCAGGGTGAAGCTCTCGGGCGAGCTCGTACGCCCTCCGCCAGTTTTTTGTGAGGCCGAGCCGGCGTCCGTTCAACCGGTAGGTCACGCGCCTGTCACTCAGCAGGTCGAGTAAGCCATCTCGACTACCGCCCCCGTCGTCGGTGATCACGACGGCGAGCTCGTCGCAGGTTTGCCCTAAGAGAGATTCGAGCGCCGGTCGAGCGTAGGGTCCCTTGCCGTACATCGGCAGCCCTACTACGGCGAGTGGCACACTCATCGCTGGAGGTACCAGAGACCGCGGCTTAAGACGATGCGAGCCACTCCTCGATCCGTATGGCTACTGATCGTCCGTCGAGCCGATGCGCCTCTAGAACCTCGTGGTTGGTGCCGCAGACAGGAGTCTGCTCGACGCCGACCTTGTAGAGCATATTTTGTGAGGTGCCTCCACTCAGCGCCGTGATCACGGCGTCCCCTTGTCCCCCGGTGACGTAGTGGTTGTCGAGGCAGACAATAGGCCTTCCGCCGGCGACACCTGCCAGCCACGCACCATCGATATCCCTCAGCCACGGAAGTGACACAACCCCGACTCTTTGCCCTCGGTTTTCGAGCCACTCGGCCGCATGCCACGCCTGCGAAAGCATGACTGGTCCTGCGGCCACGATGAGGCCATCGTCACCCTCGCGGACTACCGTACCCCGACCGGCTTCGAGCGTGTCCTGGAGAGGTGGCTCGAATCCGAGCACCCATGGAACCGAAACGAGCCGAATGTAGACCGGCCCATTGGCCTCGCGCACGGACCAATCCAAGGCGAGAAACGTCTCCCTCTCGGTGGCAGGCTCAAGAAGCGCCATCCCCGGCATGGCGCCGAGGGCGGAAATGTCACGCACAGATTGGTGCGAGTGGCCCGGACCCCCGGGAACCAAGCCCGCCAACGAGCCGACGTACACGATGCGTGTGCCCTCAGTCGCGTTGTTGTAGATCTGCTCATTCGGTCGGGTCGACAGAAAGCACGCGAACGAGTGCACTACGGGAAGCAGCCCCGCGAGCGCCATTGCGCCCGCCTGAGAGACCATGTCCTGCTCCGCAATTCCACACTCGTAGAAGCGGTCGGGAAACCGCTGACGGAAGGGCACCAACCCGGTATCTAGGTACAAGTCTGCGTCGAGCGCAACGATCGTGGGATCACGATCGGCCATCTCCGCGAGCGCCTCGCCGTAGGCGGGAACCAGACGTTCAGGCTCCCCAGGCTCTTGCGTGTGTTTTGGGACCCTGGTACGTACGGATCTCGCCACCGGGGCCGACCCGAGCCCCGCCAGGAGGCCGTTGAGGCGCCCGACGACCTCCTCGGCGGCGAGTTCGTACTCAGCCGGCGCGGGCGCACCGGAGTGGAAGCCGTAGAGCGCATCCGTGGTGTCGGGCAGATCATGGGGCTCCATAAACGATACGCCGCACCCCTTGATCGTGTCGGCAATCAGCAGCTTTGGGCTGTCCGGGTGCTCCACCAACAGGGCGCCGAGCTGCTCGGAAAATGACCGCATGTCGTTGCCGTCGCAGCGTGCGACTGCCCAGCCGCACGACGACACGCGCCGTTCGAGGTCACCTAGGTCATTCACCCGGGACACCCAAGTGTCGGACTGAATCCTGTTGTGGTCAACGATCGCGGTGAGTTCCCCCAGCCCGCTGTTGGCGGCCGAGGGCAGTGACTCCCAGAACTGGCCCTCCTGCAGCTCGCCGTCGCCGGTCATTACGAACACACGCCCAGAGCGGCCAGCGGCACGATCGGCCAGGACGAACCCCTTTGCTTTGGAGACACCCATGCCGAGCGAGCCTGTGTTGGTGACCACCTGGGGCATGGTGCGTACGTCAGGGTGGCCCGGCAGACCCCCCAAGCGCCGTAGCCGGTGCACGAGGTCGAACTCCAGCCGGCCGAGGCCGATCAGCGTCGCGTACAACGCGGGGGCGTCGTGGCCCTTGGAGGAGAAGTAGCGGTCATGCTCGCCCAGCACCTCAAGGTGCAACCAAGCGAGCATATCCATGCACGAGAAGCTTGTGCCGATATGGCCGGAGCCCGCCTCGGCGATCATCGACAGCGTGTTCAGGCGGCACGCATCCGCGAAGGCGGCGGCCCGCGCCACCGAGTCGCCGCCCAGGCCGCGGATTCGCGTCAGCTCGGAAGGGCCGACAAATACCAGCTCGGCCTTCCCGGACGCCTGGCGTGACGCGGGCTCCATCAACGCCCCTCCGGCAGCTCAGCCGCCGCGACGTCGGGCAGCATCGAATCTCTGATCGCCGCCCACCGTTCACCCTGCTCCCAGTCTTCGGGGTAGTCGATCGTAAAGCCCTCGGCGCCCTCAGTGATAAAGGGAACGACGCGCGTCCCCGCGATATCGCGACCCTCCGTGACCACGCGCGTCCAGGCGATCTCAAGGCTCGAATTCTGGGCGTAGACAGCCGGCAGATCCTGATATGGGCGCGAGTGGCTAGGTACCGCGTCGCCGGACTGCTCTAGGAGTGGGCGCATCAGGTCTCCGTCGAGCACCCACATCTTCCCAGGGTGCTGGCGGCAGGGCTCAACGGCGCGGATCGAGTCCGCCGCATCACCGTGCTCGTGCAACCGGTCCCACGCGCGGCGAATCGTGACTGCGGTCCGAAACGGACTGGTGGGACGCAGGATCGAGAACAGCTCGAACGGCCGGTTTTCGGCCGCGAGCAGGGAGAGCGTGTGCTCGACCCAGTCGATGTCGGGCGACGTGGTGGTGGCCATCGCGTCCGGGCGCAGGGCTGGCACCTCGCCGCCATATTCGCGCGCCACGGCCGCGATCTCATCGGAGTCCGTGGAGACCACCACCGCATCGAAAAGTCCGCTTTCGTGGGCGGCCACCAGCGTGTAAGCAATCAGCGGGTGACCGGCCAGCGGCCGGATATTCTTGCCCGGGACCCGAGCGGAGCCCGCCCGCGCCGGCACCAGGGCGACGGCGGAACGGCTCACAAATCCCTCGTCGTGGTTGACAGATCGGGACGGCGCCAACCGATCAGGTGACGGTGGAGGCGCTGCTCCTGCAGAGCGGCGTGGCGGTCGAGGTGCCGGCCAACGGCTAGCGAGAGGTGGCTACGGGTAACGGTATTCATCGGCGTGAAGAGTCACAGGCTATCGTCGCCGGCCGGTTGCGCCGCATCTACGAGTGCCGCCGTCCGGCGGCTAACATCCGCTCCGCGATGCGCGTCCCTAAGATGAGAGCACCGGGCAGGAGGCTCACTCGGAGAGTTCAACGCCGCCTAACACGCCCGGCCCGCGAGCATGCCAGGGTGTACCGCAGTCAGATCGCTGAGCGCCGGGCGACCGACTATCTGCAGGCAGTCGGGGTGGCCCCACTCCTGGTACCAGGCTCGCCCGAGGAGCTGGTGCCCGATTCGGTTGACTTGGCCTTCTTGCACCGCTTCACCCACGCCCGAAAACCCAAGCAAGTGCTCGAGTTCGGAGTGGGCCACAGCACCCTGGTTCTGGCGCACGCCCTCTGCACAAGCAACCGAGGGAAAACCGACCCTCTGCCATGGCTCTACGTAGTCGACGCTTCCCAGGAGTGGATTGACAACACCCGGCAGAAGGTGCCACCCGAGCTATCCCCTTACATCGAGTTTCGGCAAACGCGGGCTTGTGCCGCGCAGTTGGGCGGCGAGCTGTGTCACTTCTTCGAGGACCTGCCGAACATCAGGCCGAAGCTGATCTACCTGGACGGCCCCGACCCAACCGCGGTTGAGGGCGACGTGCACGGCTTGTCCTTTGCGACCGAAGACGGGCTCACCCGACCGCCCGTAAGCGCGGATGTCTTGCTCTACGAGTCGACCCTTCGGCGGGGCGATACGGTCGTGATCGACGGGCGTAAAGCAAACGCGGCATTCCTGCGGCGTTCTCTCAGGCGCCGATGGCGTTTCCAAACCAACGTAGCCGAGGGACGCCACGTCTTCACGCTGCTGGAATAAACGCCCACACGCTCGGACCGGCTCGGCGCCTCGACGTGCGGAATTGACGCCCAAACGCTGCAGTCTCGGTTTCGAATTGTTCAGACATCATCCACGGTCAGAGCGGCACCGAATGCATCGCCGACGTCCCGCACCGCACCGCAAACCTCACATCGGCGTTCATAACAGAGCCGGGTCGTGGTTCATGTAGATCGACTTCAGGTCCGAGTACACGTCGAGCGCCTCTGGGCCCGGCTCGCGCAGACCGTTGCCAGAGTCGCCCTGTCCCCCGAACGGCATGTGGGGCTCGGAACCGTAGGTGGGCCCGTTCACCGAGACGAGACCGCTGCACACCCGCGATGCGAACTCTTGCGCGCGGTGCACGCTGGCTGTCCAGATCGCCGCCGTGAGCCCGTAGGAACTTGCGTTTGCCGCAGCCAGGGCCTCCTCGAAGTCGCCGACGCGGTGCAGCGTCGCGATCGGCCCGAACAGCTCGGTACAGGCGATGTCGCTGCCCAGCTCGGCACCCTCGACAAGGGTCGGTGCCATGTAAAAGCCGCCCTCGTGGGCGGGATCGGTCAGACGGGCGCCACCCAGCGCCACCGAAGCGCCCTGCTCGGTCGCTCGCTTGACCGCGTCGACCATCCGGTCGAGCCCACGCTCGTTGATCACCGGGCCGAAGTCGTGCTCGTCGCCCGGCCCCACGCGCTGGGCGTCTCCACGCTCACCTAACAGCTCGACGAAGCGGTCATAGACCGAGTCGAACACGATCAGCCGGCTGCCCGCCGCGCAGCGCTGGCCGGCGTTGCTCCAGGCCGACAGCGCAGCGGCGTCGGCGGCCCCTTCCAGGTCGGCGTCGTCGCAGACCACGAGCGGATTCTTGCCGCCAAGCTCGAGGCACACCTTTGCCAAGCGCTCGCCGGCCACGCGGGCGATCATCCGGCCCACAGCGGTCGAGCCGGTAAAGCTCACCACCCCAACATCGGGGTGCTCCACCAGCGGCTGGCCGGCTTCCCGTCCGAATCCATGTACGACGTTCAGCAACCCCGCGGGGAGACCTGCCTCGTCAGCCAGCTTGGCCACGGCCAGAGCGGTCTCCGGAGCATCCTCGGACGCCTTGAGCACGACGCCGTTGCCGCACACCAAGGCGGGGAACACCTTCCAGGCGACGTTGGCGATAGGCGTGTTGGCGGCGATGATCAGGCCCGCGACCCCGATCGGCTGGCGCACGATCGAGGCCTGACGGTTGGGCACCGCGCTCGTGGTGGTGCGGCCGAAGAATCGTCGGCCCTCCCCGGCCATGAAGTAGGCCTGCTCGATCGCGCCGCCGGTCTCGCCCGCGGCCTCGCCCGGAGACTTGCCGGTCTCACCCGCCACGATCGCGGCCAGCTTCGCGGTGTCGCGCTCCATCAGCTTTGCGATCTCGCGCAACACCTCCCCGCGCTCGGTGACCGGCCTGGCGCCCCATGCGACCTGAGCCGCCTTGGCGGCCGCAACCGCTTCGTC